>JAKACA010000027.1 GCA_021796455.1 Actinomycetes bacterium
TGCATTACCGCCACTACCTGTAGTACAGGCGCTCGGGAGGATGAACATGTTGGTCGCTCCCGCGAGCAAGGCTGGGTTGATATTGCCAATCGTCACAGCATTGCTGTTGAAGTAGTACGTACCGGCCGGAATTTGCGATAGCCCGAATGGAAGGCTCGCGCCGGTCATGACGGTGATCGGCGCACCATTTGTCGAGCTGCAGTCGAATACCGCGTTCTGGCTCGGCGGCGTGATGACGGTGGACGTGCTCAGTGTGTTGGGGATGCCACTTCCGGGCAGCGGGCAGTAGGTGGCGCCGCCAACCCCGTTCGTCGCAAAGTTCGAGGTGTTGACACATGGGGCAAAAGCAGTCGAGACTTGGCCGGCCGAGCATATGGTCGGTGCGGCCGGTTCGAATGAAGTCGGTTCCTGTGTCCAGTTAGGGCACTGACTGGAGCTTGGCGAGTTGGAGCCCTGCTGTCCGATCGTGACAATACTCGTACCGGTGCTGCTACCCGTGCAGTTAGCGGTGCCGCTCGGCCCGACACCAACGTCTACGGTGCCGCCGACGAGTGGCCCGGATACCGGATAGCCGCCAACCTCGAATACGTTGGACTGGCTCAGGGCGCCGCGCGAGTCAAGTCCTGAGACGCCAAAGAGGCCAAAGCCGTCGGCCACTCGGTACACAGTCGACGTGACGGTGCGTTGTTGATTGCCCGCCACGGCATGGCTCGTAATGACCACCTCGTTGACCACTCCGGCAGGTAACGGTGGAGCCACGTCGGTCGCCACCTCGTACTGCAACCCGGGAGCGCTCGCAAGGGGTGAGGAGCCACTCACCATGCAGGTGAGACCGCTCGGGATGAGGCTTGCCGGTGGGTTGCCCACGCAGAAGTCGGTGACGTTGTCGCCCATCTGGTCGAGACGAAATAGGGCGTCGCTGAGGCCCGCGTCCGCCTGCGCGACGGCCTGCTCGCCGCTAGCGGCTGTAGTTGCAATACGAAATCCTGGTATGACGGCGGCGACGGTCACTGAAGCCAGGAGAAGAAGGAGCACGACGATGATGACTACGAGCACGAGGCTGCCGTCCTCGTTGCCGCGCGCAAATGGTGGCTGCCGGGCGGTATCTGTCATGAGCATGCTCCCGTTTGGACGGCGACTTGATTTGGCAGGTCAATGGCGGACCGAATGGTGTAGGGAGTGCGCTCGGCACTCGAGCGCACCTGTATGTAGATCCGCTCTACGCGACCACATGCCGGCGCGGCCTGGTTAGGTATCGTCGTCGACGTGGGCGTCTGTGATTGCAGGGCTGGCGGCGACGAAGTCTGAGCCAAGGTGAACATGCTCGCGGGCGCGTTCACGACGTCTCTCAGCTCGACTCCAGGAGTCCAAGGGGAGGAGCTGGCTGCGCAGTAGCTGTAGCGGATGAGCGTGCCGGCGTTAGCTCCCGGGCCCGGATCGTAGGCCCAGATCACGTTGGCCGCGAAAGGCTGCTCCTCGAACGGTGTCGGCACCGCCGACGAAGAAGATGGTGGCGACCCCGGGCAGGGGGAGTACCTGTCCGTCGGCTCGTACATCGCGACTATGTCTGTCGGGCTGGTGCCATAGAGCCCGGAGTTTGAGGTTCCGTCAGGGTCAGCTGTGAACGACGATGGTACGAGCAGGAGTGGATCGGCTGAGCGGAGGTCGGCTTCGAGCACGCGTACGACATTTCGAACGCGCCCTTCGTTCTGCGCGAGGTTGGTCGTATTGGTCGCCTGCGAGGACAGCGGCCCATAGATCATGGCAACGATGGCGGTCACTATGAGAAGGATGGACATCGTCACCAGCAGTTCCACCAGGCTGAACGCGGAGTCGTTGCGATCGTGGATCAAGCGGTACCGGCAGCTGCCGTGGCGGTTGCTCATGAGTACGTGTACTGGTCGGACGGGCTCGTCGCGGAGCTCCCCAGCGGGTTCGTCGCGACGATGTTGACGGTGCCGCTTCCACTAGGGGCGGTCATCGTGCAGGTCGTGTAGCCGGCGGAGACGCATGAGACCGCGGTAGCGCTCGCGCCGCCAAACTTGAACGTCGTTCCCGGCACGAAGTTGGTTCCGGTCACGGTGACAGAGGTGCCGCCCGGCCCGCTAGTCGGGGAGACGCCGGACGCTGTGGGGGCGGAGTAGAAGAAGTACTGGTCGCCAGCGAGCGCCGGAGACACTACCTCGGCTCCGCCGGGTCCAGTTGGGGTCTCGGCGTTGACGGTCTCGAAGCCCGATCCGGCCGGCGCGCCGACCGTGCAGCTTGTCGCGCTGGCGCAGGTCGCGGTGAGCCAAGTTGGACTCGTCGAGCCGCTCGCGTTGAAGCTCACCTGCATCGTCGGGACGGAGAAGTTGGTTCCAGCGAGAGTCACCACAGTCCCGCCCGGGCTCGGTCCGTAGCTCGGGGTGACGCTCTCCACATACGGACCGCTCGGCGCAATCGCGGCCGAGGAGTCGGTCGACTCGGCGGACTCCACTCCGTCGGCCGAGTAGGCGATGACGAAGAACACGTACTGGCTCCCTGGGTCGAGCCCAGTGACCGTATAGCTCGCGGAGCAGGTAATGGTGCAGATCGCCGGTGCCGAGACAGCGGTGTTCGAGAGCAGTCCGGTCGATGTCGTCACCTGAGCTTCGTTGGACCATCCGACAGCGAAGCATCCGCTCGGCAGAGTGGCGCTCCAGCTCGCGGAGGGCTTCCAGGTCCAGCTGATCTTCACGTCACCTGTCGTTGTCGTCTGGGACGAAGTGACGTTGATCGGAACGGCAGGCGTGTCGGCTGAGTTGAACTGTGGTCCATCGTAGGGGGCCTGGCCTCCTGGGTAGATGATCGAGTCTTGGGTGAGGCTCTCACCGTGCACGGGTCCGTTGCTCCATGAGACGGTCACGAACGCGCGGACGTAGGCCTGGGTCAGCACAGTCAAAGAAGGAGTCGAGCCAGGGCACGTCGGAACGGAAGAGGAGGCGTAGACGAGGTGCGTCGTGATCGTGAAGGTGTTTCCGCTCGCGGTCACGTCGGACATGATGGGGGCGAAGGCCGTGTTCGACGAACCGACGGTGAAGCTTGGCTGAGTCGTGACGACAACCAGCTGCTCGTCCGCGCTGTCACTAGTCGCGCCGTCATCGTTGCCGCCCACGGCACTGAAGACGTCTCCGTCGTTGTCCCAGTCCCAAAAGTAGGGGCCACTTGTCGAGACGCGGTTGGCATACGACGGGTCCGAGGCGAGGGTCGAAGCGAGCGAGTTGGATCCGCTGGCGGCAAAGCCGACCTCCGGGTACGGCACCGAGCGGAGATCCGATATCACGCTCGTCGCAAGCTCTGCCGCCTGCTGGCGGCTGCCCGTCGAAGAAGCCGCGTTCAGGCTGTTGTAGAACACTCGTGCCAGCGGCAGCAGGACGATTCCAAGAAGCGTGACTGCGACGATCATCTCGACCATCGTGATCCCGTCGCTCGATCTTGCAGTATCTCTGCGCAATAGCAGCGATCGTCTCGTCGCGGGTCGCGAGGATGGTTTGGTCCGTGTTCTCTGCTTCATGAGCCCTTCTTGCCGCCGCCGCCAGAGGGCGGGTTGGTGCTCTTGCCGCCGCCGCCCGAGGGCGGGTTGGTGTTCTTGCCGCCGCCGCCAGAGGGCGGGTTGGTGCTCTTGCCGCCGCCGCCAGAGGGCGGGTTGGTGCTCTTGCCGCCACCGCCAGAGGGCGGGTTGGTGCTCTTGCCGCCGCCGCTGCCGTGGGACCCGCCGGTCTTGGCTCCACCGCCCTTCTTCTTGAGCCCACCCGCGTGGCCGGCGCTGGTCTTCTTGTGGACCTTACCGTCGCTGTGGGTCACGCCGGCCTTGGCTCCGCCCGAGTGGCCGGCGCCGTTCTTCTTGACCGCGCCGCTGCCGTGGGTCACGCCGGTCTTGGCTCCGCCCGAGTGGCCGGCGCCGCTCTTCTTCTTGACGGCGCCGCCGCGGTGGGTCACGCCGGTCTTGGCTCCGCCCGAGTGGCCGGCGCCGCTCTTCTTGACGGCGCCGCTGCCGTGGGACCCGCCGGCCTTGGCTCCGCCCGACTGGCCGGCGCCGCTCTTCTTGACCGCGCCGCTGCCGCGGGACGGTCGGTGCTCGCTTGCTGGTGCACGCTTACCCGGCGAGATAACGGTGCTGTGACGGGTCGTCGGATGGCGAGCGACCGGCAGGCATCTGGGCACCACTGGTCCGCAGCGTGGTGTTGGCTCAGGAGCGCGGAGCGGAACCGATTCGGGATGGGCAGCTGCTGACGGTGTCGGAATGTCGATCCCGACCTGCGACATGACACGCGATGCCACTCGCTGGACCGGCGTCGGCAGACTACCTGTCGCGGCTGCAGCGATGGCGCCTCCGGCGAACAGGCCGACGGCCACGACTACCGGGCTCACGCTCCCGCGAAGGATGCGGGACCGGTATTTCTTCGGGCGGTCACCTCTTTGTACGATCGCCGCGATCGCCGCGACGGTTTCGCGCTCGTTCTCCTTAGCGGTGCCGCCGTCGGCGGTCGCGCGAAGAGCGCGAACCAGGTCCTGGACAGCGCTCCATTCAGGGCTCACCTGCTCTTTGCCGGACCCACTAAGGATGCGATCCGCGAGATCTGGCCCGGACTCGTGCGCGCTCGCCGCGGGTGGGATGCGCCGGAAGTGCCGCCTCATGCCGGTGCCGATGTGTCGGGGATCGACATCGCAAGGGTGCGTAGTGCTCGATGCTGGAGCACTCGGATCGTCCCAGGTCGCTTCCCAAGGATCTCAGCGACCGAGTCTGCGTCAAGGTCAGCCATCACTCGCAGCAAGATGACGTCTGCCTGGTCGGCGGAAAGCGTCCGCAAAACGAGGTCAACGGCGTCCCGACTCTGCAGCGCGTCGAGACCCTCGGTCTCGACGTCCGTCGATCCCGGCAGGTCTGTGAAGGCTTCGGATGGCACCGGGGCTGTCTTTCGTCTCTTGTTGCGCTTCCAATGGTCCGTAAGGCACCGCCGTGCCACCAGGAACACGAGCGCCCACCACTGCTTTTCGCTCCCCGAGAACGTCTTGATCTGACGGGCGAGCACCAACCATGTCTCGGAGGCGAGGTCATCGGCCTCCTGCGGCTCCCGGGCGCGCAAGTATCTCGAGAGGCGAGGGTTCACGTCACGGTACAGATCAGTGATCGCCTGCAGGTCGCCTTGCTTAGCGGCGCTCATCACGTCCGCGAATGTCGAGCCAAGTGCCATCGCTCAGGGTCTGGTGCATATCTGGCGGCTCGACCGTGTCACCGTCTCGTCCCTCGGCGACGCGACAGATCACCTCGGGCCGAGCCGGTATCGACTTGTGTTGCGCGGCTGGTCAGGCTCCGCACGACCGCCGAGCCTGACCAGCTGGAGAGAAGCGGCATCCAGCTACCTCTCGTCAGCGAAAAACGCCTGTCAGGGAACCAGGGACCGTCAGAGTCCCGCCGTTGACAGCGTTCGTTCGGCTGACCGAGCATACGGTCTGGCCACGGTCCGCACCGAGCTTGGCGATGTCCTCGGTCGTCGGAGTGACGCCTCCCTTTGAGCCCATGCAGATGACGGCGACGGCGGCAGCGTTCTTCCCGGAGTGGGTCGCCGCTCCGGCTGCCGGCACGGCGGCCAGCGATGCCGCAGCCGACAGGGAGCCAGCTTGCGGCACACCTCTAATCCCTCGCATCATTGTTCCCCTTCTCCGTGGAAGCCACCTGGTTGGTGCTAGCGCCCCGTGCGTGTTCTCGCCGGTACACACGGGGCCTCATTGCTTAATGGTGCGAGGCAGTCTCAGCGTTACACCCCGCGCCCGAAATCGGCGATCTGGAGCCCCGGCCGCGGGGCTGGCCGCGGCGGCAAGTATTAAGTCTTCTTTCGGCTCGCTGTTACCTGAAAGACAGATCCGTGTAACTTGCATCCGGCAGGCTCGCGCCCATGCCCACCAAGCGCACCCCAACTGAAGAGCACGACTCCGAATCGGGACGGTCGCCCGATCCAGGCACCCGCTCTGGACACCGGAGCAGTATCGTGGCCATGCTCGTAGCCCTGGCCGCAGGCCTGCTTGTTCTCGGGTTGTCAAGCGCCGGTGCTGCCAGCGCCGCGTCTCCGAGAGCCTCCAGGTCCGCCGTCACCCTCGTCGTATACTCGGCTCAAGGATACAACCAGGCCGAGGTCACAGCGTTCCAGCGCGCGACCGGGATCCCCGTCAGCCTGGAGAACAACTCGACGGGACCGTTGGTCACCCAGATCGAGGCGTCGAGGAACAACCCGAAGTGGGGGCTGCTGTGGGTGGATGGCCCGACAGTTTTCGCGGGCCTCGACTCCCAGCACCTGCTTGTGAGGGGGTTCGAGCCCAAGGTGAACTGGGACTCGCTTGGCCGGCAGTCTCTTCCCAAGGACAAGAGCTACGTTCCGACCGGCGTGACGTTGACAGCGGCTCTCGTCTACAACTCGGCGAAGGTCTCGAAGCCACCGGACACCTGGCAGGCGCTGCTCTCGCCCCGCTGGAAGGGCAAGGTCGGGATGAACGACCCCTCGATATCGGGGCCGACCTACCCATTCGTCGCCGGCATGATGAACTACCTCGGCAGCATCAAAGCGGGCGAGAGGTACTTCGAGAAGTTGAAGGCGAACGGCCTGCTTGTCAACCAGACGAACGGGCCGACACTGGCCGCCCTCTCGTCGGGTCAGATCGACCTCGCCCTAGTTCAGAACTCGGCAGGGATAGGGGCGAAGTTCACTGACCATGCCCTCAAGATCAAGTACCTGCCGCCGATCACGCTCCTGCCAAGCTGCATCGGCATCGACGCCAAGGCGCCTCTGCTCGAGCGCCAGGAGGCGGAGCGCTTCGCTGAGTACGTGCTCTCGCCGGCGGGCCAAAAGGTCATGAAGTCCGGTGATCCGCAGGGCGACTCCCTTTACTACCCGGTCATCAAGGGGATCAAGAAGCTTCCTGCTGTTCCTTCGCTGAACGGGGTCAAGACTCAGACCATCAACCCGTACCTATGGGGCTCGCGCCAGGACGCGATCGACACCTGGTTCACCAATAACATCGTCCAATGAACCGGGTGCTGTGAGCACGCTGGCTGACCAAAGCCACCTCCCCTCCCTCCAGGCTCCTTCTGAGCCGGGAGGGAGGGGAGCTTCCAACCACGCGCCGGGTGCGGCCCGTCGCCCCGGGCTCACCGTCGCGAGAGTCGGCTCGCTCCTTCGCCCCTCGCTGTGGATCCTTTTGGTCCTGCTCATCCTCGCGCCCTGCGCGTGCTTCCTGGTCCTGGCGATCTCACCCCGACTGTTCGACCAGGGACCGCAGTGGTTAACCTTCGGGTATCTCCGTGGAGTGTTCAGCGGGGGCAACGCGCTGGCCCTCACCAACTCGCTGTGGGTGAGCTCGGCCGCCGCGGGACTGGGACTGGCCGTCGGTTTCCCGATTGCCTGGGCCACGCACCGTACCCAGCTCCCCGGGCGAAGGCTCATCGTCGGTGGGATGTGGCTCGTCCTGATCCTTCCCAGCTGGATCCCCTCGCTTGGTTGGCAGCGGCTCGTCCAGCCGGACGGCGTGCTCACCCGAATCGGTCTCGGTTCGGCGCTGCTCACCCATGCCATCATGGGCCCATTCGGCGTCGTGCTACTGCTGGCTCTACGCGCGGTCCCCTTCACCTATCTCGCCATAAGCGTCGGGCTCGGCGGCCTCGGCCAGGAGTTCGAAGATGCAGCACGTATCCACGGGGCCACGCGTCTCCAAGCACTTCGCATGGTCGCTCCGATCCTTGCCCCTGCAATCTTCTCCGCGGTCGCGATCAACTTCGCCGAGTCGATCAGCGACTTCGGGGTCGCTTCAACCCTTGCGTTCAACTCGCACTTTCCCATGGCTACGTACCAGTTGTACGCTTCCATCAACAACTTCCCTCCGCAGTTTCCCTCCGCAGCCGCTCAAGCCTGGCTTCTCGTTGCGGCAGTCGCGCTCCCTCTCGCCGTACAGGCCAAAGCGCTTCGCGGTCGCTCTTATGCCGTGCTCTCGGGCCGGACAAGGCCGGCCCGGCGACGTGCGCTCACCGTGCCTCAAAAGCTCACCTATTCCGGCGCCGTCTGCGCGTTCTTCACCCTCGCGCTTGCGGTACCGGCCTTTGGCGCGGTGAGCGGATCACTTCTTGCGGACTACGGAGCTTCCTTCCAGGTGTCATTTGTCAACTACCGTCAGGTTTTCGACAATTCTGGCTTGTCGGCACCTCTCGAGCGCTCGCTCATCTTTGGGGTGATCACTGCTTCGATCACCGTCGTCGGTGGCGTTATAGCCGCCCGCCTGCTCGCACGGCGGCGGACGCGCTCGACGAAGCTGCTCGACTTCCTCCTACTGGCCTCTGTTGCGCTCCCAGCCGTGGTCTTCGGTGCGGGCTACATCTTCGCGTACAACCTGCCGTTTCTCTCCAGCCTCGGTCTCGACCTGTACCAGACGACGACGCTACTCGTCGTCGCCTACGTTGCCTCGAGTCTGCCGACCAATGCCCGCGTCCTTGTGGGCGCAGTATCCCAAGTCCAGCCATCGCTCCATGATGCGGCTCGGACCCATGGAGCCGGTCCGATCCGGGCCTGGGGCCTAGGTGTCCTGCCCGCGCTCTCCCGCCCAATCGTGATGGCGTGGCTGCTGACTTTCACGGGAGTATTCCTTGAGCTGCCGCTGTCACAGCTCCTCGACCCGCCCGGGGCATCGCCAGTCTCCGTGGCGATCCAGAACAATCTCGGCAACTACCATTTCGGAGTCGGGATCGCTCAAGCCGTGATGGCGGTCGTGGTCGCGCTCGTTGCTGTCCTGCTAGTGCTTGGAGGGTACCGGTTGCTAGCACCCCGAGGTTGGCGACGGATCGGAGGGGGGAGCCGTGGGTGAGCCCGTTGCCCTGGATCACCTTGCCAAGCTCTATCCGGGCGGGAGCAGGGCCTTGGACGACGTCTCGCTGACAGTCGACCCGGGAACCTTCCTCGTGCTGCTCGGCCCGTCAGGCTCGGGGAAGACGACGTTGCTGCGGTGCGTAGCAGGTATCGAGCGCGCCACGAGTGGTCGGATCACAATCGGCTCCGTCGTCGTAGCGGACGACAAGATCCACTTCCCGCCCGAGCGCCGCGATCTTTCCATGGTCTTCCAGGACTACGGCCTATGGCCCCATCTCGTCGCCCGTGACAACGTCGCGTTCGCGTCGCGCCGGCATCGGATCAGCCGGGACGCCGCCCGCCGAGCCGCCGAGGAGATGCTGGAGCGAGTAGGTCTGGCAGGACTGGCCCACAGGTACCCGAGCGAGCTGTCCGGGGGCGAGCAGCAGCGGGTGTCGCTGGCGCGCGCTCTCGTCGGGCAGACGGGCCTCGTGCTTTGTGATGAGCCTCTTTCCAATCTCGACGCCGATCTGCGAGACAGGATGCGTGTCGAGATCTCCTCGCTGATCCGCGCCAGCGGAGCCACGACGATCTACATCACCCACGACCAGTCGGAGGCTTTCGCGCTCGCGGACCGGATCGGGGTGCTCGAGAAGGGCCGCCTCGTGCAGATGGGCAGTCCGGAGGATATCTACACGAACCCGGTGACGCCGTTCGTCGCGCGCTTCACCGGTCTGGCCGGTGAGCTACCGGTCCGGATCTGCGACGCCGGGAGCAATGACACGGTAAGAGTCGAGATGTCCACGCGCTCGGCGCGTGGGTCGCTACATGCCCGAACCAGCCCGGGATGTCTCGACGTGTCAGCCGGTCTGCTAATGATCCGACCCACGGCCATAAGCCTCGCCGGCCCGGAAGGCAACGGTCACCACCTGGTGGGGACCGTGAGCGACGTCGCCTTCCGGGGCCGTGGCTATGAGCACGCCGTTGAGCTCCACGAGGGCACACGCCTGAGTGGCATCTTCTCTGAGCAGCGCGTGGGACGCGGCGATACCGTCGGCCTGCGGCTCGACACCGGTGGTTGCCTGGTCTTTCCGGACCGCGGCGCCGGGACGACGGTGGTCCTCGATCGGGCACCCACCGCCTGACGCAGCGCCCGGAAGGTAGGGAGTTGGTGGGCGATGACCCATCTATGTACCTTGTCAGCGGGCCTCGAAGCGCTAGGTTTGCGCGCGCGATGATTGGAAACGGATCGACAACGCTGCTGATCTCTCTTCAGCGGTTCCGCCGGAGCTGTCATGGAACGGGGAGGTGAGAGCATGGGACTTCTGGGTGCATCCCTGTATCCAACGTCGCTCCTGCTCGTCGACGTCGTCTTCTATGTGGTGTCGTCGCTGGGGCTGTATGGGACATTTCGAAAGGCTGGCCAGCCAGGATGGGCCGCCTTCGTTCCGATCTACAACTACTACGTGACCTTGAAGATGGTCGGGCGGCCGGGGTGGTGGGTCGCGCTGGCCCTACTGGCAGTGATCCCGGTCGTAGGCTCGATCGCGGTTCTCGTCATATACGCAGTCGTCATGCTGGACGTCTCAAGGAGCTTCGGCCACGGCGGAGCCTTTGCCGTGGGACTCTTCTTCCTGCCGTTCATCTTCTTCTACGTGCTTTGGTTGGGACGGAGCACCTACCAGGGGCCCGCAGCGATCGGCGGCCGGGGTGGTCCTCGGAGCTTCGGCCCACCTGGTGGCTTCGGGGGCCAAGGTCGATGGGGTCAGCAGTACGGCCAGCAGCAGTACGGCCAAGGGCCTTACGGTGAGCCACCCTACCCGGCCCCGCCGGGCGGTTACCTCCCGCCCTCGGGTGACTACCCACCCCCCGCCTACCCGCCCCCGGCGTACCCACCGCCGGGCGGTTACCTTCCGCCGCCCTCGGGTGACTACCCACCCCCGACCGGCTGACGTGGCCGACCGCGTTATTTGACGTTGACGTGAAGAGAAGCTGATAGGCTGGCCGGTGCCATGACAGATGAGTCACGCCTTCTCTCGATCGGCGAGGTCGCCGAGTTGCTCTCTACGACGACGCGTACATTGCGCTACTACGAAGAGCTGGGTCTCATCAGCTCTTCCCGCCTCACAGAGACTGCGCAGCGGCGCTATGGCCAGCACGAGATCGAACGCCTGCGGCGTATTCGTGAGCTGCAGACGCTGCTGGGGCTCGAGCTCGAGGAGATCGCCGAGCACCTCGGCGCGTCCGATCGCCTTGAAGGATTGAAGCAGGAGTACCAGGCAGATCCACCGCCTGGGCGGCGAGACGAGATCCTTGTCGAGGGTCTCCAAATACTCGAGAGGCTCCGTGAGAAGGTTCGGGAGCGCCAGGCAGCGCTCGCCGTCTTCGCGACAGAGCTCGACGAGCGCTTGAGCCGCTATATGAAAGCGGCGGAGGAGCACGGCGTGTCGACTGCAGGGGGAGGCAGGAGGGAACCTCCGGCCTCCAAAGTAGTGCGGCAGCCGGGGCGGTGACAGTATGGCGCGATGCGCTTTGTCGTCATAGGGGGAGGACCGGCCGGGCTGCGAGCTGCTTCGACGGCGGCTCGCCTTGGTGCCGAGGTAGTCGTAATAGAACGCGACGTCATCGGGGGGGCGGCGAACCTTTGGGATTGCATCCCGTCGAAGGCGATGATCGCGACAGGTGCTCTCGTCAGCCGGGCACGCCGCGCTGAGCTGCTAGGAGTCTGCCCGCTCAATCCAGAGGTTGATCTCAAGTCCCTTGCCATACGGGTAAGAGACGTCGAAGAGCGCCTGGTGAGCTCAGGCACGAGTCAACTCGAGAGTCAGGGAGTGCGCATAGTTCGCGGGTCTGGCCGGATGAACGGACCGCACTGCGTGGAGGTGTGCTCGAGCGGGGAGCCCGTAGAGACGTTCGAGGCTGACGCCGTGCTGCTGTCGACCGGCTCGTCGCCGCGGATCCCCGAATGGGCCGAGATCGACGGCGACCGGGTGCTCACCACTCGGCAGGCCTACCCGCCGCCGACTATCCCGGAGCACCTCGTTGTCATCGGCTCCGGAGTGACCGGAGTCGAGTTCGTGCACATGTTCTCCTCGCTCGGCTCGCGCGTCACCCTGATCGTCTCGCGCCAGCAGGTACTGCCGGCCAAGGACCCAGAGGTCGCCGCCGCGCTCGAGGCTGACTTCCTTGCTCGCGGGGTGAACCTCGCGATCGGCGCTCGCGCGACCGCGATCGACCGGAGCACCCTCGGAGTCGCGGTCCGGTGCGACGACGGCCGAGTCATAGAAGGTAGCCACGCCCTCGTCTGCATCGGCTCGGTCCCGTGCAGCGAGGGGCTCGGGCTCGAGACCACCGGAGTGAACGTCAACTCGGGTGGCTATGTGCCAGTCAATCGCCACTGCCAGACGAACATTCCCCATATCTACGCTGCCGGAGACCTCTCCGGGCGCCTACCCCTGGCATCTGTAGCCGCGGTGCAGGGCCACAAGGTTGCCGAGCACGTAATGGGACTGCACACCCACAGCCACCGCCATCTCGACTACGACAAGGCCGCTTCAGCCATCTTCACCGAGCCCGAGATCGCCGACGTGGGACTTGCCGAGGCCGAGGCGTTCGCAGTCGGCCGCAAGATCCGAGTGACCAAAGTGCCTTATGCGTCGAACGCCCGGGCCCTTATTGATGGAGAGCCAAGAGGATTTGTCAAGATCGTCTCTGACCCGGCGACCGGCGTGGTGCTCGGCGGGTCTATTGTCGGCTCGCACGCGGCCGAGCTGGTGAGTGTGCTGGCTCTGGCCGTCACGGCAAACCTGCGCGTGATCGACCTTGCCGAGAGCTTGTTTGTGCACCCGGCGCTCGCGGAGGCTCTCGCGGAGGCGGCGGAGTAGCACCTGCTGCCACCGTGCCGCCGGTCGGCCCCAGTGCGGCAACGCCTCCGACGGCGCCCTGCTACCCGGCGCCCTGCTTCCCGGCGCCCTGCTTCCCGGCGCCCTGCTTCCCGGCGCCCTGCCGCCAGCGCCGCAATCCGTCGGCGTGGATTTCGCGGGCAATCACGACGTCGCTTGCCCGGGGACCGTGTCCGTCGGCTCCTGGCGTCTCGAGCACCGCGGGCACGTTCTGCAACCGAGGGTGTCCGAGGAGCAAGGCGAGGGAGGTCCGTCCGATGAGGCCCTCGCCGAGGTTGGCATGGCGGTCGCGGTTGCTGCCCTGCTCGGTCTTGGAGTCGTTCAGGTGAATGCAGGCAAGCCGGTCGAGTCCTACCGTGACGGCGACGGTGCGCACGACGCGATCGGCTGCCTCCATGGTGGAGTAGTCCGCGCCGGATGCGAAGAGATGCTGGGTATCGAGACACGTGCCGATGCGCCCATGGCCCCCCGCAGCATCGAGCACAGCCGCGAGCTCGCCGAAATCGCGCCCGCAGGTGCCGCCGGCACCGGCGGCGTTCTCCATGAGGATAGGGGCGCTCGATAGCCCGCCCAGGTCCTCGACGGTCTGGATCGCACGGAGCAGTTCCGCGGCGATCGGTTTCACGGCTGTCGAGTAGCCGGCGCCCAAGTGGCTCCCAAGGTGCAGGACGAGCCCAGCCGAGCCGATAGCGGTAGCCACCTGCAGGTTGTGCAGGAGGCTCGTCCTCGATCTGGCGAGCTTGTCAGGGTCGGTCGTGGCAAGGTTGATCAGGTAGCTCGCGTGGCAGAAGGTCGCCTGAACGGTCACGTTGTCGAGCTGGGCTTGCCTGTACTGCGCCAGGAGTTCAGGGGGGAAGGCGGCCGGCTTCCATGCTCGCGGGCTGGTTGTGAAGATCTGGATCACGTCGGCGCCGATGGCCTCTCCCCGCTCGAGGGCGGGCAGCAGACCGCCGGAGGAGCTGACATGAGCGCCAATGAGCATCGAGCAAGGTTACGGGCCGTGTCGCGGACGCGCGTCCTCTCGCGCTGAGGCCGCGGGCGCTCCCCGGGTTCGTCCACATGGGCCGGAAATACCCTGGGGGGTATAACTGTTGATACAGGCACTGGATGTGCCGTGTCGCCGCCAGCCGACGGACGAGGAGGAGCAACAATGGGTGTAGTCAACGTGACGGAGGAAGGTTTCGACGATCTGGTGGCGTCGAATGACATCGTCCTTGCCGACTTCTGGGCGGCGTGGTGTGGCCCGTGCCGGGCCTTCGGACCGGTCTTCGAGCAGGCCTCTGAAGCTCACCCCGATGCCGTGTTCGCGAAGATAGACACCGAGGCGGAGCAGGGACTCGCGAGGGCGCTGAACATAATGTCGATCCCGACACTCATGATCTTTCGCGAGCAGGTTCTCCTGTACTCGCAGCCCGGTGCCCTGAACGCTGCCGCGCTCGAGGATCTCATCTCCCAGGTGAAGCGACTCGACATGGCAGAGGTTCACCGCAAGGTGGCCGAGCAGGTGGGTGCCGCCCAGGGCTGAGAGCCTCCCCGCCCCCAGGTTCGGGGCCCGAGGTCCCGGGGCCCGAGGTCCCGGGACCTCGGGCTGCAATGCTGGGCCCAGGATTGCAGCCCGGGCGGACGGCGCCCCGGGCGGACGGCGGCTGGCGCCTACTGCTCGTGTGAGAGTGCCGAAGCTACCGCGGTCAGCCGAGCCGCTGCTTCGGTTGCGAGGTCAGCCATCGATGGATCCGGCATCAGCTCTCTTGGATCGGCGATCGCTACGTTGGTTCCCTTGGCAGCAGCGCTGAGCACTACGTTGCAGGGCAGCATGAGGGCGGCCGAGGGGTCGATCTCGAGCGCCCGATGAGCGAGCGCCGGGTTGCATGCGCCGAGGATCTTGAGAGCATCTCTGTCAAGCCCGAGCTTGGCCTTGAAGGTGGCGGCGACGTCGATCTCGGTGAGCACGCCGAAGCCCTGGTCCGAGAGGGCCTGTCTGACCATTGCCTCGGCTTGCTCGATCGGCTCGGCGACGGTGAACTCGATAGCTCTCATCTTGTGGTCTACCTTTCTCAGGCTAGCTTCATGAACATCTTCTGCACGGCATCGATCGGGTAGCCGTCTGCCTCGGCCTCCTCGGGACTCTCCAGGCAGTAGGTGAGCCCTGCTGCCACCAGGCGAAACCCTGCCTGTTCGAGCGCCTTGGTAGCTGCGGAGATCTGCGCGACCACGTCACGGCATTCACGCCCCTCATCCAGCATCCGCTCGATGCCATGCACCTGGCCGGCAACTCTGTGCAAGCGCTTGCGGACATCATCGACCACTTCGTCGGGTAGTTGCATCTTGTTCTCTCCTGAGTTCGCGACCGGCCTCGGACGGAGCAGGCATCATCGTGGGACTTCCATCAGTCTCGCGCTGACAGAGATACCTTAGGGGGTATGGAGCCTGGTCAGTGCACCACCGCGGGATAGCTGCGACCAGGAGCTCGCGGCCGGCCGCTGGTGCTGGCGTAGTCTGGAGTGGTGTCCGGCGAACAGGTGACTTCGCGTAAGTTCGTCGTGAGAACGTTCGGCTGCCAGATGAACGAGCACGACTCCGAGAGGATCGCTGCGCTGCTGACAGCCGACGGAATGGAGCGAACGACCGAGATCTCCGACGCCGACGTTGTCGTTCTCAACACGTGCTGTATTCGCCAGAACGCCGACGATCGGCTCTATGGAACTCTCGGGCACCTCAAGTCACTGCAGGCCGAGCATCCGGGGATGCAGATCGCGGTCGGGGGATGCCTGGCGCAAAAGGACCGGAGCTTGTTGCTGCGACGGGCTCCCTATGTGAACGCAGTCTTTGGGACCCACAACGTCGGCCGTGTAGCGCACCTGCTCTCCGAGGCACGCGCGACGGGGCAGCCAGCCTTCGAGATCCTTGACGCTCCTTCCACGGAGGACGAGACCGAGTGGCCGACCGCCATGGCAGTGCGATCTGACCTGGCCCATGCTGCCTGGGTGACGATCCAGATGGGATGCGACAATTCCTGTGCGTTTTGCATAGTGCCGGCCGTGCGCGGACCGGAGGTGAGCCGGCCCTTTGGCGATCTTGTGCGCGAGGTTGAGGAGTTGGCTGCGCGCGGGACGGTGGAGGTGACGCTTCTTGGCCAGAACGTCAACTCCTACGGTCGCGATCTCACCCTTAGGCTTCGCCACGAGGCCACCAGGACAGACGCGGCGCCTCACTTCCTAGTGCACGAGACCGGGCCGGCCTGGGTGAGCGAGGGCGCGCGCCGTCCGAGGCCGCTGTTCGCGGACCTGTTGAGGGCAGTGGGATCGGTCGAGGGAATCCGTCGGGTGCGCTTCATCAGCCCGCATCCAAAGGATCTGAGGCCCGAGACGATCGCTGCGATGGCCGAAACGGAGTCCGTCTGCGAGCAGCTCCACCTCCCGCTGCAGTCAGGGAGCAATCGGGTCCTCGCGGCTATGCGGCGTGGCTACACGGCTGAGAGGTATCTCGAGCGCCTGGCCGCGGCCCGTGCCGAGATAGCAGATCTTGCGGTGTCGACCGACATCATCGTCGGTTTCCCGGGCGAGAGCGAAGCGGACTTTCAGGCCACCTTGGAGGTCGTCGCCGAGGCCGGCTACGACAGCGCCTTCACGTTCGTCTTCTCTCCCCGTCCGGGCACCAAGGCGGCCGAGATGGAGGGCGACTTCGTGCCCGCCGAGGTGGTCGCGGAGCGTTTCGAGCGGCTGAAGGTGGTGGCGGAGCGGTCTGCGCTCGCTCGTCACCGGGCCAGGATCGGCAAAGTGGAGGAGGCTCTAGTCGAAGGGTCGTCCAAGAAGGACGAGAGGCTGCTCACCGGGCGGACCCGTCAGGGCAAGCTGGTCCACTTCGTGCCGGCGCACAGCTCCTTCGATACCGGCGATGGCGTCGCAGCAGGGGACACCGTCGCAGCAGGGGACTTCGTGAAAGTGCGGATCGACTCTGCCGCGCCGCACCATCTGCTCGGGACCCTTTTAAGCGTCGAATCGCCGGGAAGGCGCCGGAAGGCGCCGGTGCCAGTGAGCACCCCTGTCGGGCGTCCGGTCCGCATCCCGGTCCACATCCCAGTGCGCGTCAGCTGATAGGTAAGGGGACGGACTCCCGAGGCGGTAGAAGCGGTGGTGGGCCGTCGCGGGCCTAGAATGGACCGTCGTGAGTCTGTTCGCGAAAGTCCTCCGCGCTGGTGAGGGCAAGAAGGTCAAGAACCTGGCGGCGGTCGTTCCGCTCATCAATGGGCTCGAGCCCGAAGTTCAGAGCCTCTCCGACGAGGAACTGGCGCGCAAGACCGTCGAGTTCAAGGAGCGGTTCTCGCACGGCGAGGAACTGAACGACCTGCTCGTGGAGTCCTTTGCGGTCGTGCGGGAGGCAGCGCTGCGCACGATCGGCCAGCGCCATTTCGACGAGCAGCTGATGGGCGGCATGGCCCTGCACTTCGGGGGGATCGCCGAGATGAAGACGGGCGAGGGAAAGACGCTCGTCTCGACGCTCCCGGTGTACTTGAACGCGCTCAACGGGCGCGGGGCCCACGTCATCACCGTCAACGACTACCTCGCGAGACGTGACTCGATCTGGATGGGCCGGATCTACAACTTCCTCGGGCTCAGCGTCGGTCTTGTCGTGCCCGACGTCGCGACCGCGGCCGAGAAGCGCGCAGCGTACGCGGCCGATCTCACCTACGGGACGAACACCGAGATGGGTTTCGACTACCTGAGAGACAACATGGCCTGGTCGCGCGACCAGATGGTGCAGCGCGGGCACGTCTATGCCATCGTCGACGAGGTCGACTCCATCCTCATCGACGAGGCCCGCACGCCGCTGCTCATCGCCGGGCCGTCGAACGAGTCCACGAAGCTCTACTACCAGTTCGCCAGCATCGCGAGGGCGCTGCGCCGGGACCTCGACTACGAGGTCGACGAGGAGAAGAAGACCGTCGTCGTCACCGAGTCCGGCGTCGCCAAGGTCGAGCGCCAGCTCGGCATCGACAACCTCTACGACGGGGTGGCCGCCGACCTCGTGCACCAGCTCGAGAAAGCCCTCCAGGCCAAGGAGCTCTACCACCGAGACGACGACTACATGGTCGCCGACGGCGAGGTCAAGATCATCGACGAGTTCACCGGCCGGGTGCTCGAGGGACGGCGGTGGAGCGACGGGCTGCACCAGGCCGTGGAGGCCAAGGAGCGGGTGCGGATCCAGGAGGAGAACCACACCTGGGCGACGGTGACGCTGCAGAACTACTTCAGGATGTACGAGAAGCTCGGGGGCATGACCGGTACCGCCGAGACCGAGGCGGCGGAGTTCGCGTCCACCTACAACCTCCACGTCGTGCCCATCCCGACGCACCGCCCCATGATCCGGATCGACGAGCCCGACTTCATCTTCAAGTCCGAGGAGGGCAAGTTCGGGGCCGTCGTCGAGGACATCGCCGAGCGCTACGAGACGGGCCAGCCAGTGCTGGTGGGCACCGCTTCGGTGGAGCGCTCCGAGCACCTCTCCCAGCTTCTCGAGAAACGGGGCATCCCGCACTCGGTCCTCAATGCGAAGCAGCACGCCCGGGAGGCCACCGTCGTCGCCCAGGCTGGGCGCCTCCATGCCGTGACCGTAGCTACCAACATGGCCGGCCGAGGGGTCGACATCCTCCTTGGGGGCAACCCTGAGGGCCTTGCCCGCGACGAGCTCGCCGCGAGCGGCCTCGATCCTGACAGCGACGAGGCGAAAGCCCGCTACGACGAGCTTCTCGCCCAGTTCAGCGCGCAGTGCGAGGCCGAGGCCGACGAGGTCCGTCGGCTCGGAGGGCTGTACGTGCTCGGCAGCGAGCGTCACGAGAGCAGGCGGATCGACAACCAGCTGCGTGGCCGCTCGGGGCGCCAGGGCGACCCGGGAGAGAGCCGTTTCTTCCTCTCGCTCGAGGACGAGCTCATGCGGCTCTTCGCCACCGGTGCCATGAGCTGGGTCATGGGCAAGGCGCTGCCCGACGACATGCCGATCGACTCCAAGATGGTGACGAAGTCGATCGAGAAGGCCCAGAACACCGTCGAGGCGAAGAACGCCGAGGTGCGAAAGGAGCTCCTCAAGTACGACGAGGCCTATGACAAGCAGCGCAAGGAGATCTATGCGCGCCGTCTCAAGATCATCGACGGCGAGGATCTGAAGGAGTACACCGAGGATCTGCTCTCGGGCAAGATCGCGAGCATCGTCGCGGCCACCTGCCCGAGCGAGTTTCCCGAGGAGTGGGACCTGCCAGCTCTCATCGCCGAGGCGACCCGGTACTACCCGACGAAGTTCACTCCTGTCGAGCTCGAGGAGGCGACCAGCACCCAGCAGCTCGCCGAGAGCCTCCTCACGGAGGCCTACGAGTACTACGAAGAGCGGGAGGCTCTTCTCGGCGGGCCCGAGCGCGCGCGTGAGCTGGAGCGCAACATCATGCTCCAGATCATCGACCTGCGCTGGCGTGCCCATCTCGTCGAGCTCGACTACCTACGCGAGGGGATACACCTGCGCGGTCTGGCCCAGACAGATCCCCTGGTCGCGTGGCAGCGCGAGTCATACCAGATGTTCGGGCAGCTGTCGGACGGCATCGACGACGACTACCTCCAGCACGTGTTCCATGCAAGCTGGAGCGAGCCTGAGCCTGATCCCGAGGCCGACCTCTCCCAGGCTCTGTACCTCGCGACCGAGAACCCTTCCGATGGAGCTGTCTCTGCCGTTGCGAGCGGTTCGGGTGCTCCGGCCCACGTGCCGGCGTTCGCGGACAACGGGGCAGCAGGGGTCCGGACACCAAGTGGCGTTGCACCTGGAAACGGCGCTGCGATCTCGACGAGGCCCGGCGCGCCGGGCACAATGGCCGGAGCGGCCGCCGCACGGGGCGCGAGGACAGCCGGCGGAGCCCGCAACGGCCCAACCGGCCCACCCGTGGTCGCCGGCGTACCTGCGAAGCCGCAAAAGCTCGGCCGTAACGACCCGTGCTTTTGCGGCAGCGGCAAGAAGTACAAGCTCTGCCACGGCGCAGGCTGACTGCCGATGGCGACCCCGCGTGAGAAGAGCGCGCCCCCAGGAGCACCGCCAGCCGCAGTGAGCGCCGCGGCGGTCACCGATCGGTCGCTTCCGCGAGACCTGGGCGCGGAGCTGGAGCTGCTGCGGTCGCGCCTCGAGGCTGCGAAGGCCTACTTGAAGCTGGCTGATGCGAGCGCTCGCCTCGTCGAGCTCGAAACCCAGCTCGCCGAACCTGACCTATGGTCTGATCCGGACCGCGCGCGCCGCGTCAGCACCGCCTATGGCCGGGTGAAGGCAGACGTGGACCTGCTCGTCGGGCTCGAGCGCCAGCTTGCCGACGCGGAGGAGCTGCTTGCTCTCGGCCTGGGCGAGGGCGAGGGAGGTCTCGCCGAGGTCGCCGGTGACATCGTGGAGGCGATCGGATCCATCGAGAAGGCGCTCGAGGGCATAGAGCTTCGCAGCTTGTTCTCCGGCGAGCACGACGAGGCAGACGCGATCGCCGAGATCCACGCCGGCGCCGGAGGCACCGATGCCCAGGACTGGGCAGAGATGATGCTCCGGATGTACCTGCGCTGGGCAGAGCGGAGGGGTTTCGAGGTCGAGGTCGACGAGGTGTCAGAGGGTCAGGAGGCAGGCATCCTCTCGGCTACTTTCATGGTGCGCGGCCCCTACTGCTACGGCCTCCTCGCGACCGAGCGAGGCGTGCACCGGTTGGTACGGATGTCGCCGTTCGACTCCCAGCACCGCCGCCAGACGAGCTTTGCATCCCTCGATGTCGTGCCGTTCCTCGCCGATGCGGGCAGCGACGTCGAGATCGACGAGAAGGACCTGCGAGTCGACACCTACCGGTCCTCGGGCGCGGGCGGTCAGCACGTCAACAAGACGGACTCGGCGATCCGGCTCACCCACCTTCCCACCGGGATCGTCGTTTCTTGCCAGAACGAGCGCAGCCAGCACCAGAACCGCGCCAAGGCGATGCAGATCCTGGCAGCCAAGCTCGCCGACCTGCAGCGCGCGGAGCGTCGCGCGGAGCTCGATGCGCTGAGCGGCCCCGAGAGCGACAACGCCTGGGGGAGCCAGATTCGCTCCTATGTCATGGCGCCCTACCAGCTCGTAAAGGACCTGCGCAGCGGCTATGAGACCGGCAATGTCGAAACATTCCTCGACGGCGACATAGACGACGCGATGGTGGCCACGCTTCGCTGGAAAAGGGAGCAGAGCGGCTAGCGGGTGCTTAATCGCCCCGTAATCATGGTCCCCTGATAGGGTGGCCCGAGCCAGAGAGTGGCTGGCTGTACGAGCCCTAGGTGCGCGACCGCCCGTCTTGAGCGGCCTCTGCGAGCTCCGGCCGAGGGAACGAGAGGTTCATGATCCGTTTCGACAATGTCACCAAGACGTACAAAGGGGACATCGTCGCCCTGCGCGATGTGTCCCTCGACATCACCAAGGGTGAATTCGTCTTCGTGGTGGGAGCCTCCGGATCCGGAAAGACCACACTCTTGAAGCTATTGCTGCGCGAGGAGGCCATCGACTCGGGGCAGATCTGGGTGGCGGGCCGTGAGGTGGGACGACTTTCCAACTGGCGGGTGCCCTACCTGCGCCGCAATCTTGGCTGCGTCTTCCAGGACTTCCGCCTTCTTCCCAACAAGACCGTCTTCGAGAACGTTGGCTTTGCCCTGCAGGTGATCGGTCGGCCGCGCCACGTGGTCGCAACTCAGGTGCCTCAGGTGCTCGAGCTCGTGGGCCTTGGGCAGAAGGCAGGTCGTTATCCTCACGAGCTGTCCGGCGGCGAGCAGCAGCGGGTCGCCATCGCACGCGCCTTCGTCAACCGCCCCCTCATCCTGCTGGCCGATGAGCCGACCGGCAACCTCGACCCGCAAACCAGTCTCGGGATCATGTCGCTGCTCGATCGCATCAACCGGACCGGGACTACGGTGCTCATGGCCACTCACGACGCGGGGATCGTCGACCAGATGCGGCGGCGAGTGATCGAGATCGACCACGGGCGCATCATAAGAGACCAGGTCCGAGGTATCTATGGGATAGATCCAACGCCGTCTACGACGCGGGGCGTGCCAGCGGTGTCGCTCGCGAGCGGGAGCGCGACGACGCTGGAGCGGCCCGTGCACTCCGAGCCGCGGCGCTCCAGGACGAGGCACTGATGCCGATCTCAGTCGCCTACGTCTCCCGTGAGACCGCCAACAACCTGTGGCGGAACCGGCTCATGGCGATCGCGGCCATCTTGACGGTAGGGGTCTCCCTCTCACTTGTCGGCACCGCTCTCCTGTTGCGCCAGGCTGTCAACAACTCCTTGAGCGCGCTCCAGGCCAATGTCGACCTGCAGATATTCGTGAATCCGGGCGCCTCGCTCGCGACCGCGGCAACTATCAAGTCGCTTACCGAGCAGACGCCGCAGATCAAGCATTGCAACTACCTCGACCACCAGCAGTCCTATGACAACGCGGTGAAGCTGTTTCGGGCACAGGGAGAGGCGGCGGCAATATCCGCGCTCACGGTCGCGACGACCCCCCCGGTGTTCCAGTGCACCCTCGTGCATGCGGGGGACGCGGCCACGGTCGCGACGGTGTTCACCGGACAGGCGGGGATCTTCAAGGTCGAGTACCCGGCCAAGTCGATCCATACTCTCGAGTCGATCTCCCGGGTGGCTCAGATCGTCCTGCTCGTGCTGGCTCTCGTCCTGCTTGTCTCCTCGGTAGTCCTCATCTTGAACGCGATCCGCATGGCCATCTT
Organism: Actinomycetes bacterium; assembly: GCA_021796455.1. GTDB lineage: Bacteria > Actinomycetota > Acidimicrobiia > Acidimicrobiales > Bog-793 > JAKACA01. Next base: position 22,502 of record JAKACA010000027.1, read on the forward strand.
CTCCCGCCGCCGGGAGGTCGGCGTCATGCGGCTCGTGGGGGCGACAGCGTGGTTCATCCGGCTGCCCTTCATGATGGAAGGGCTGGTGCAAGGGGTGATCGGAGCTGCCATAGCCGTGGGCATGGTCATACTCGGCGACGTGGGAATTCGCGCTCTTTTGCACCACTTCCCCGAGTTCCAGAACGCCATCGTGCCCGGCCACGACGTCGTGATGACCGAGATCTTCGTGGTCCTCGTCGGCGTGATCGTCGGGGTTGGTGGCTCTGCGGTCGCCGTGCGGCGTTTCCTCGACGTCTGATCACGGTCGCGGGTGGGTGGCCGGGACTTATATGTCCACGCCACCCACCCGCGACCTAGGTCGCTGGCGCCGATTCGTTCCGCACACCATCAAGCCGCCGAAGGACTCTGGTCGCGAATGGCGCACAACCACGCGTACTTGCTGCCAAGGTCGACTGTCCGGTCCGGCCAAAGCGAGAGTCGGCGTCAGCACTTCACATCTTTCCGGTTGAACACCACGAAGGCCGCTCCGAGGGTCAAAACGAGCCATACGACCTGAGTGATCGCTCCCTGGGTCATGCCCGAGAGAGAGGTTCCGGGTTGGAAGAGATAGAGCCACGCATCGAAGTCGTTCGTCGGAAGAGCGGGAGAGATGGTGTTGACGAAGTTTCCCGGCAGCGCCTCGACGATGGCAGAGAGCACGTAGACCCCTGCTGCGGTCGCAGCCGCGGCGAGCACGTTCTCGGTGACGACCGACAGGAGAACCGCGATGCCGGCGAGTGCGCCGCTGTCGAGGGCAACATATCCGGTGGCGACCACGAAACGCCACACGGTCCCGAGCACGGACAGGATCGGCCTTCCGAGGAGCGCGCCACCGTGGCCGGCAGCGATGTCCGCGCTCGTGACGGAATGCAGGCCGAAGAACGCGATCCCGACGAGGCTCGCGACTATCGGGATGGCAAGGAGGGAGGCCACAGCGAGCAGGGTGGACACGACGATCTTCGCACCAAGCACGCGAGAGCGGCTGACTGGGCGGACGAGAAGATAGCGAAGCGAGCCCCACTTGGCCTCCGAGGCCATCGGGTCGGCGTAGTAGACGAGAAACGTGATCGGCGTCAGCAGGTGTGATGCGAAGAAGAGCGCGACTATGCCGATGACGAGGCCGCTGCTCGTCAGCGAGACGTCCAGATTGTGCGGGCCCCTGATGCCTGGATGGTTGTGGGCGCTTTGAGCCATGAACACTGCGACCACCAACGCGATGACGACACACAGCCCGACCAGGACGAGTGTGCGCCAGCGGCGCAACTGCTTGGAGAGCTCCGCCACGATCACAGGAGCACCCCATTGCCGTTCCCGCTGTGGTCCGCGGCGCTGTGGTCCGCCCCAGATGTGAATGGCTCGCCCCCCGGTCCCGCAACCTCGTCCTCGGGCGGCGCCACCATCTCGAGGAACGCCGACTCGAGGCTGTGGCGCGCCATGACCGTTTCGACGCTGATCCCGTGGGCCACGAGCGCTTGCACGATGTCGCACCGTCGCGCCGTCCCGAGCTTTACGACGATGCCCGGCGGGGCATGAGAGACCGAGATGATCCCCATCACATGCCTGAGCGCCTCGAAGGCCCTGTCGATGTCGTCTGCCTCGATGTAAGCAGACGACGCGCTCTTGGTCACCTCGGCAACGGTGCCGGACTTCACCAGGCGTCCCTGGTCCACGACGACCACCTTGTCGCAGGTTTGCTCGACCTCCCAGAGGAGGTGGCTCGAGAGCAGGATCGTCGTCCCCTTGCGCGCGAGACCCGTCAACGCCTCACGCATGAAGACGATCTGCTTGGGGTCGAGACCGTTCGCTGGTTCGTCGAGGACGAGCAGCTCCGGCTTGCCGAGCAGCGCCTGAGCAAACGCGAGCCGCTGCTTCATCCCGTGTGAGTAGGTCTTGACGGCGCGTCCCGCCACCGAGTCGAGTCCGGCGGTGGCGAGCGCCTCGTCGATGTGTGCTGGTCCGGCGCGGCGCCCGCCGGCTCTCCAGTAGAGCTCGAGGTTGTGTCGTCCCGAGACGTGGGGAATGAAACCGGGCCCCTCCACGAAGGATCCCACTCGCGCCAGGACCTTGGCTCCGAACACGATTGGCTCTCCGAGCACGACTATCGTCCCGGCGTTGGGGCGGATGAGACCGAGCAGCATCCGAAGCGTCGTCGTCTTGCCGGCACCGTTCGCGCCGAGCAGCCCGACCACGGTACCGCGCTCCACGCTGAAGGAGAGGCTGTCGACGGCAACCACGGCCCCGAATCTCTTGCGCAGGCCGCTCACCTCAACGACCGCGTCCGCGCTCATCGCCCCAAGCCTAGATAGCTCACGCGCATAGCGTCGGTCGGTCGGCCGATAGTGTGCGGCGGCGTGAAGGGTGTTCTGCTGGCAGGCGGCACGGGAAGCCGGCTCTTCCCGCTCACCCGCATCACGAACAAGCACCTGTTGCCAATCGGTGACCGGCCGATGATCGACTACGGCATCGAGGCGCTCGTTCTCGGAGGTGTCACCGAGGTGATGGTCGTGACCGGGGGGACCCACGCGGGGGAGTTTCTCCGGTTGCTCTCCAACGGCCACGACTACGGGCTCGACCGGCTCAACTACGCCTACCAGGATCGCCCCGGTGGCATCGCAGAAGCCCTCGGCCTCGCCGAGAGGTTCGTCGCCGACGACCGTGTCGCCGTCATGCTTGCCGACAACATCTTCGAGCGGTCGATCAAGTCGTCTCTCGAGCGCTTTGCCTTGCAGGAGAGTGGTGCACGGCTGCTCCTCGCGGCTATCGCGGAGCCGGAGCACCTCCGTCATCTCGGGGTTCCCGCGCTCGATGGAAACGGCCGCATCGAGCGCATCGTCGAGAAACCCACCGACCCTCCCAGCACCTACTGCGTGACCGGGGTCTACCTCTACCCGCCTGACGTCTTCGCAGTGCTTCCCACCCTCGAGCCTTCGGGGCGGGGCGAGCTCGAGATCACAGACGTCAACAACCACTACGTCGCAACAGGTGAAATTGCCTACGACGTAATCGAGGGGTTCTGGGGGGACGCGGGAGAGTCCATCGACGCCTATTACGCGGTCAACGACCATGTCAGGCGCAACGGCGCCAACCGGGCTTGATCTTTTCGACAGAGCCGCCGTGCCTCAGAGCCGCCGTGCCTCAGGGCAGCCGTGCCTCAGCCCGGGCGGCAGGCTCCGCGGTCCTGTGGCTCAGCGTCGCGAGATGGCCCAGGCGATGGCGCTCGCGGCATCGGGGTGCCTGAAATCGAAGCCGTTCTCGAGCAGTCGACGGGGCAGTACGCGCTGGCTCGAGAGCAGCATCTCGTTGGCTGGCCCGGCGCCAAGCGCGAGACGAAGGGCAGCGGCGGGGACGGCGAAGGGCGCCGGGCGCCGGGCGGCGCTGGCAAGAGCCGCGGTGAGCTCCGCATTGCGAAGCGGCGCCGGGCTCACGGCGTTGAGCGGACCGGAGAGCGAGGTGTCGTCGAGTCCTCGCAGTATCGCTGCGACCTCGTCTGCAAGGGATATCACGCTTGTCCACTGGCGGCCTGACCCCAGCCTTCCTCCCAGTCCCAGCCGAAAGGCCCTCAACTGCGGCGCGAGCGCCCCTCCGTCCGGTCCGAGCACTATGCCGGTGCGAATTGACACGGTGCGGAGGCCACGCGCTCGTGCCGGTTCGGTGGATGCCTCCCAAGCCCGGCAGACATCGGCAAGGAAACCCGACCCGCTCGGGCTCGTCTCGTCGAGCTCAGCCTCGCCCCCGTCTCCGTAGTAGCCGATAGCTGAGCCGGAGACGAGCACCGATGGTGGTCGCTCAAGGGCGGCGAGCATGCGCGCGAGGAGGTCTCCGAGCGCAATGCGGCTGGAGCGGATCGCCTCTCGCCGCGTCGCGCTCCAACGGCCCAAGATCGGAGCGCCGGCGAGGTGAACTGCGGCATCGATGCCTTCGAGGGACCCGCCAGGCAGGCGGGTCGCATCTATGGTCCCCTCGCCGAGGTCGAAGGTTGCCTGGCCCTCCCTCGCAGCGCCGTGCACGAGGGGCAGGACTTGGTCGCCTCGCTCTCGCAGCGCGCCCGCGACGGCCGAGCCGATGAAACCATTCGACCCCGTCAGAAGGACGCGCATCAGGGACCAAGCCTGCGGCTAGGGCGCGTGGCGGGGGTCAACTGCAGGGCCGAAGGGTTCGCCGGCCTCGCTGTAGCACTCTTCGTGAAAGTGCTCTATCCGCTTCCAGGTCCCGTCCTCGTACACGTTCACGATGACCTGGCGCGGATGCACCCGGGCGGCAAACTTGACTTGGCGGCTGCAATAGCTGCAGATCGCGTCGTTGCCGGGTTCGACCAGGCGCATCACAGCCCTGCTGGCTGCGGTTCCCGGCGGCGACGTCATCGCTGGCAAGGCTAACGGCGGCGCTGGCATTGCAAGTCAGCTGCTGGCTGCGGTCTGCCCCGGCCGCCCACCGGAAGCTGCGACGCAGCCGGGCGCTTCCGGTCACTAGCATCGCCACGGTGGTGGACGACACGATGCGAGACCGCTCCGCGGGCGCCTACGGCGCGAACGCGTGGCTTGTCGAGGAGATGTACGACGCGTACCTTGGCGACCCTAGC
>JAKACA010000204.1 GCA_021796455.1 Actinomycetes bacterium
GTCATTTCCGATATCGGCGGCTAGCTCGACCGGGTAGATCTGGTTGAACGCGCTCTTGGCCATCTTCTTGCCGCCAACGAGAAGAAACCCGGTAACGACATATGACGAGGGCGGCTCTATCCCAGCCGCCATGCACATCGCCGGCCACCACACGCAGTGGAAACGGATTATGTCCTTGCCGATCAAGTGGCAGACGGCCGGCCACCACCGGTCGAAGCGCTCCTCGTCGCTGCCGTACCCGATCGCGGATATGTAATTGACGAGGGCGTCGTACCAGACGTAGAACACATGACCCTCGTCCCAGGGAACGGGGACTCCCCAGTCGATCGACGTCCTCGTGATGGAGATGTCCTGGAGCCCGCCGCGAATGATCCCGAGTGCCTCGTTTCGTCTCGTCTCGGGGAAGATCGCGCCGGGATGGCCGTCGTACCAATCAAGTAGCCGATCCGAGAAGCGGCTCAGTTCGAAGAACCAGTTCTCCTCGCTGAACCACTCGGCGGGCCGCTCGTGAACCCGGCAGAGCCGACCGTCGAGCAGCTCGGATTCGCCGTAGTACGCCTCGCAGGACACGCAGTACCAACCTTCGTAGGTGCCCTTGCGCAGGTACCCGTTGTCGTAGATCGCCTGCATGAAGCGCTGGACCGTCCGGTGGTGGCGTTCCTCGGTAGTTCGAATGAAGTCGTCGTTGGAGATCTCGAGCTCTGCCCATGCCGCCCTGAAACGCTCGGAGAGCACGTCCGTCCATTCCTGCGGCCGCATGCCGTTCTGCTCGGCAGACCGGAGCACCTTCAGGCCGTGCTCATCGGTCCCGGTCAGGAAGAAGACGTCCTCTCCCACAAGGCGGTGCCAAGCCGCAAGGGCGTCGGCGACGATCGTCGCGTACCCGTTGCCGAGATGCGGCACGTCGTTGACGTAGTAGATCGGGGTGGTCACGTAAAAGCGGCCGGCCATCTGGGAAGCCTACCGACCTGAGGTCGCTTGGTCGGATGAGCGTCTAGCTGCGACTGCTGCTCGGTACACCGCCGCCCGGGCCAACCCCAGGCGGCAAGCGACCTCCCGCACCGCATCTCGCCTTGACAGCCCGGCACGTACCAGCTCTTCCACCTCCTCGCAGAGCTCGACGTCGCTGGGTGCCGACGGAGCATCCGGGCCCGCCTCGGCGCCATCTATCACGAGAGCGATCTCACCTCTCACCGCGCTCTCGGCGAAGTGGGCGGCCGCGTCGGAGAGGCTGGATCGCCATACCTCCTCGTGCAGCTTCGTCATCTCACGGCAAACAGCGACTTGCCGATCCCCTCCGCAGACCCCTGCGAGATCCGCGAGGGTCGCTGCGACACGCTGCGGCGACTCGTAGCAGACGCTCGGGCTCGGGGAGGACGCTATGTCCTCCAGTCGCTTGCGCCGGTCTCCGCCCTTTCTCGGAAGAAACCCCTCGAACCTCCACCGCGCAAGTCCCATGCCGGACACCACTAGCGCCGCCAGCACCGCGGAAGGCCCGGGGACCGGGCTCACCCGAATCCCGGCTCGCGCCGCCGCGGCGACGAGACGCTCGCCCGGATCAGAGACTGCTGGGGTACCGGCGTCGCTCACGAGAGCCACGCTGCGGCCGGATCTGAGCTCGTCGAGCAGCATTGGTACCCGGTCAGCTTCGTTGTGCGCGTGCAGAGAGAGCAGCCGACCCGACCTGATTCCCAACCGTTTCAACATGGAGCCGGTATGTCGCGTGTCCTCGCAGCACACGATGTCTGCAGCCGAGATAGCCGCCGCGGCGCGAGGCGCTAGATCAGCGAGGTTGCCGATCGGGGTGGAGACAACTACAAGCTCACCGGCGGCCCCGGGCCGGCTCAAGCCCTGACCTCAAGCCGATCCCCGGTCCTTAGCCCCCACCGCTCGAACGCACCCGCTTCCGCCTCGAGCACCGACCGTGCGCTTAGGCGCGGGCGCGCCACGGAGTGCCGGCGCAATGTCACGGTGTCGACAACCACGAGGTCATGGTCGAGAAAGGCCACGTCTATGGCAAAGCGCATCCCGAGCGAGTGGACACCGCGGGTACGTGTCAGCAACATCGCCCCCGCCGTGCCGGAGCGGCCGAACAGTCCCTTGTTGCGAGCGATGAAGGTATCTGCGATCTCGAGGCTAGCGAGCACCTGCCCGTCGCGCAGCAGCCAAGGCATGGGGCGATTCTGACATGCAAACTGCGTGCCGCATGCACCGGACTCGCTACACTTGCCGCCACTGTGTCCAAGCGCACCACGAAGCGTAAGCTCCGCAAGAAGAAAAAGGCCAACCACGGCAAGAAGCCGAACTGCGGCCGAGGTTGAGCCAGCCCGCCGGGACGTTTCTGCGCGACGCTTAGCCCTTCCAGTTGAGGCCGCGTTCGTCCAGGACATCGGCCAGCAGGCTCGGCACGTCGGAGATGATCCCGTCGACTCCGATGCTGCACAGACGCTCCATCTCATCTCGATCGTTGATCGTCCACGGGTGCACGGCCAGGTTTGCAGAGTGCGCGGCAGCTACGAACGCCTCATCCACGACGAGAATGTCCTGATAGCGCGCCGGGATCTGTAACGCGACGTGGCACTCGATGTCCTTCGGGGGTGCCTCGCCGGAGTGGACCGCTCGGTAGAACTCACCAACGGCAGCTGTTCCGGCAGAGGTCGCGATCTCCGGCGCGTACTGTTTGAAACGGGCCGTCGATTTGTCCATGAACGAGGCGACGATGACGTCGTCGCCGCGCTCGTGCTCACGAATCAGATCGGCCAGGAGCGTCTCGTAGGCAGGCACCTCCGGCTCGCTCCGCTTGATGTCCAGGTTCAGGACAACACCTCGAGTCGCCTCGAGAACCTCGTCCAGGCTCGCGATCCCAAAGCGCCGGTCGGATGGGGCAAGGCCCCGCAGCTGATACTCACTCTCGGGCCGGTCGTGACGCACATCCTCGCCGGCGACGAACCAGTAGGCATTGTCCAGCTCCTGCAGCTCGGCGAGCGTACGGCTGGCTATCTCTCCCGAGGAGTCAGTCGTCCGCTCGAGGGTGTGGTCGTGGCATACGACGAGACGGCTGTCAGCGGTCGCATGCACGTCCAGCTCGATCGCGGTCGCGCCATGCTCGATCGCTCTCGTGATGGCATACAAGGTGCTCGAAGGAGCTTCGATCGCGCCACCTTGGTGGGCGAAGCAGAGGACGCGGCGCGAAGTCCAGGGGTTGTCCCTCACGCGACGTTTCTACCAGGTGAGGGGTCACCCACGAGACAGCGGCTGGCGCGGGTAGTCATCATTCACCGGGTCGTGGGAACTAACGTCGTCTCGCCATGATCGATCACATCCTCATCGACGTCATCGGAGCAATCCGCGAGGCCTTCGAGGGTGCCCTGCTCGAGCAGCAAGCAGTGGAGGAGCGCTTCCAGATCGACGTCTTCCTTGGTGACCTCTCCTTCGAGACGTCCTACAGCCTGCCTGGAGAGGGCAACCCGGCACGTGTGAGAGCCGATCTCACACTCGACTGGCCCACGTGGAGCCAGAGCGCTTACCGTTCCTGGTCGATCGGCGAGACGCCGGCCGAGCCACCCGAGCTCATAATGGAGCTCGCGTTCCGGCTCCAACACCTCGTCGGCACTCCCGATGTGCAAAGGGTGCTCTCGGTTCTCGATCCCGAGGGTCCCGAGGTCGGAGCCGAGCACCTGGAGCGAGCAGCCCCGACTCTCGAGCAGTCCTTCGACGAGATGCCGGAGCCGACATGCACCTTCGAGGTCGCTTATCAGGGCAGCCTTCGACTGGAGGAGCCCGTGCTCGAGGATCCATCGAAGCTGGACGACCAGATCGCAGTGCTGGCCCGCTGGGTCGCGAGCGCTCTTGTTCGCCTGGCCGACCTCCAGCTGACGTTCCGGCCACCCCAGGAGGACGGCCACGTCACCTAGAGCCCCCGATCGAGTCAGCGCGCGAGCAGAAGGCCCGCCGCGGCTGTCCTTAGATTGACGACCGGGCGCGCGCCGAGATGACTGATGACCTCGGCCGCGGCGAAGGCACCAAGGCGCAGTGATTCTTCCGGACCGAGACCGTGGGTGACACCCCACAGGCAGCCGGCCGCGAACAGGTCGCCAGCACCAGTCGTGTCTTTGATCCTTGGAGGCTGTAGGGCCGGAACAAGGATCTCCTCATCAGGCAGGACGGCGACTGCACCCGACTCCCCGAGAGTCACGACCGCCGCCAACCCCGACCTCCTCAGCCTCGCGATCGCCTCCCGCCGGCTCCCGGCCCCTGTGAGCGCCAGTGCCTCGTCTTCATTTCCGAAGACCAGGTCCACCGCTCCTCCATAGACCAGATCTGCGACACGTTGCGCGTGGCGCTCTACGAGCAGAGGGTCGGAAAGCGAGAGAGAAACAACTGTCGAGGCGGAGCGTGCCATCTCCAGGCTTCTTTCGATAGTGACTGCCGCCAAGGGTGGGTCGAGGAGGTAACCCTCGAGATAGACGGCCCTCGCCCGATCCACTCCGACTAGCTCTACGCTCGTCAGGGGCAGATCGCCAGCTGCGCCGAGGCTGGTGGCCATCGAGCGTTCGCCTTGCTCGGTGACAAGAACGTGACAGACTCCCGTGGGTTCTCCACTCGCGACGCGGGCAACCGAGCACCTGACGCCTGCGCGTTCGAGATCTGTGGCGTACCAACGTCCATCCTCGTCGTCGCCGACCGCCCCGGCAAAGGCTGGCGAACCCCCTAGTGACGCGATGCCGGCCGCGGTATTGGCTGCGCTGCCACCGGCCACCTGGCTCCACGACGGAAAGGCCCGCTCGATCTCCCTCGATCTCTGCCCGTCTACAAGTGTCATCCCCCCGGGCTGCAGCCGGACGGCTCTTACCTCTGCAGGAGTTGCATGCGCCAGCCGATCGACTAGCGCGTTGCCGACGCAAACTACGTCGATTGGCCGCCGGGCCACCAGGCTCGCGTCGAACGGCCATCTGTCATGTTGCACCAGAAGCGACGGTAGCGCCCTGGCTCCGGTCCCGATCACCGGGCGCAGTAGCCTTCCCCCATGACGATCGAGAACGGCAATGAAGCCGCTTACCGGCTCCCTCGCACGGCGGTGCCGCAGCGCTACGCGCTGCATGTCGCGCCTGATCTGGGCTCTGCAAGCTACAGCGGTCGGGTCGCGATAGAGCTCGAGATCACCGAGGCGATCTCCGAGATCATCTGCAACGCGGCCGAGCTGGCGGTCTTCGACGCCTCGTTGCGACCACTACACGGCGAGACGGCCTCGGCTCTGAGCGTGCTCCTAGACGAGAATGGCGAGCGTGTCGTATTCGGCTGCCCGGCGAGGACAGAGCCTGGACCCTATGTGCTCGAGTGCGCCTTCACCGGCGTGCTCAACGACAAGCTGCGGGGTTTCTATCGGAGCCGCTTCAAGGATCCAGATGGGCAGGAGCGCTGGATCGCTACCACGCAC
>JAKACA010000205.1 GCA_021796455.1 Actinomycetes bacterium
GGAGCGCCCCCTGTAAAGGCGGGGCGGCGGTTTATTTGGGGACCTAGCACATTTGCGCTAAAGTTGCTGCTCAGTCCTGCCGATGATCATTCGGTAAGGATATCCATGCAATTTTAACCAAGGAGGAAGCTCAGTGTCTTTCGTCGAAAGGTGTCGTCAACGGCACCTCGGCAGCGAGGGGGGAGATGAGGGGTTCACCCTGATCGAACTTTTAGTTGTCCTGCTCATCATCGGCATCCTGCTGGCAATCGCGATCCCGACGTTTCTGTCGGTGACCAAGGGCGCCAACAACACGGCCGCTCAGTCCAACCTGCAGAACGCACTAACAGGTGCGAAGACCTATTTCACCGACAGCAACCAGAGCTATACCGGTATCGAGACGAGCACTACAACCTCGAATATCTCGCAGATCGGCACGGGCCTGACGTGGGTGAGCGGCGGCAAGAGTCAGGCTTCAACTGCTACCGGCATAGTTAGCGCTCAGGTCACGGGGACTAATGGTGCCGCATTGATCCTGACGATTGATTCGGCGGGTACCCACACATGCTGGGTCCTCGTCGACAACACAGTTGGGTCGCCAACTGTAGCAGTGGCCCCCCTAACGCTGGCGGAGTCCAAGAATGCCGGCACGTGGTTCGGGAGCGAAGCCGCGCCGGCAAGCGGCTGCGTGGCCAGCACCACAATGACCGTTACAAACTTCCAGACCACAGGGTTCCCGAGCTGAGTCTGCTGACTGGACCAATTAGCCCGCGTTAACCTGAATCAAGGTCAACGACGAAGCGTTGAGTCCCCCGAGCCGAATTTCGGCTCGGGGGACTTGTCTTATCAGAAGCCGGACAAAGGAGACCCATAGTGCTCGAGCATTGTCGCGGCACGCCACGGCCTTGGCGATGTGACCCGATGGATCAAGACGAAGGCTTTACCCTCATCGAGCTGCTCGTCGTCCTGCTCATCATTGGCATCTTGACAGCCATTTCCCTGCCCACGTACCTTGCTCTCACGGCTGGGGCCAACAACACCTCCTCACAGGACAACCTGCAGACGGCGCTCACCGGCGCCAAGGTGTACTACACCGACGGCGGGCAGTCCTACACGGGTGTGACGATCCCGGGTGGGAAGACCTCCGACATTCAACAGATTGCCACGGGTCTGAGCTTCACGACCACGGCCTCTTCCACCCAGGCCCACGTCATTAGTCTCTACACCCCTCAGAGCGGGACCTACATAATCCTTACGGCGTTCTCGCTCGGCACCCATGACTGCTGGGGGATTGTCGACATCCCGATTCAGCAAACACATCCTGTACAGGGTCGTACCGGCACGAGCACGTCCTTCTTCGTCGAGCGGCACACCACGCCGGCGAACTGCAAGGCGAGCAAGTACGCGTCGAGCGCCGATGGCGGAAGCCTGACGGCCTCGGCGTCGCTGCAAACGGGCTTCCCGCCGGGGTAAAGACTGCGAACGACACGCACAAAGATGCCCGCCGGCGTGGTCGCCGCTATAGAGCGATCGCGCCGGCGGGCATTTGCGCGCGAGCAGGCATTCGCGCGAGGGGGGAGCTGCTAGCCGACAGCGCTCGTTGCCGTCGTGGCCGCGGTGGTCGCAGCCGACGGGTCGATGTTCGGGTCGTAGTAGGCAGTCGCCGTGATCGAGGCCGTGTACGGCGCGAGCGAGGGCCGCAGCACGTTGGGGGAGCTGCTCCCGCTGCCTCCGCCGGTCGGCGTCGGCGTGAACGCGCTCACCGTGATCAGCCGGGCGATGAGGCTCTGGTTGTAGATGCCCTGCAGGAAGGCCATCACGTTCTGGCGGGGCCCCTGGACGTTCATCGTGATCGGGATGGTGCTCAGCGGTGAGCCGGGAACCGTGGTGTCGTCGGACAGGCTCGTGAGGCGCACGTTCGTCACGTTCGCAAGGTTCGCGAGCTCGGTGGTGAGCTGCGGCGCCTCGGGGATCGGGGGCACCGCAGCCGCGAACATCGCGAGGTAGCCGGCGTACAGCTTCACTTTGGCCGCCTGCCTCTTGTCGAGCTGCAATGTGATGTTCAAGGTGTTGAGCTGGCTCTGGAGCTGGGTCTCCTGCGCCTGGATCGTCGTGAGCTTGCTCGCCTCGGGCGCCATCCACAACAGCCACCACAGCGCTGCCACGAGAATGAGCGCCCCGACGGTGATAAGGACGAACGGGCGCTTCAGCGCGTTCAGGTTGATCGAGTCGAGCTTCACTTCCCGAGCACCTCGAATCTGGTCGCCCGCGTGGACTGGATGGTCCCGAGCACCCCGAGCGTGGCCGTGTAGGTGACCACTCCACCGGGTCCCTCGGAGAACGCGCTCCAGGTGACGAGCTGGAGCGCATTTGACTTCGCGAGCTGGGTGGCCCAGTTCTCGAAATACGCATAGGCGCAGTTGGGCACCAGGCCCCGGGTGACGATCACGCATCCCCGGCTCGCCGACACCCCGACTGCCACGGTCGATATCTCGGTAGCGGCACGAGGCGGCGGAGGAGCTGGCGTCGTGCCCGGCGCCGCCGTCGTCGCGACCGGCGCAGGAGCGTTGGTCCCGGCAAAGGACGTGATGTAGCCACCGCTCGGGGTGTTGGCTGCCACTTTCGCGACCACGCCGGGCCAGTAGACCTCGTTCGCGACTATCGGCGTGAGCAGTGCCTGGTCCGAGCTGACTTCCAGGTACTTCTGCTGCGCGACGTCGTACTTGGTGATGTCGAGCTTCGTCGTCGTGATCTGCGACTGCAGGCTCGCCACCTTGTTCTGGGCATTGTGGACAGACAGGTAGCGCATGACGCCAAAGCCGGCCATGACGAGCACGAGGAGCACCGCGACGCCGACGAGCACGCGGTCGGCGCGTGCCTGGCGCCGCGCTCTCAGGATCTCCGGCGGCATGAGGTCGAGGGGCTTCACGCCGGAGCGCTCCGGCAGGGCGAGGCCGACCACCACCGCGCAGAGCGGGTCGCGGTTCGCGAGCTCTTCGGGCGTAAGGCTCGTCTCGACACGTGACAGCGCGCTGCCACGCACCACCTCGGCACGCAGGTTCTGCTGCAACCTGTCCAGCAGCCCCGACAGCCGCGACCCGCCGCCGGTCACGGTGACCCGGCGGATCTCGGCTCGCCCTGGAAGGGTCGAGTAGTACTCGATCGAGCTGCGGATCTCGGCGATGAGAGAGGTCGAAGCGTCGTTGGCCGCGGTCGCGGCCGCACGGAACTGCGGCCCGGTCTGATCGAGGTTCCTCTTCGTCGCCTCGGCGTCCTCGAGCGGCAGGTCGAGAGCCCCGGCGATGGCGGCCGTGATGGTGTCGCCACCCTCGGCTATGGTGCGCACGAAGTGGGGGACCCCTGACTCGTGCACGATGACGGTCGTGAGCCCGGCCCCGATCGCGACTATCGCCTCAGGTCCGGTCGTGCCGGCAGACGGGTCGTAGAGGGCACGGATGAGAGCCGTCGAGGTGAGGTCGATGCTGAGGGCCTTGAGGCCTGCCGCCTCGACGGCCTCGAGCAGGGGGTCGACGAGGTCGCGGTGCGCGGCGGCGAGGAGCACCCGGCGCACGTGAGTCCCGTCGGGGCCGGTCAGCTCTTCGAGCGGCCGGGCCGACATGAGCGTCTTCTCGGCCGGGAACGGGATCACGTCGAGAGCCTGCAGGCGCACGGCGGAGTCGAGCTCGCTGTCGGGCACGTGCGGCATGTCGAGCTCACGGGTGATCGCGCGAAGTCCCGCGATGCCGAGGTGCACCTCTTTGACCGTGAAGCTGCCCTCGCTCATGCACCGCTGGATCGCGCTCACGACCGCGGGGAGGTCGACCACGGCCCCGTCGACGACCGCGCGCGCGGGCAGGCGGACCTGACCGAGGTTGACCAGCTTCGGCCGCTTGCCGACGAGAGATATCTCGGCGATGCGCACCGCGCTGTTGCTGATCTCTAAACCGACTCGTCTGGACGCTCCGGGCGCCATCAGTGCACTCCTGTCCTACCTCGCCGCCGCTTCGCTGGAGCCCTTCGGGGTCCCTCGCAAATCGGCGTCATTTGCCAGTGATGCTGGTACTGCTGGTCATCTGTTCAGGCGTTGCTGCCCTGCTTCTGGATGATCCCGTAGATGTCGAACATCGGGAGGTACATCGAGATCACGATGAAACCGATCGCCGCGCCCATGGACACGATCAGCAGCGGCTCGAGGACCGAGGTGAGGCTCTGGACAGTGGAGTCGACCTCGTTGTCGTAGAACTCCGCGACCTTGTCCAGCATCGAGTCCAGCGCGCCGGACTCCTCGCCCGTCTCGATCATCTGGGTGACCATGACGGGCATGACGTCGTACTGGGCAAGCGTGGAGGAGAGGCTCTGGCCCTGGCGGACTCCGTCCTGCGCGCCTCTCACTGCATCGGCTACGAGCTGGTTGCCGGCATTCGCCGCGACGATGTCGAGCGACTCGATGATCGGCACGCCGGCAGCCAGCAACGAGGCGAGCGTGCTCGAGAACCGGGCGAGCGCGACCTTGTGGACGAGCGGCCCGAACACGGGGGGCTTGAGCTTGAACCGGTCCCAGGAGGCTCGGCCTCCCGGTGTGGAGATCCACTTGCGGAACGCGATGATGATGACGATGATCGCCGCTATGACGACGACCAGGTAGATGCTCGCGACGATGTTGGAGATGCCGATGACGATCAGGGTCGGCAGCGGCAGCTTGGCTCCGAGGGAGGCGAACAGGTGCTTGAAGATCGGCACGACGAAGATCATGAGGGCGGTGACGATGACCACGACGAGGGACATCACGATCGCCGGGTAGGCCATGGCCGAGCGGACCTTCGAGCGCAGCTCCACCTGCTTCTCGAGCGTGGTCGAGAGCTTCAGCAACACGACGTCGAGAGCTCCGCCGACCTCGCCGGCCCTCACCATGGCGATGTAGATGGGCGGGAAGATCTTCGGGAGCTTCTCGAGGGCTGACGAGAGGAGCGAGCCCTGCTCGACGTCTTCGCGGACCTGGATCATCGCGAGGCGAAGGGGTTTCGATTCGATCTGGTCCGAGATGACGTTGAGGGCACGTACGAGGGAGAGGCCGGCGGCCACCATGGTGGCGAGCTGGCGGCTCATGAGCGCGACCTCTTTGAGCTTGACGCGGTCGCTGAGGCCGGGGATGTTGATCTCGGTCTTGAGGTTGAGCCCCTTTACGGGCTTGATCTCGACCGGGGCGAAGCCCATGTCGCGGAGCTTCGCCGCGACGAGCGCGAGGTTGTCGCCGTCGAGCTGCCCGGAGACGAGCCGCCCGCTGCGGTCGCGGACCTTGTAGTCGAACGTGGTGGATGCCATCAGCTGACCTTTGTTATCGGTAGGGGGCGCTCAGCCCTTTAGGTGATCGCGGAGCTCTGAGGGGTCGTGGCAGCGGTCGAAGGCGACGGCTTCGGTGATGCGGCCCGCCCTG
>JAKACA010000206.1 GCA_021796455.1 Actinomycetes bacterium
GCTATCTAGAGCCCGCCGGTGGGTCGTCCAGCTCGAGCTCAGCGGGCAGATATCCATGGGCACCGGCGCAAGCCGGTGCCCATGGATGATCGCGGTCGGCTACGGCCGAAGGAGTGCCTGGGCGTTGCTCTGGAGTTGGTCGAGCATCGTCACCGGGTTAGATGATCCGGTCGCGAGGCCCAGTATCTGATTGTCGAATGCCGCTTGCACGGTTGGGAACCCGACCGTGGAGACCTGCGGCATCGCGTACTTCGCGCCCTGCACGAAAGCGGCCACTGAAGGGTGCTCTTTCGCGTAGTCGTTCGCCACAGCGATACGTGCGGGCAGCACGCCGAAGGCGTTCGAGAAGCGCATTTCCTGCTGGATGGAGCTGAGGAACCGCACGAAGTTCACGGCCGCCGCGCTGTGCGCTGACTGCGCCGCGATACCCCAGCAGTTGGTGAAAGTCAACGTCCCTTTGATTCCCTTGGGGCCGGCTGGCAGCGGGACGGTTTCCCACTTGATCTTCGGGTAGCTGGAGCTCATCGCGCCGATGATCCAGTTGCCCTCTGTCGCCATGGCCGCCTTGCCGAGACCGAACGCCTCGCCGGCCCAGCCGGAGCTCTGCTGGGGCGGGAACTTGAGGATGCCTTGCCGGGCCATCGACTGGACGAACTTAAGAGCGGCGATGTTCTGCGGCGAGTTGAAGGCGAACGCCGTCCCCGCCTTGTTCATGTACGACCCGCCGTTTTCGGCGAAGAATGCTCCGAGGCGGTCCAGGGTGTTGCCAACGTCGAGGCCGACGACTCCATTTCGCGTGAGCCGCTTGGCGGCGTAGCGAAGCTTCGCCCACGTAGTCGGGAGGTTGGCATTCGTGAGACCAGCGGCTTTCCACATGGTCGTGTTGATCTCCAGGGCAAGGTTGGAGAAGTCCTTCGGAACGCAGTACCAAGTCTTGTTGTAGGTGTACGCCTTCACGAGCGCAGGGTAGAACACGCTCGCCGGGGCGACCTTGCTGGCGTAGGGGAGGAGGTCACCTTGCTTGGCGAACGTCTCCAGCAAAGACGACGAAAGGTAGAAGACGTCTGGCGGGTTGCCGCCTGCGAAGCCCTGGTCGAGTTGCTGATTGAGGTTGGACGCGTTGATGACGTTCACCTTGTTGCCGCTGGACTTGCTCCAGGCTGCCGCGGCGGCGTTGACGGCAGCCGTCTCAGCAGGTCCCGAAGAGCCGTACATGAGGGTGAGAGTCACACCCCTTGTCGCGCCACGGAGCTTGACTACGGTGGGCTTCGGAGCACTGGAGGCAGACGCGATCGCGCCGCCGGTGGCCCCGGCGAGGGACACCGCCAGCGCGGCGCCGAGCGCCGCCACTCCAAAGCGGGTACGTTTTTTCATCCGACATCTTCCCTTCATTCATTAATCTTCTCAGGCGTTTGCTGAGACCTTTTCCCGAGGCGGCTGCGTTGCCGGCGCGGGCATGGCGGGCGCCGGCGCAGCTACTTCGTCGAACCTGTGGAGCTCGGCCGAGTCGTGTTGCGCGCCGCTGCTCTCGCGCACGACCAGCCGTGCAGAGTCGTGTTGCGCGCCGCTGCTCTCGCGCACGACCAGCCGTGGAGCCAGAAGGATTCGGGACGGCCGCCGATTGCTGTCGGACAGCTCGGCCAGGAGCGCGGCCACGAGCTCGCCGGCGACGGCAACGATGGGCTGGCGGACACTCGACAGGCTCGGGCGGAGCACCGAGGCGATCGGGCTGTCGTCGAAACCCACGATGGACAGTTCCCGGCCCGGTCGCCATCCGCGGTCCTCGACGGCACGGATTGCTCCAACTGCCATCGAGTCGCTCACGCAGACGAGGCCCGTCGGCGGTCGCGGTCCCTCCAGCAGCTTCTCGGTGAGAGCGCGCCCTGAGGCGATACCGTCCTCTGCACGCTCGACGAGCCCCTTTGTCGGCAGGTCGAGGGCCCGCATGGCCGACGCCCAGCCCTGGTAGCGGTCGTCACCCACGCCGCTGCCCTTGGCCAGCCCGAGGAAGCCGATCCTGGTGTGTCCGAGCCCGGCAAGGTGGCGGACGGCTGCTGCCGTGCCATTCGCGCCATCCACGTCGACCCAGGAGTGCGGGGCGTTCCTGGTGCCCCAAGGGCGACCGAAGGCCACGAATTTCGCCCCATGCTCGCTGAGCCAGGCCGGGCGCGGGTCGATGTGGTGCGTGTTGGTCAGTACGAAGCCGTCTACCGCGCGGCGGCGGAGGAGATCGTCGTAGACCGCGATCTCCTCGTCGTCCGTCGATGACGCGAAGGTGAGGACGTCGTAGCCGCCCGAGCGCGCCGCGGCACAGAGCGCGTGGAACCAGCCGTCGAGCACGCCGCCCGTCCCTCCATAGCTGCTCGGGAGGAGCCGGCATCCAATGACGTTGGTGGCGTCCTTCCTGAGCGAGCGGGCAGCGTGGCTCGGCCTGTAGCCCGTCTCCTCGATCGCCTTCAGGACCCTGCGCAACGTCTCGGGGCGGAGCCGATCAGGAGCATTGATCGCGTTGGAGATCGTCTGACGAGAAACCCCGCAGTAGCTCGCGACCATCTCGATCGTGGGGCGCTTACCGACGGTGGCTCGCAACGGCCTGATCACGTCACCCGCCCTGTCCCCATCTGTCCCGACCATCGAGCCCCCTGTGCTGCCGGTAAGTAAATGTTTCAAGCTCCTGAACGGAGTGTTTCAGTAGTATTGCATATGAACGATCAAAAGCGCTAGTGTCAGTCAGACAATTTCTTCCAAGGGGGTGAGCGCATGCACGGCGCCGACCGATTGACCGTGGCACCGCTGTCGCCACGGGCCGAGACGCGGGCGCAGGCGCGCCCCGATCGCGGTGGCGCACCGGCGACGGGCTCGCCCGTCAAAGTGGCGCAGCCTTCACACGAGTGAGGCAGACTGACCCCTTGCATCTCCGAGACGGCAGCGCCGGCTCCACCTGGGGCGACCGGCCGCGCACCGACTCAGGTGATCTGGTGCCCCGCCAGCCGTCCCTGCACCGGCTGATCTCAGCTGTTTGCGCCCCCGCCTTTTCCCTTTCGGATGACGACGGTCAGATCCGTCCCGGGGGGGCCCAGGGTCTTTACGTGCATGATGTCCGCGTGCTGAGCGAGCTCGTCGTAACCGTGGGGGGCGAAGAGCCGACTCCGCTCGGCTTCGATATCGAGGGCGGGAGCCACAATCGATTCGAGGCGGCAGTGTTCAACGCCGGCCTGGAATCGCCTGATCCCGTCGTGTTCCTCACTCGCCGGCGCTTGGTCGGCCCGCGCGGGATGACAGAGGAGATGACGCTGTCCTCCCTGGCCCGAGCGAGCCTGAGCCTGCAGCTGCGCTTGCGGCTCTCTTGCGACCTTGCAGCGCTTGCGGCGGTGAAGTCGGGGCTGCGAACGGCGCCGGGCCTCGCAGACGCCGAGGGGAAGCGGCTGCTTTGGGGTCAGTCCCAGGCAGGGATCGTGGAAGCAGTCGGCACGCCGGAGCCCGACTGTGTAGATCCGCTCGATGGCAGCCTCGCCTGGGATCTCACCCTCGAGCCCGGTGCCACGCGCACGTTCGTCCTCGCTGTGCGGCGTCATGGAGGCGAGCGAGCCGTGGTGATCCAGTTGCGCGGCGATTCTCGCACCGAGGCCGACGAGCCAAAGGCGGTGTCGGTCGAAACGAGGGATCCGCGCCTGGGCCGACTTCTCGAGCGTAGCATCGCCGACCTGGCGGGTCTTACGATGGCGACCCCGCTCGCCCCCTGCGACGCCTTCGTCGCCGCCGGAGCACCGTGGTACCTCACCTTGTTCGGTCGCGACTCGATTTGGGCGGCCCGAATGCTGCTGCCACTCGGGACCGACTTGGCTCTTGGCACGCTGCGGACCCTCGCGAGGCGCCAGGGAAGCAAGGTCGACAGGGTGAGCAACGAGGAGCCTGGCAAGATACTCCACGAGCTACGCCAGGAGGCGGTCCGCCACGAAGCCTTCAACACCGGTCCAGGTGGCGAGGCGACCCTGGCACTGCCTCCTGTCTATTACGGCACGGTGGATGCCACGCCGCTGTGGGTATGTCTCCTGCACGACGCCTGGCGGTGGGGGCTCTCGGAGTCGGAGGTTGAAGAGCTGATCGCGCCGATGGAACGGTGCCTGGAGTGGATCGAGGAGTACGGATGCCGCGGTCGACCGTTCGTCAGCTACGTCGACGAGTCCGGCCACGGTCTGGCCAACCAGGGATGGAAGGACTCCTACGACGGGATCCAATACCGAGATGGTCGGATCGCGACCGCACCGCTCGCTCTGTGCGAGGCCCAGGGCTACGCCTATGAGGCGGCGATGCACGGTGCGGATCTGCTCGAAGCATTCGGTCGTCCCGGCGCGGAGCGGTGGCGCGTGTTCGCCGATGGGCTTGCGCGCCGCTTCCGGGCGGCGTTCTGGGTCGAGGACTCCGAGGGCCCGTATCCGGCCGTCGCGCTCGACGTCAGTGGCGCACCGGTCGACTCGCTCAGCTCCAACATCGGCCATCTCCTCGGCACTGGACTGCTGAGTGTGGAAGAGGCGGAGCTTGTCGCCTGCCGAATTGGCGGATCCGATCTCAACAGTGGCTTTGGCTTGCGCACTCTGGCAGCATCCTCGAGAGGGTTCAACCCGCTCAGCTATCACTGCGGCTCGGTCTGGGCTCACGACACCGCCATCGCGATCACCGGTCTCAGCGCGACCTCGGGGCGCTTTGCCGAGAAAGCTGCGACCTCGCTCATAGATGGCTTGCTGGCTGCCGCCACGCACTTCGAATACCGCTTGCCCGAGCTGTACGGAGGGGAGGCCCGCTCCAACCAGTCAGGCCCGCTTGCCTACCCGGCGGCTTGCCGCCCGCAGGCCTGGGCCGCGGCATCGGCCGTCGCGATCCTTGCTGCGGAAGTCGGGATCCGGCCCGATGTGCCACGCGGAGCAGTTGCCTTCAAGCCGCTCCCCTACCAGGACCGGTTGTACGTGGACGGTATCCGGCTGTCCGGCGAGAGCATCGCGATACGGCTTGCCGGAAGCGAGTCTTCCCAGATAAGTGGAGTCCCGCGTGGGCTGAAAGTCTGCCTGTGAGAGCGCGTTCTCGCGCTGACAGCCGTTGCTGCGCGCTAAGGAGCCGATGCTGTTATCCGAGGCCGGCAAGACGAGGAAGACCCTCGCCATCTGATTCAATTCCGGCACCGGCCGAGCGGCCGGCGAGCCACGCGAGCAAGTCGGGAGTCGATCCCGAGCACTGCCAGGATCTTGCTTCATCGGTGATCGTTGCGGTCCACTGACCGTCATGTCCCCGGGCAAGGGCGCCCCCGCAGCGGTGGCTGAAGTCGCGAAGGAGCCACTCGCTCAGCTCGGTGGGCGTGTCAGTGAAGCCGTAGCCCATCGCGAGATCGACGTGGTGCACCTCCACCTCGGTAAGGC
>JAKACA010000207.1 GCA_021796455.1 Actinomycetes bacterium
GGCGCTGGAGGACGTCGAGGACGTCGAGGCCTTCGACGCCTCCATGGCCGAGGAGGGTCCGAGCATTCCCTGGGAACAGGTCAAGGCCGACCTCGGCTGGGTGTGAGCCGCTACCGCATCGAGGTCCGCCCGGCAGCGGAGCGAGCGCTTCGCAAGCTGGACCCCGACGTGCGCCCCCGCATCCAGGGGGCGATCGCCCTTTTGTCCACTGACCCCCGACCGCCGGCGGCCAGAGCGCTGCGGGGCCGACCGGGGTTTCGCGTTCGCGTCGGGGACTGCCGGATCATCTACACCGTTGCTGACGACGTGCTTCTGGTCGTCGTGGTCGCGCTGGGCCACCGCCGGGAGGTCTACGACCGGTGACGGGCCGAAGCCCCGGCCTGTGTCGACTGCTCGGCGCCAGTACGCCTGGGTCTCTGCAATCCGCTCCTTGCGGACAGTACTGGCAAGGGTGACGGCGACCGTGCTGGCGACCACGAGAATCGGCCTCACTCGGCGTACTTCGTAGGTGACGAGCACCCAAGCCGCCGGGGCTTGGGTGCTGCCAAGGCCGCCTACGCGGAAGGCCGCCTACGCACCTACCGTCGTGGCTGATCCCTACGGCGCCATGTCGAGCGAGGCGAGCCAGTCGGTCGGTCGGTCACTGAGCGAGCAGCCCCGGGGATCGAGGTTCATCCGAGTCGTGCAAGCCTCGCGTTGACCTCGTTAACGTCGAACTTTTCCGGATCGAACCCATTCGGGATCATGTCCTGGATCCACGAGGCGACGTCCTCGTGCTCCTCGCATCCGGTCTCCGTCCCGGCGCGGAGCATCTCGTTCCCCGATACGCCACCACAATCCTCGAGTGGGCACGCCCTCCGTCCGTCCGTGCACCTCGGATAACGAGTGCCGGTTGCCCTCGGGACGAGCTTCTCGACGACGATCACGTGCTCCCAGTCATCGCCGAAGTCGTACGTGTACGTGAACCTGTCGCCCGTTCGGGGTGCCACGTCGCACAGAGTGATGGATCGCTCGTTTCGGAACCCGAGCTCGCGATCGGGCACCCCGAAGCGCCCAACTCCCGTCTCGAACACGTGCAAGTGCGAGTCCCACCAGCCAAAGGCGTCCTGGATCGCCCGGTGCAGCGTGCCGAGGTCCAGGTCACCCGGGACTTCCAGGCGCCGCCATATCGGCGGCTTCGTGCGGCTGAGAGTGATCTTGATCTGCCAGATGCCGGCCGCGGACACCGCTGTCGGTGAGGTTTTGGAGGATGCCGACGACAAATTGTTGAGACCAGGCGAAGCTGAGTCCGGTGCCGACGCCACGCTCGCGGACATGTGCGCAACTCGGGAGTGGACCAGTGCAGCCGTGAGGGCCGAGTCGCGGATCTGGTCCGGGGCCCTGGGGCACGGCGGAGCGGCGAGTGCCTCCCGCAACTTGGACACAGCCTCCGTGACGTCGAGCTCGCCCATGACCATCACGGGGTCGTCGCTCGCGAGCTCGGTCATCTGGCGACGAAGCCTTCTCACGTGGGTCGTCACGTATGAGTCCTTCACCCCACCGCCAAGGCCGTGATCGATCAGGACACAGAGGGCGTGCTCCGACCTCCCGTAGCGGAACGTCGCGTAGATGGACTCCTGTTCACCGAAGACATCGCGGTACTCCCAGCAACGCCCGACAGTGGGCGTGGCGAGCCCTGTGGCCCATGCAGGTTCGGGCAGACCCGCCGCGGACAGCTTTTGGCGAGCTGCCTTGGCCGCGCGCGCTGACTTTGGACCTCCTACGGTCGAGAGGACGACCAGAAGCGCGAGCGCCGCCCGGGTTCCAGCGTCCTCGGCCATCGGAACGATGGCTGAGGCGACGACCTCGTCGACCTCGTGGGTATCGATCCCCATGAGCCGCAACATGCCGAGAAGCTCCGAGCCCCACATCTCTGCGTCGAGAGGCGTCTCCAGGGAACCGACGACATCGTCTGCCTCGGCGAGGAACCCCTCGAGCGCTGCCTGCGGGTTCGCTCCGGCGAAGAACTCGTCGAGAAGGCGCTCTGCCACCTCAGGGGCGACTCCCTCCGTGTATTCCAGCAGGAGATCTCCGAGGACGGAGGCGTCGATGTCGATGTCAACCGCGCCCCGATGGGAGCGCGGGCCAGGCTGGCGCTGACGGCGGGAGCGTGCTTTGCGATGCTTCGTGGGCATGCGCGGATGCTCGCACTCGCGGCCACATCGGAGGTGGATGCCCGCCTATCAGGGCGGAAGTCGATCACCGAATGGTGAACGTGGAGAAACCCGAAGCGCTCATGCCCACTTGTCCGTTGTGCCCAGCTCGAGCCTCGGAGGACTCGCCCGGCTCCTCCCGGAGCGCCGAAAGTTCTTCACAAAAGCTGCGCAGTCGAACGGCTGGAGCTACTGGGCGTCGAGACTGTCCACAGGTCGAGGTGTGGTCCACTCCGCGAGTTTCTGAGCATCCGCCCGGGCCATTCGGCGAGCCGTCGATCGATGCCTTCACTCCACAGGGGGATCTTCATGACCACGTACAACGTCACGCTTCTGGTCGCTGGTGTCGACGACGGGGGCCTCGACTACATCGACGCGGCGACCGACGGGGCCGCCACTGTCGAGATTGGCGACCGTTGGACCAGCACGGTCGGATTCGACATCGAGGCCGACACCGTCGCGGATGCCGTCCTGGAGGCTATCGACCAGATCGAGCAGGTTCCTGTCCTGAGCGTCTTCCGCGTAGAGCCGGATCAGTTGGTCTGGGCGTCGGAGATAGCCGATCGGGTCGGGCGGACCCGCCAGTCCATCGACCAGTTGGTCAAGGGGCAGCGAGGTCCGGGGGGTTCCCGCCCCGTGTCGGGGAACGTGCGGAACCCGCTGTGGCGCTGGGCCGACGTCGAGGCATGGCTTGCCGCCTACGCGACCGTGAGACCGATACCGAGCGCCCGGAGTTAGCATTGATCGGAGCATGACCGAGACGAGGTCATGGTGGACGGAAGGCTGATCGTCGATTGTCCGGCTCTGCTGCTTCCCATCTCGACGCGGAGCTGCGCGAACTGCGTCGCGAGCTTGGGAAGCTTCGCGCCGAGAACGCTCGGCTGGAACGGCTGGTCGGTTTGGTCGGTCCGCGTCCTTTGCCCGACGAGGCGGCTCGCTCACCTCTTTTCGGAGGACTCCCGGGTGCGGTGAACCGGTCCTCGTCGAAAGAAGACAAGGTCACGTTCTTCCGGCACCTCTTTGCCGGCCGGGACGACGTGCACGCGCTGCGATGGGAGAACGATCGGACGGGCCGAACCGGATGGATGCCTGCGGTCGAAGGCGGCTTCCGACGAGGTCAGACCAACCGGACGTACCTGCCGCTGACCGATGACGTCATCACCGCTCACCTCGCCGGCACGATTCACGCCGGGTTGTACCCGTTGATGAACGGGGACACCTGCAGGCTGCTCGTATCCGACTTCGACGGGCCTATGGCACTCCTGGATGCCCTTGCCTACACCAAGGCAGCCCGGTCCTTCGACGTCCCGACGGCACTGGAGGTCTCCCGCTCTGGCTCGGGATCCCACGTCTGGATGTTCTTCGCCGATGCCGTAGCGGCC
The DNA here is from genome assembly GCA_021796455.1 of Actinomycetes bacterium. Taxonomy (GTDB): domain Bacteria; phylum Actinomycetota; class Acidimicrobiia; order Acidimicrobiales; family Bog-793; genus JAKACA01. The sequence continues at coordinate 3,575 of JAKACA010000207.1, forward strand.
ACGACGGCTCGGAGAGTCGGCGTGGGCCTTCTCCGTGAGGCGATGGCGATCCGCGGCGAGCTGGACCTGGCGAGCTACGACCGGTTGTTCCCGGCCCAGGATTTCCTGCCGACCTCGGGGTCGATAGGCAACTTGATTGCGCTGCCGCTGCAGGGCCAGTGCCGAAGGCAGGGAACGACCGTCTTCCTCGATCTGGCGACGCTGGAGCCCCACGAAGACCAGTTCGGCTACCTGTCGCATGTGGAGCGCCTCACTCCGAAGCAAGTGGAAGACATCGCAGAAACCATGCGGCCGCTGACCGTCGGACCTGGTGCCCGCCGTCTCCACGCCAGTAGGGCGACCCGGATGCAACCGCTCGCGCCAGCGGTGATCCGCGCTCGCTTGGGAGCTGGGGTGTCGCTGGACCGCGCCGGGTTGCCTCCGGCCCTTCTCGGCTCGCTCAAGCACGCCGCGTCTTTGCACAATCCCGAGTTCTACAAGCGCGAGAAGCGGCGACTGTCCACCTACGGCGTTCCCCGCTTCGTCCGTTGCTACCACGAGGATCTGGAGTGGCTACACCTCCCTCGCGGCCTCCGGGAGGTGGTCCAGGATCTGGTTTCGCAGGCCGGCAGCCGACTGGAGATCGCCGACGACCGGCCAGAACCGCCGGTCCATGACTTCTCGTTCAACGCGCAGCTTCTTCCGGCTCAACAGCGCGCTCTGGACGCCATCCTCGAGCACGAGTTGGGAGTGCTGGTGGCACCACCTGGGGCAGGAAAGACCGTTGTCGGCTGCGCGCTGATTGCCAGGACTGGTCTTCCGACGCTCATCCTTGTCGATCGGACGGCGTTGCTCGACCAGTGGCGTGGCCAGGTCGAGACCCTGCTTGGCGTGAAACCTGGCCAGCTCGGCGGGGGTCGCCGGCGACGCAGCGGATTGGTCGACTTGGCGAGCTTGCAGACGCTCGCCCGCAGGGACGACCTCGACGAGCTCCTGGCTGGCTACGGGCTGGTGATCGCCGACGAATGCCATCATCTCCCCGCGGCCACGCTGGAGCGGGCTGTTCGCCAAATCCCGGCGCCGCGCTGGCTCGGACTGACGGCCACCCCATACCGGAGCGACGGTCTCGACCAGATGATCCTCATGCAGTGCGGCCCCGTGCGTCATCGGATACGAGTGGAGACGACAAGCCAGCCGTCAGCCGGGAAAACGACGCGGAAGGTCCTCGTGCATCGGACCACGTTCCGGTACGACGCCAACGTCGACTGCAGCACCCTCGGTGTGATCCAGGACATCTACCGCTCCCTGGTGAATGACGAGCAGCGCAACGCCGCCATCATCGAGGATGTCCAAGATGCCCTCGGCCGTGGCCGCCATTGCCTGCTCCTCACCAGCCGAACTGCTCATATGGAGATCCTGGCTCACGGACTACGAGAGGCTGGGCACTCACCGGTCACGCTTCACGGCCACCTGGGCGCCAAGGCGAGGCGTGCCGCCATCGATTCGCTCAAGGTGGCCGACAGCGGGCCACCGCTCCTCGCTGTCGCTACCGGCCCGTACATCGGCGAAGGGTTCGACTGCCCAGCGCTGGACACCGTCTTCCTCGTGTTCCCGATGAAGTTCAAGGGACGGGTGATCCAGTACGTGGGTCGAGTGCTACGTCCCTATCCCGGCAAGACCAGTATCGAGGTTCACGACTACGTGGACACTCGCGTCCCAGTCCTTGCGTATACCCACACCGAACGATGCACCGGCTACGCCAGCCTGGGCTTCCAATCACCAGTCGAGGTGTAGGTCGTCATCTTCACGCGGTGGGGCCGAGGGCGAGGCAAGCACGTAGCCGCACCGGTCG
>JAKACA010000208.1 GCA_021796455.1 Actinomycetes bacterium
GCCCAGACGCGGCGCTATGTCCTCGCGCTCGACATCAAGGGGGGGGACAAGACCCTCTCCTCGCTCGGCTGGGAGCGCATCAACTCCTGGCCGCTGTCCCGCAAGCACAAGAAGAAGATGCAAGAGGACGGCATGCTGCGCCTCTTGGTGGGGGGCACCGACCGGACCGCCAAGGGGCGCGCCGAGCGCCGGGCGCTTCTTCGCGGAGTGCTCGAGTCCCTCATGGCCGACACCGGCTGGACGGTCATCTGCACCGATCTGATGGCGCTCACCCATCGCACCCTTGGCCAGGCCGAGGATCAGATGCGAGAGCTGTTGATCTTGGCGAGAGATGCCGATGTCTCGATCGTCACCGACTGGCAGCGCCCCTCGAACGTCCCCGTCGAGGCGGGGGACCAGGCGACCTATCTCGCTGTCGGCTACACCCGGGACAAGCGCGCCGTCGAGAGATTGGCCGAGATGATGGGCCGCAACTATGCCGAGCTGCGCGGCGCCATCGCTGCCCTCGGCGAGCTGCCCCACGGTTGGCTCGTCGTCTCCCGCCGTCCCCGAGACCCCATCATCTTGACCCGACCCGAGCTCTAGGAGGCTCCCCGCATGAGCATCGAACTTCCGCCACGCGTCTTTCCTGTCGAGTCGATCGAGACGATGGCCGACCTGCAACGCGTCGTCGCTGAGGCGGACCAGCTCGCGGCGACCAAGCACCAGGCAGCGCCACCGGTCCTCACCTGCGCCTGGCTCGTCGCTCGTCACCCCCTCCTCGGCGGCGAGTACTACCGAGCGCTGCGGCCGGCCGCGCTCACGGCGCGTATGCAGGGCTGGCATACCGCCGTCTGCGACCGGGGAGGATCGCTCGAAGGGTCCGACCTCGTGCACGTCCAGGCGTGCGGGCCGAATGGCGTGGTGCTCGCCCCCAAGGTGATCATCGCCCGCGGCGTATGCTTCGGCGGCGACAGTGAGTGGCGCTCGAGCTGGATCGATCATGCGCATGCGGCGGGACAGATCGTGATCGCCGACCTCGATGACGATCTCTGGGCGCACGAGGACTGGACGCCTGACACCCGACCGAATGACGACGGGTACGAGGACTGGTGCTGGAAGGCCGATGGCTGGCTCGTCTCGACCGAGGTCGTCAAGAACCGCGTGCTGTCGATCGGCAAAGAGCGCTGGGAGCAAAAGCCGCGCCCGGTGCTCGTGGCGCCGAACTGCTACGACCCGACCGGGATCGGCGCGATGTCCCAGCCATCGCCGGGAAAGGTGCTCGGCAATCGCCTCTGGCTATCGGGGCGCATGAGCGCCGACCTCGAGGCGTACCATCACCTGGTCGCCCCGGTCGCCGACGAGCTCGGGCTGTCCTTCGTCCACGTCGGTGCCGAGCCCGGCCAGAACCTCCACCTCGATCTGCCACGGGTGATCGAGCGCCCCTCGAGCGTCCTCCCCGAGCTCCACAAGTCCTTCGTGGATGTGTCGATCGGCATGATCGTGCACGGCACGCACCCTTACAACTTGGCAAAGACCGAGACCAACGCCGTCGAGCTGGCCTCGATGGGCCTTCCCCTCGTCGCTGCCACGACTCATCCGCTCTATGCCAACGTGCCTGGGCGCGTCGATCCGACCCCGAATGCTGTGCGCAACCGCATCCTCGACCTCTTGGAGCCCGGCTACTGGCGCACCGAGGCTTGGAAGGCGCGCCATTGGGCGTACTCGATCGCCCAGCACAGCGAAGAGCGCTATCTCGAAGCGGTGGCGAGCCTCATCAATCGACTCGCTAGATAAGACATTCCGACGCCATCTGCAAAAGAGATGCTAGCGTGAGGCGCGAAAGCTCCCCAGCCTGGGAGATGTCTGGGCACAGGGGCTGGGGAGCCATCCACACCTAGACCTCGATCAGGCTGGGGCTCGTCTCAAAGAGAGAAAGCGAGCCTCATGGATCGAAGGACGTTCGACCTCATCCTGATCGAGTTCGTCCTCCTCACCGGCGCATTGACCGCGGTGCGGATGTGGGCCGGTAAGGAGATCACCCAGGCGGGCGGCGGCCTGAACTACAAGGTCGCCAAGATCGCCAAGGGGGTGACGGGCTGATGGCGAACGTCTCCACCGCCACGGTCGCGACTCCCTCGCAGCCACAGACGACCGTCGAGCCGGCGGGCGGCCCCTTCGTCCGCCACTCCGAGCCGGGCAAGGCCCGGATCTACGACCTCACGAACCTGTCCTTTGCAGGTCTCGTGAATCAGCCGCTCACCGCCATCCCCGGCTACGCAGCGCGCTTTCGGGTGCGGCTCACCGCGAGCGGCGGCGCGAACGGCAACTCCACCAACGTCACCGCCACGGCGGATGCCCCGGAGAACGCGATCCAGCTGTTCACGCTGTGGGACGCGCTCGGCACCCCGATCGTCTCCGCGCCGGGCTTTGAGACCTTCCGCCTGATCCCGATGTTCTCGGGGGGCTTCGGTCTCGATGAATCCGCAGACCCCCACAACCTGCCGTCCTTCTCGGCGGTCGCGGGCGGCACCACCTCGGGTGGAACTGGCGACTTCCAGTTCGCCTCGGCCGTCCCCTTGGAGTTCGCCAAGGGCTACGGGGTGCTCGGCATGGCGGACGGCGACGTGCTGCCGAAGATCCAGGTGCAGTTCAACGGTGCCGCGAGCGTCTATACGACGGCCCCGCCCACGCTGCCCAGCCTGGAGTGGCGCCTGAACGCTGACTACTACTGGCTGCCCCAAGGCCAGGGCATCGCCCCGCCCGGTCTCGGCACCACGCGCCAGTGGTTCTTGCAGCAGGGCAACCCGACCATTGGCTCGGGCGCGACGACGACGGTCACGGTCCCCCGCCAGGGCGGCTGGCTCGACACGATCATCTTGATCCTGCGCGATGCCAACTCGCAGCGTGTGGACGCCTGGCCCTCGATCTTCCGGTTCGCGCTCGACGGCATCGGCGAGATCTCGACCAACATCGACGAGCTCTACGATGACATGGCGATCGCCTTTGCCTGCGGGGTCGCCTCCGGCGAGTTCGCACGGCCGACCGGCGTGGTCGCCATCACGCGCAAGACGAGCCTCGGCCAGCGCATCTTCGGCCTGCTCGACACCTACGAGACGGCGCTCAGCACCTCGCCGGGTACCTCGATGACCATCGAAGGCGCCCCCTGGGGGACGATCACTGCCTCGCCGGCCACCCTCAACATCCTGCTCGGCCAGGTCATCCCGTCCGGAGCACTGTTGCAGGGCCTCCCGGAGGTGTGAGCATGAGTGAGTTCAAGAAGGGCTTTCTCGTCGGCGCCGGCGTCCTCGTCGCGATCGTCGTGGCGGGATATGCCGTTGGCCTCGTGAGGAAGGTGTGAGATGCCAGGACTGAACCTCGGCCTCGGCGGTTCGCTCGGACTCGGGGGCGCGCAGAGCGCCCCTGCGTCCACCGTCACCGTCGCCCAGACGGCCTATGGAGCCGGCGGCACGCCGGTCTCCTCGTCCTCTGGCCTGCACCTGTGGCACGTCGGCGCGATCGGGATCCCGACCGTGTGCATCGTCGCCCTCGTCTTCCTGCGCTGGTCGCTCCCGCGCTGATCGAAAGGATTCCTCTCATGCGTCACAGCTTCCTCGGCGGCTTCGTCGTCGGCCTCGTCTTCGTGTGGGGATACCACCACTTCGTGCGTCCCCTCCCGGGCGGTGGCGCGACCGGGGCCTTCTCGGGCAAGGGCTGATCGTGGTCGGTGTCGCCGGCTTTGTCGTCTTCTTGGGCTACAGCGTCTTCGCGTACGGCTGGTCTCAGGTCCAAGGCTGCAACGCCGGCTTCATCGACATGATCGCGTTCTGGCGCCCGCTGCCGAAGTGCAACAAGGACTCGAGCGGCGGGGGTCCCGCCTCCTCGGTGCTGCCGAGCACATCGGCCAAGCCGATGGGATCGGTCCCCTACCAGGCGCCAAAGCCTGGCCAGAGCTCACAGGTGAACCCTAACGGCCAGCCGCGCCCGGTGCAGTCATGACGGCGGTGCAGTCCTGATGGGCGCCGTCATGTTGGCATGGCTCGCCGAGGTCGGGATATTGACGGCACGAGCGGTCAAGGGCGGACCGGACAGCGGCACGATCGCCGGCCTCCCGGTCCCCTCGGAGTACCTGGCGAGCTTCGCCTTCTACGGCGTGCTCGGCTTCGCGCCGAAGGGGTCCGGGATGGCCAAGGTCGCCGGGGTGCTCGCCTGGGGCTTCACCATCGCGACCGCGATGAATTTCTTCAACCCGGCGGACCCGGTGGGGGCGAAAGCCTCGGGGTCCTCCTCAGCGAAAGGACAGCTTGCATGAGCAAGTTTTGGGGCCTCGCGGCGCTCGTCGTCGGCGGCATCATCATCGCCGACCTGATGACGCACCCTACCGGGACCAAGACTGCCTTCAACGGCGTGACCGGCCTCGAGGGCAACGTCGGCAACCAGCTCCTCGGCTCGCCGACCAAGGGCTGAGATGGCAGTCCTCGTGCGCCTCGGCGGGCGCGGCCTCCTCGCGCGCATGGCGCCGGCGAGCTTTCCGATCACGGCCACGGCCGAGCAGGCAACCGGAGGCTGGAATCACCGCGTGACCGCCTGGTACGGCACGGTCGGGGTGCCGGCTCCCGGTCCGAGCAATGTGATGGCGATCCCTCCGGGGCCGACCAACGGGCACACCGCGGCGACCGGCTACCAGCTCTTCCCGGCGATCTCGATCGTGCGGCCGAGCCTGCCGCGCGTGCTGCCCTGGGCCGGCGGCATCCCCCACGGCGTGCCAGGGGTCACCTACACGCCGGCCGGAGCCAACCCGCCCCAGGACGCCGTGGTGCGCCCGGCGATCAAGCGGCGCACGGGGGCTGGCCTCGCGCGCATCACCAATCAGCCGAACCCCACCTTCCGCTGGCCCGTCCAGGGGCGATGATCCCTGATGCTGGCCCAGTTCAAACAGCTCGATCCCACCAAGGTCGCGGTCGTCATCCTCATCGCCGGCGCGGCCTTCGTCGCCATGCACGGGGTGAGCCACAGCTTCTCGACCTCTGGGGGCTGTACCTTTTGCAACTGGATGGCGAAATAACAGCCGAGAGAGAGTGACCGATGGCTGAGCAAACAAGCCCGAAGAAGACGACCACCACCGGCAAGGGCCTGTCGGCCAAGTGGCACGGCATCCCGGTCCCGATCCTGCTCGTCGGCGCGGGGGTCGGTCTGTACTTCGCCTACCGGTGGTACCAGTCGCGCAACACCTCCTCGACCTCGGCCGTCTCCTCGACGGCCCCGCCCTCGTCCTCCTCGCCGAGCTCGGGGTCTGGCTACTCCGGAACCGGGGCATCCGGCGGGGGGGGAGCGCCGGGATCGGGCGGGTACGTGCCGCCCTGGGCGCCGATCACGCCCTC
>JAKACA010000028.1 GCA_021796455.1 Actinomycetes bacterium
CGGATGCCGTACGGCTGGTCCACCGGCTCCTGGACGACCTCGGCACCGGCTGCCTGCACCTGCTCGAAGGTACCGTCGAGGTCCTTGGTGGCCAGCATGATCCAGCCGTAGGTTCCCTTGGCCATCATCTCGGCGATGGTGCGGCGCTCGTCCTCGGTGATGCCGGGGTCGACGGCCGGCGGCGCCAGAAGGATCGACGTGCCCGGCTGGTCGACGGGGCCGACAGTGATCCAGCGCATCGTGCCGGATCCGACGTCGGTTCGGACTTCGAAACCGAGGGTGTCGCGATAGAAAGCCAGAGAGGCCCCGGGATCTGTATGCGGCAGGGGGGTCGTGTGAATAACTAGGTCCATGGGGGTCACACTAAGGCCGGGTTGGAAATCAGCGCTTCTCGATTCCTGATCGGTCTGGTCAGCTGTTTTGCCAGGCACGGGGGCATTCCTGCTCGCGCGCCGGCCGCGTGGCGCCGATAGACGCTGGGCGGCATGCCGACCAGTTCCGCGAAGCGGGTGCTGAAGGTGCCGAGCGACGTGCAGCCGACCGCGAAACAGACCTCGGTGACGCTGAGGTCGCTCCGACCCAACAGCGCCATCGCGCGTTCGATACGCCGCGTCAGTAGATAGCTGTACGGCGACTCGCCGTAGGCGAGTCGGAACTGGCGGCTGAAGTGACCGGCGGACATGCACGCTCCGCGGGCGAGCACCTCGACGTTGAGTGGCCGGGCGTACTCGCGGTCGATCCGGTCGCGGGCGCGCCGCAGCAACGCAAGGTCACCCAGGTGCTGCGCCACGGCGGATCTACTCGTCACCCGCGAGATCATGCCAGGTCGCGCCCGCCATGCCCAGCGCCACTTGCGTCCTAACCCGCTCCACATCCGCCCTGTCGGTATTTGACGTCGCCCGGCCAGCAGCTCGGACAGCTCCGAGCGGGGAGCCCGGGATCGCACCTGAGCGAGGCGCTCCCCCAGCCGAGGAGAGGTCAGGGCCGGCGGGCTCAGCGAGCGAGGGATCCCATCGGATCCCAGGCGGGCAGGACTGTCGGCTCGACCTCCAGTGCCGCCTGCAGCTCGGGCGGCAGCATCTCCCTGCGGGCGGCGATCTCGAACAGATACTCGTCGAACCAGCTGTCGTTCATGGTGTAGAAACCCTCTCGGCCGCGGTCCGTGCCCCAGCTGTTCTCGACTCGCCACCTGCGTGGGACGCCGTCCAGCCTGTCCACTCCTGTGAAGAGCATCGCGTGCGTCATCTGCGACTCGTGTGCGAGGAGACGGCTGGATTTGTCGAGATCGAGCGAGGTGCGATAGACGGCCTCGTAGTCGAACAGCTTGGCGTCCCACAGGGCGTAGTCGTTGCTCATCATCTTGCCGACGTCACAGCCGAACCAGACGGGCTCGCCCGATTCGATCACCCGGGCTGCGAGGTCTTTCATGACCGCGACCTCCACGTTCAGGTAGGTCACGGGTGGTGCGCCGACGACGTTGCCGAGGTACTCCACCGTGTAGGTCCGATTGAGGGGGCTGGTTGGTCGTGGGTCGTGCACCAGGCACACATAATCGTCGAGAGGCACCGTGACATAGGAGGTGGCGAAGTCTTTCGGGGACAGCAGACCGTCTCGGTGAAACTCTCTGTCCTTGTCCTGCCACTGCCAGAGGAATTGCTGCGGCGGCGTACCTAGATGGATTGCGAGGATACGGTAGACGGCCTGGAGGGCATCGGCCTTTACCTCGCGGGCCGCAGTTGGATGCTGCCGAGTGGCGGCTCTGATCGAAAGTGCTCCCTTGCGCAGCACCCGACGAAGCAGGGAGTTCATCCGGGCAGTCTCCGAGGAGCTCTGCGTCTCGGGCATGAAGGCCTTGGGGACCAAGCCGTATTTGTCAACGAGTGCGACGAACATGTTCCACTGGCCGCCGTCGTTGGCCACGGAGTCGAGCAGGAACGCGACTGTGCGGTCATCGATGTCGCGCTCTGCCGTCTCGATCATCGCCTCCAGGAAGTAGTTGGCTCTCTCCAGCTTGTCCCAGAACATCACGTAGCTCTGGGAGAACTCGAAGTCGCGCGCGTTGAGCTTGGCCATCGTCCCCGCCCGCAGCAGGTTGAGGCCCGCGAACAGCCAGCACCGTCCGCTCTTCCCCTGGCTTGTCGCCTTCCAGTCGTCGAGCGAAGCCGACATCGAGTGGTCAGCCTCGTTGACGATCCCGCGGTCGATCGCCACGTCGTCGACGCTCACGCGAGTGACCGCGTTCTGGAGAATCCGAAGCGACGGGTCAGCTTCGAACTCCTTGCGGAGCATCTCGAGGTCGCCTACCTGTAGCTCTGCCGCCGTGCCCTCCGCCGTCGCCATGAGACACCCCATTCGTCCAGGCCGCCAGACCGGTTGGAGCGGCTCCGTGCCGATTCTACGTGCGGCGCCGGCGAGTCTCTTCGAGGCGCATCTAGATGAACGAACGGTAGTGATAAGGTAAACAAAACATGAATCAGACCTTGCCTAATAGTGAACAGCAAGTGAACACCGTGACCTGAAGCCGAGGAGCAAAGTGCCGATGAGGCCGTGAGGGATGCACTAGTCGCAGTGGCAGTCGTCTTCGCCGTTGTAGCCGGGACCAATGACGGGAGCTCTATCCTCTCGGCGGGCCTGAGGGTACCGGGATTGCGACCACTGACCAGCCTGGCAGTGCTGATGGCGGCCGTCTTGGTGGGGCCGATCGTCTTGTTCGGGACCGGCGTCGCGACGACGCTGGCGCACCACCTTGTGCCGTCGAGCGGCGCCAGCGCGGACCGCCTTGTCCTCGTGGCGGCGGTTTCGGCGATGACCGTGGTCTTCGCACTGACGCGTTTCGGCCTGCCGACGAGCCTCACACTGGCCTTGATCGGCGGAATCACCGGCGCCGGACTTGGCGCGGGCCTGCCGTTGAGCGACTCGACACTGGTGACGATACTTGTGTTCGGGGCAGCCGCTCCTCTCCTTTGCGTCGCGCTCGGGTTCCTGGCGGCCCGGGTGGCGCTTCGGGCCGTGGGCGGCTCGCAAGTCACGAGACGGGCCCGCCGCCTCCATGGCCTTGCCTTCTCCTTGCAGTGCCTGGCTTACTCGGCGAATGGTGGGCAGAAGATGCTCGCCATCTTCGCCGTTGCGGCTGGAGCTGCGACCGGGAGCGCAGTGAGAGACCCTTTCTGGCTCGGGGTGCTCATGGCCCTGCTGTTCGGCTGCGGAGCCCTCCTGGGCCTGCGGCGCATCTCGGAGAGCCTCGGAAAGGACATACTCGCGGTTCACCTTCGTCATGCTCTCGTAGCCGAGTCGTGCTCCTTCGCCGTAGTCATGGGTGCCGGCCTCATGGGCCTCCCGGTCACCATGAGCCAGTCCGTCACCGGAGCTTTGATCGGAGCGGGGGCGAGCGAGTCGCGGACGCGAGTGCGCTGGCCGGCGGCCACCCGCATCGCGGGCGCCTGGGCCGTGACGCTTCCGGCGAGTATCGCACTTGCTGCACTTGGCGGGGGAATAACGAGGTTGATATGAGATCTGTCAGACATGGTGTCATTGCTCGCTCGGTAACCCGTCTCGCACGAGACTTGACGGGCCGCTCGGCCGAGGAGCTCGTCGAGTTGCTCCGCACTCAGCTCGACTGCGCCTTGGGTGGTGCGAGGCTGGTCGAGTCCCTCGCGGCCGGCGAGGTCTCGACCGCTCAGGCGCGTGAGACGATGCGCCGACTCGAGCACGACGGAGATGACGCGCGCGCCGAGCTGGTAGCCGAGCTCGGGCGAGTTCTCGCCACCCCGGTAGACGCAGAGGATCTCTTCCGTCTCTCGCGCTCGATCGACGACGTGCTCGACAACCTGAGGGACTTCGTGCGCGAGGTGGATCTGTACCAGCCCGAGCAGCTTGGTAGCGCTCTTCCGCTCACTCACGCGATAGTGGCCGGGCTCGAAAGCCTCCGCCCGGCACTCGCCGAGCTCACCGGACCTCGAGATGCGGCGCGCCATGCGACGCTTAGTACGAAAAAGGCTGCCGGCCAGACCCGGCGGCTCTACCAGCAGCAGCTCGCCGAGCTCTTCTCCGCCCCGTTCGACGGGGAAACCCTCAAGCAGCGGGAGCTCTTGCGGCGTCTCGATGTCGTCGCCCTGCGACTGAGCGAGGCAGCGGACGCGCTGGCCGACGGGGCCCTGAAACGCAGCAGGTGAGCCCAGGGCAACCGCTCTGCCGCTCAATCTGGCACCAAGCCGCTTGCTTGCCGGGACAGGCGTCATCGTGATCCCTCAGCAGCTGTACGGCCGGATCTCCGAATGAGAATGATTATTATTCTTACTATGAGATCGGCGAGCCGGGGACACCCAGGTCGCATGCCTGGCTGGCCGGGCAGCGGTCCAGGAAGCCGGAGCCGCGACCGAAGCCGGAGCCGCGACCGAAGCCGGAGCCGCGACCGACGCCGGAGCAGGCAGAGCCCGCTGTTGGGTCTTGCCGTCCTTGTTGGCCTCGGTCTCGTCGCGACGGCTTGCGCGAATACCGGCACGACAGCAAAGTCGGGTGTCATAGGCGTTGTCGGCGCCGAGAACGAGTACGCCAACGTCGCATCCCAGGTTGGCGGGCGGTTTGTCAGCGTGACCGCTGTCATGAGCAATCCGGACACCGATCCCCATAGCTTTGAGCCAAGCTCCCTTGTCGCCGAGGAGGTGAGCTCAGCGGCCGTGGTGATCCAGAACGGGGTTGGCTACGACACCTTCATGAACAAGATCGAAGCCGCCTCACCCAACGCCACGCGCAAGGTCGTCGACGTGCAGAAGCTCTTGGGCCTGCCGAACAGCACGCCCAATCCGCACCTTTGGTACAAGCCAACGACCATGCCGCTCGTGGCACGTGCCATTGCGGCTGATCTCGCGACAATAGAGCCCGACCACGCGGCGTTCTTCGAGCACAATGCCCACCGCTTCATCGCGTCGCTGCGGCCGTGGTACCAGGCGATTGCGAAGCTGAAGAGCTCGTTTTCCGGGGCACCGGTTGCCGTCACCGAGCCGGTGGGCGACTACATGCTGCAGGCTGCAGGCGTCGCGATCCGGACGCCTTGGTCTTTGCAGCAAGACATCATGAATGGTGTGGATCTGGCGCCGCAGAGCGTGTCGTTCGAGGAGAGCCTCTTCAGTCACCACGAGGTGAAGGCGTTGTTGTACAACGAGCAGGTGACGGACTCTGTGACGCAGAGCTTTCTCGCAGACGCGAAGCAAGCGAAGATTCCCGTGGTGGCTGTGTACGAGACTATGCCGACGCCCGGCTACGACTATCAGACCTGGATGCTCGCCGAGGTACAGGCGCTGCAGAAGGCGCTGACGGAGAAGGTCTCGACTTACAGGCTGTGAATCTCACCGAGCCTCCCGTGCCTAACGAGCCGGCCATAGCCCCCGAGCCGGCCGAGCCCCGCGCGCGCGTCGTGGCTGGGGCCGATGTGGCGCCTGCTTCGCCTCGTCTCGCGAGCGAAGAGGTCTTGGCGGTAAAGGACGTGACGGTACGCTTCGGCGGGCGGGAGGTCCTGAACGGCGTCACCTTCACGCTTCGAAGTGGCGAGGTGACGGGTCTGATCGGTCCCAACGGATCCGGCAAGACCACTTTGCTCCGTGTCATCCTCGGTCTGCAGGCGACGGCCAGTGGCTCTGTGGCTCTCGCGGGCGGAGCGCGCGACCGCCGCCATCCCGTGATCGGCTATGTCCCGCAGAAGTTCCTGCTGGACCCGGACCTGCCGCTTCGAGCCAGAGACGTCGTCGCGCTCGGCCTCGACGGGCACCGCATCGGGGTGCCCCTGCCATCGAAGCAGCGGGAGCGCCGGGTAGACGAGGTCCTCCTGGCAGTCGGGGCGGAGTCGGTTGCGCGCTCGAGGGTAGGCACGCTCTCAGGTGGTGAGCAGCAGCGCGTCCTAATAGCCCATGCGATCATCAGCCGCCCCAAGCTCCTCCTGCTCGACGAGCCTCTTGCGAACCTGGACATCGGGAGTGCGCACGAGGTTGTCAGCCTGCTCGCGACGGTCGCGCGCGAGTTCGACATCGCCGTGTTCATCTCGGCACATGAGATGAACACTCTGCTGCCTGTCATGGACAGGGTCGTCTATATCGCCAACGGCAGCGCCGTGAGCGGCACGACGGACGAGGTGATCCGAGGCGAGGTGCTGAGCGCGCTCTACGGTCAACACGTCGATGTCGTCCGGCTCCATGGCCGAGTTCTCGTTCTCCCCGTCACCGGAGTCACAGCAGGCGGGTCCACCCACGACGTCAACGTCCTGCCGGAAGCGAACTGAGCAGGTGGGCACCTTCCTGGCACCGGTGTTCGAGCCCGGTTTCTTCGACAGCTCGGCTGTCAACGTCGCGCTCGTAGTCGGGGCGGTCGTCGCCATGGTGTCGGCGCCTGTAGGCGTCTTCACCGTCATCCGCGGGCAGTCATTTGCCGGGCATGCGTTCTCGGATGTGAGCACAACGGGAGGTTCCGGGGCATTCCTCGTCGGTGTGAACCCGATCTGGGGTTTCGTTGTGATGGGACTGGCAGCGACCTCTGCGATGGAGATGATCGGCGTGCAGCGCGCTCGAAGTCGGGACGTCGCGACCGGTATCGTCCTTGGTGGCGCGCTTGGCCTCTCGGCACTTTTTCTCTACCTCGACGCGACCAGCTCGAGCACCACAGGCGCTTCCATCACCGTCCTGTTCGGCTCGATCTTCGTCATCGACCACAGCACTGCTGTGATCACCGCCCTCTGCGCCCTTGCGGTGCTTGCCACGATCGTTCCTATCTATCGCATGCTGCTTTTGAGCTCGCTCGACTCGGACATCGCCGCGTCGCGCGGAGTCCCGGTCCGGCTAGTGGGGGTGTGCTATCTGGCGGCCACATCCCTCGCGGTCGCGCTCTCGGCGATCACGATCGGCGCGATCCTCAGCACCGCCCTGCTCATCGGTCCGGCTGCCACGGCGCTGCGGTTGACGAGGCGACCCGGCGCAGCCATCGTGACCGCAGGTCTCGTCGGCATCGGCGCAACCTGGCTCGGGATACTCCTTGCCTACGACAGCTTCTACTGGCCACCGGCGGGGCGTGGCTGGCCGGTGAGCTTCTTCGTCGTAGTGCTCATATTCGTCTTCTACCTGATCTCAGGGGCTCATCGCCCGCGCCGCCGGCCGGAGCCGATGACGCCCGGAGTTCCCGGCGGAGTCTGAGCAGTGTTCTCGAGCTTCATGATCGACACCTGGATGGCTGCCTCGATGGCAGCCGTGATCGCCGGGGTCGTCGGCTACTTCGCCGTCATGCGCTCGTCGGCCTTCGCGGCACATGCTGTGCCTCTCGGCGCCTTTGCCGGAGCGGCTGGCGCAAGCCTCATCGGCGTGAGCACCATTCTCGGCCTGGGTGTGTTCGCGGTTGGCGGGGCTGTCGGAATCGGGTGGCTTGGTCGGCGTGGCCACCGGGATGTCGCGACAGCGCTGGCGCTCGTCGTGCTTCTCGGTCTGGGGTCGTTGTTCCTCTCCCTAAGTACGGAGTACGCGCCCGAGATCTACTCCCTGTTGTTCGGTGAGGTGCTGGGAGTGAGCACGAGTGAGCTGGTGCCCCTGGCCGGACTCGGAATCGTCACTATCGCCGTTGTGGCGGTGTACTACCGGCCACTGCTGCTGACCTCGGTCCTCTCCGATGTCGCCGAGGCCCGCGGAGCTCGCCCGTTCCGCCTGGAGATGGTCTTTCTCGTCATCTTGGCGCTCGCGACCACGATGACCGTACCCGTCGTCGGGGCCTTCCTCATGTTCAGCCTGATGATCGCGCCCGCCGCCGCGGCTCGCCTGCTCACAGCGCGCCCGTCGCTTGCGATGGTGCTCTCCGTGCTCATCGCCCTCGCGATGGCATGGGCGGCAGTGGCCGCCTCCTACGAGTCGCAGTGGCCGGTGGGCTTCTTTGTGGGCACGCTTGGAGTCGTGAGCTATGGCCTGGCCAGGGCTTGGAGCACGGTCCACCGAGGCGGGCGGGGCCGAGTGATTCAGGCGAGCTCGTCTCGGACCGAGGCGAAGGCGTCGGCGGCGCGTTCGAGCTCGTCCAGGCGGTGGGCAGCTGACACCTGGGTGCGGATGCGGGCCTTCCCGAGGGGCACGACGGGGTAGCTGAATCCGATCACGTACACACCGCGAAGAAGGAGCCTGTCCGCCATGGTCGAAGCCAGAGCGGCATCGCCGATCATGACAGGCACGATCGGGTGGTCCCCTGCGAGCACCTCGAAACCCAGCTCGGTCATGCGGCCACGGAACCACGCAGTGTTGCGTCTTAGCTGTGAGCGCAGCTCGTCGTCGGTCGCGAGCAGCTCGAGAGCAGCAATCGATGCCGCGGCGATCGGGGGAGCCAGCGAGTTGGAGAACAGGTAAGGGCGCGACCGCTGCCTGAGCAGGTCGACGATCTCCTGGCGCCCGCTCGTGTAGCCGCCGCTGGCTCCTCCGAGTGCCTTTCCAAGAGTGCCGGTGACGACGTCGATCCTGTGCTGCACCCCGTAAAGCTCCGGGGTCCCTCTGCCAGAGGGCCCGACGACACCCACGGCGTGGGAGTCGTCGACCATCACCATGGCGTCGTAGCGCTCCGCCAGCTCGCAGATGTCGTCAAGTGGAGCGAGATAGCCGTCCATCGAGAAGACCCCGTCGGTGGCTATGAGCTTCCGCCGGGCGGACGAGGCCGCCTGCAGCTTCGACTCCAGATCAGCCATGTCGCGGTTGGCGTATCGCAGGCGCGAGGCACGACAGAGCCGGATGCCGTCGATTATGGAGGCGTGGTTGAGCTCGTCGGAGATGACTGCGTCACGCTCGTCGAGGAGAGTCTCGAAGAGCCCGCCGTTCGCGTCGAAGCACGACGAGTACAAGATGGTGTCGTCCGTAGAGAGGTAGTCGGAGATCGCGTGCTCGAGCTGCTTGTGCACCGTCTGGGTCCCACAGATGAAACGGACGCTGGCAAGACCGTAGCCCCAGGTGTCGAGGGCGGTCCTGGCAGCGGCCACGAGCCGCGGGTCGTCGGCAAGACCGAGGTAGTTGTTGGCGCAGAGGTTCAGCACCTCGGCCTCACCCGAAGATCCACCGGCGACCGTGATCCGCGCTGACTGTGGGCCCACGAGCACGCGCTCGTGCTTGTACAGCCCCTGGGCGGCCATCTCGTCTAGCTCGGCCCTGAGCCCAGCCCTCACCTCGCCGAGCATCGTCTCTCGCCTACCGATCCGCCCAGGAAAGAACGACTTTTCCGCACTCGGCCGCCTGCACGACGCTAAAGGCGCTCTCGTACTCCTCGCAAGCGAAGCGGTGCGTGATCACGGGCGAGACGTCGAGGCCGGCATTGACCAGCACCGACATCCAGTACCAGGTCTCGAACATCTCCCGACCATAGATGCCCTTCAAGGTGATCATGTTGGTGACGAGGTGCCCCCAGTCGATCGCGAACTGCTCGCTTGGCAGTCCGAGCATGGCGATCTTGGCTCCGTGGCACATCGCGGCCAGCATCGAGCGGAGAGCTGACGGCTTTCCTGACATCTCGAAACCGACGTCGAAACCCTCCCTCATCCCGAGCTCGCGCATCGCCTCGGACAGGGGCGTCTCGCCCGGGTCGATGGCGAGAGTGAGACCCACGGAGCCGGCGAGCCGGCGCCTGTATCCAGACGGATCCGTCACAACCACGAAGCGGGCACCGGCATGGCGGGCGACGAGCGCTGCCATGATTCCGATCGGCCCGGCGCCCGTGACGAGCACGTCCTCGCCCAGCACGGGGAAGGTGAGCGCCGTGTGCACGGCATTGCCGAGAGGGTCGAAGATGGCCGCGACATCCAGATCCACGCCGTCTGAGTGGCGCCACACGTTGCCCGACGGGATGGAGATGTACTCGGCGAAGGCTCCGGCCCGGTTCACGCCGACACTCGCAGTTCGAGAGCACTGCACGCGGCGCCCCGCCATGCAGTTGCGGCACCTGCCGCAGACGAGGTGTCCCTCCCCGCTCACGATCTCGCCGAGCGCGAGATCCGCCACCTCGGCGCCGAGCGCGGAGATCTCGCCGACGAATTCGTGTCCGACGACCAGGGGCACCGGGATGTTCTGTCGAGCCCAGTCGTCCCAGGCAAAGATGTGCAAGTCCGTTCCGCAGATGCCGGTCCGCAGGACCCTTATGAGGACGTCGTCAGGCCCGACCGCGGGCACGGGCACTTCCTCCAGCCACAGCCCTGGCTCCGCACGGGACTTCACCAGTGCCTTCACTTCGACGTCACGGCCATGCGCGGCAATGTAGCGCGGCTGTGCGAGAGTAACCACGGCCGTGGTCCAATGCTGCACTGCAAGGGAGATCTTGATGAGCAATACCCGTAACGACCAGGAGAACAGCCCCGACGGCGCAAACCGCCTCGGCAGCGATGGACGCGCCGGCAAGGATAGCCGTCCCGACTCGGACCACACCCATCTAGCCAGCAACGGCAAGGCAGAGCTCACCCTCGACGAGCTCGCGGCGATCCAGCCAGGGATGGCGCGCCTCATGGTCGAGATCGCGGACCGAATGTGGAAGTGCTACCACGCCGGCCGGGCACGCAACCGCCCGCTTGCGCGCTACCAGCTGTCCGAGGCCACGAAGATCATGAAGGCCTCCGTCGTGGTGCGGCCGAAGTACGGGGCCGCGATCGGTGCGTATGTCGCCGAGGAGATCGCCACGCTGCGGGCGGTCGTCGAGGCAGAGGACTGGGCCGGTTTCGAGGGGGCCTTCGCCGAGGTGGTGAAAGGCGCGAACAGATACCACGAGCAGTTCGACAAGGGGTTTCTTGTCTGGAAAGTGCCGCAGGATCCGCCTCGGGACCTCGATCTCGCGCCGCGGCCGTAACTTCGACCCGGTCGGCGGCAGGCTCTGTCATGGTCGTCTCTCTTCAAGCTCGCTGAGCACGCTGTCGGGCACTTCGAGGTCACCCTGTCCGATCCCGACGCGAAGCTCTGGCTTGTAGCTCCCATGGAAGTCGGATCCGCCCGTCGCTACGAGGCCGTGACGCGCGGCGAGCGCGGCGAGGTCGCGGCGCTGACTAGGCGAGTACCGACCGTACCAGCACTCCAGACCCACCAAACCGGAGCCGGCCAGATCGCGGACCTCGCGCTCGAGGGCTCGTGGGTCAAGGCCGAGCGAGAGAGGATGGGCGAGCACGGCAAGTGCGCCTGAAGCCCTGGCAGCGGCGATCAAGGTTGGTGCGTCGACCGAGGCCTTCGGGATGTATGCCGGGCCACCCTTGGCCAGAAGGGTGTCGAAGGCACCTTGGTACGAGCTGACGGCACCGAGGTGAAAGAGCACCGCGGCAAAGTGTGGCCGTCCTACGGCCCCGCCTCCGGCCTCCTCCTCCAGGAGCTCGTGACTGACCGGTATCCCTAATTCGTTCAGGCGCAGGACGAGCCGGCGGTTTCTCTCCTCCCGTTCCGAGCGCAGGCGGGCAAGCTGGTCTTCGAGTGGGCCGTCGCCGGGTTCCGCGAAGTAGCACAGTATGTGTTGAGTACCCGGCTCGAAGCGGCACGACACTTCACAACCGGCAATCATCTCAATGCCTGTCTCCTCGGCGCGGGCGCGAGCCTCCGCGATCCCGGAGAGGCCGTCATGATCTGTGAGCGCCATGGCAGTGCAGCCGGCGGCGTGTGCGAGATCGACCACTCGCATCGGTGGCTCGGAGCCGTCGGAGCAGGTGGAGTGGGTGTGGAGATCGATCATCGTCCTGCTCCGAGCTGAGGCGGACCTGTCGCGCCGTGGAGCGAGCATAGTTACGGCCACCGGGGCGGTCTAGGTCAACCGGTGGCAGAATGAGCGCGTGAGGGAAGCATGCGGTGTCTTCGGCGTGTACGCGCCGGGCGCCAGTGTTGCGAGGCTCACCTTCGACGGGCTCTTCGCCCTGCAGCACCGGGGGCAGGAATCCGCAGGAATGGCTGTCAGCGACGGCGAGACGATGACCGTGGTAAAAGAGATGGGGCTTGTGACGGCTGTGTTCGACGAGCGGACCATCGCGTCGCTTGTGGGCGATCTCGCTCTCGGCCACGTGCGCTACTCGACGACAGGGCGCAGCACATGGGACAACGCTCAGCCGGTGTACCGGTCGGTAGGGGCGGCGGGTTTCTCCCTTGGCCACAACGGAAATCTCACCAATACCGCTCAGCTCGCCGCCAGCCTGGGGATGCTTCCGGGCGTCGTCTCCTCCGACAGCGATCTCATTGCGGAGCTACTGGCGCGGCGCTTTCTCGTCGCGCCCGAGCCCGACGAGACCTTGCTTGTCGATGCCCTCATGGACGTGCTCCCTCTGCTCGAGGGCGCTTTCTCCCTGGCTCTCATAGACGAGGCGCAGCTCGTGGCTGTGCGCGATCCGCATGGCTTCCGGCCGCTGTGCCTGGGCCAGCTAACCTACTTCGTCGCCGGGCAGGAGCGCCGCGGGTGGGTCGTGGCCTCCGAGTCCCCGGCCTTGGAAGTGATCGGAGCCGAGCTCGTGCGCGAGATCGATCCGGGTGAGATGATCGTCGCTGACCACAACGGCGTGAAGTCGTCCCATCCCTTTGGTGCAGAGCGTGTCGAGCCACGCCTGTGCGTGTTCGAGTTCGTCTACTTCGCGAGACCCGACAGCCGCCTCGAGGGTCGCGAGGTCTACGCGACCAGACGTCACATGGGAGAGCTGCTTGCGAGGCGGTCACCTGTCGATGCAGACCTCGTGATCGGCGTGCCCGACTCGGGGGTCGCTGCCGCGGAGGGTTACGCGCTCGCAAGCGGCGTGCCCTACGGCCAGGGGCTCATCAAGAATCGCTACATCGGGCGCACCTTCATCGCCCCCACCCCGGAGGCGCGGCTGTCGGGCGTGCGACGAAAGCTGAACCCCCTGCGCGCGAGCATCGCAGGCAAACGGCTTGTCGTCATCGACGACTCGATCGTCCGGGGCACGACGACCAGGGAGATCGTGAGGATGCTGCGGGAATCCGGCGCACGGGAGGTTCATTTGCGGATCTCCTCGCCGCCATTTGCCTGGCCATGCTTCTACGGGATCGACACGCCGGTGCGCGAGGAGCTGATCGCATCTCGCATGCCAGTCGATGGGGTGTGCGCGCACGTCGGCGCGGACTCGCTCGGCTATCTGTCACTCGAAGATCTGATGACGGCCGTGGGAGCCGACTCAGAGGGCACCGGCTTTTGCAGGGCGTGCCTCACCGGTATCTACCCGGCCCCGGTTCCCATAGATCTCTGAGGGCGTCAGGGCCGGAGCGTCGCTCGCGCACAACACCCGAAGCGGCATAGCATCGGCCCATGGCGTTCATCTTTCGCAAGCTCCTGCGCCTGCTGCGCACCAGGAAGTCGAGCAAGCAACGCAGGCGTTAGCGCGCGCCGACCTGTGTGGTCGGGACCGGCATCGATCCGGTGACCTCGCGCTTTTCAGGCGCGCGCTCTACCAACTGAGCTACCCGACCCCGCGGCGAGCCGCGAGCGGACCTGACGGGATTTGAACCCGCGACCTCCGGCTTGACAGGCCGGCGTGCACTCCGAGCTGCACCACAGGTCCAGAGCACGGACCGGCGCCGGGCCGGTCCGATGTCGCACCTGGCGGGTGCGACTTGCAAACTGTAGGCGATCCTAGGGACCCTGCAATCCGCGACGTCCCGATCTGCCCCTATCCGCTTGGCGCCGCGCTATGTGCCAGGGGGTCAGCGGATCACGGTCACCTTGGCGGTCACCTTGTCGGGGAACATCATGGGCTGGTGGTACCACCCGAGCTCGTAATGGGCGAGGGCCTTTGGCCAGGTGCCCGCCAAGTGGAGCACGAGCGTGTCGGTCCTGCCTGAAGGGATGGCGACGGTCGCCGAGTAGACCTGCCTGCCGAGCTCGTACTGGCTTGTCATGGCAAGCGGCCGCCCATCGAGGGTTGCCGACTGCAGCGCCCACGGGGTGTAGATGTTGACCCATGACAGGTTCTCACCGAGGATCGGGTGGGCGACGAAGAAGTTACCGATTATGTAGGGAGGAAGCCCGGACGACGGGGCCGTGTTCGTCAGGGCGACTTTGAGCGTGGATGTGATCGTGTCGCTGGCAAGGTCGAGCGTCGCGGCATAAGTGATGGAGCGGCGGAGGTACCAGTCGATCTTGTTGCCGGCGGCGTTCTGGGTCACGACTCCGACGAAGTCGCCGTGGACGGGGGGCATGGCTCCGGCCAGGTGCACCTGGCGGAAGAAGGACTCCGCCGGTGGTGAGGGGCTGTACATGAGTATGTGTCCGCCGTCGACCGCCGGGGCGAGATCCCGGACGAGTGTGGGCACGCTCGGCAGCGGCCGGGTGGTGAGGGCTTGCCATACCTGCTTGAGCAGGCTTTGCAGGAACGCGATGCGGCGGGCGTTGTTGGTGAAGTCGATGAACTCCTGGTTGGCGAGGTACGCCACGGCATTAGATGCTGTGAGCGGCTCACTCGCCCCGGTTGCAGTCACCGGACCTACGACCTGAAGGAGGCCCGCCATCGCGACTGGGTCGACGCTGATGACGCCGTCCACTTTCGTGCCGCCGGACTGGGGAAACAGGTACGACGCGACCGCTCCGACAGTGGGGAAGTTCGGGGACATCGGAACGTTCTCCCAGTGGTCCTGGGGCAGGTAGGCGCCGTAGCGGTCGACGAAGTCCGGGATCGGAGGCAGCGACCTCCTCGACGGCGGGATGCCGTTCGTATTGAGCTGACCGACGCCGCCGACGTCGACGAGATGGAGGTGTCCTGCGTTGGCGCTCAACTCTGCGTAGTCACCGACGATGCCGCCACTTGCCCGGCTCTCTGCCGGGTTCTCGACGAGGACGAGGTAGGTGCGCGGTCCGTCAGCTCCGAGCAGACCGGGAACCTCCTCGGTCGCAAGAAGACCGACACGGGCCTCGTGGGTGGCTTGCTCGAGCTTCCGCTCGACCGACGAGAGCTTGGTCTTGAGAGGAGCCACGATCCAAGGTGAGCGGAAAGTGCTCGTCTCCCGGCTGACTGACTGAAGGATGCTCAGATCCTCGCGGAATACCGGCTCGAGTGCCTGCAGGCGCCTCACCGGGAACGCGCCATTGACGAACTTCAGATCTCTCACGCTCGCCGTCGAGGCGGTTCTCACCCCAGCTCGGGAGAGCGCCGCGCCCATAAAGGCAGCGGTCCTGATCGCCCGCACCTGCTGGGAGACGATAGGTACGATCTCTGCCGGTCGAGCCCAGACGAGGTCGTTCTCTGCACTGTGCGCCGCGCTCTCGGCCAGCTTGAAGTCGCTCACCGCGGCGGCCCTGTCTCCGTGCTCGGCGGCCACGAGACCGCCTCTCGCGTCGTTCAGCGCCGACTGCAACGGTGCGCGCGCCCTGTAGATGGCCACGCCTGCGAGAGCGGTGAGCCCTAGAGCTGCCGCGGCCGCGAGCCCTCCGACGACGAGAACCGCGCGCCGCGTCCTGCGAGGTGCCCAGATGATCCCCGGTATCACGATGAGCACCACGATCAGCGCGGCCACGAGGGAGGTCGACAACGTCACACGGGGCCATGACGCGCGAAGGGCAAGGTTGGCGAGTGATCCGCAGGCCGCCATCCGAACGATCGTCCAGATGGCCGGCGGTGACGGCGCTCGCTTGGCCCTGGTGGTGGTCCACCACCCGGCGGCGCTAAGCCCAAAGGCGGCGACCGCGACCAGAGCCCCCGGCGAGCCGTAGGAAGCCGCGGCGGCAACCGCGGCCGCTATCGCGACGAGTGCCCAAGGCGTCCGGCGCCCGGCGAGCACGCACACGAGCGCCACGAGAACCTTGAGCACGGTGTCGAGCAGATGGATCTCGGTCGGCGCGCCCTTTGTCAGGGCGGCGAACAGGCAAGCGGCAGCCGCGATGCCGATGCCCGGGAGCAGGCCTGCTCGGCCGGTGGCGCCTGGGTGAGCTCCTTTGCGAAGCCTCCACGATCTCGTCGCAGCTTCGGCGCGAGGCGTGATGGTCGGCGTATCGTCCTTGCTCGGGGGCAACTGAACCATGGCGCCCTATCATGGCCGAGCGCCCACAGGTCATGGTCGTCGGCAGGCCCTGGCCCCTGGCACGCCCGATGTGCTCTGAGCCTGGCATGTGCGCAGCGAGGAATTTTCGGGCGGGCGAAACTCAGGCTAGAATCGGGGGAGCCTCCGTTAGGGCGTGACGTCGAGGTGTCGAGAGGGAGATAACAGTGGCGCGGATGCGAAGGTTCCTACTGGCGGTAGGCGGCATGGCGATGATCGTCGCCTCTGTGACTCTGGGGGTGTCCGGGGGAGCAGCGCTCGCGTCCAGCAGCTCAAGCAAGTCCTGCGGTTATCCGACCGCTTGTGGCGGGCTCACCACGAACTCCGGATCTGAGCCGCCTGGAGGCACCGTCACGTTGAGCGGCCACGGCTATGCGCCCGGCACCTCTGTAAAGCTCAACGTCTGCGGCATCGAGACTTTGACGGTGACTGCCAACTCGTCAGGTAACTTCACGACCTCGATCACGATCCCCAACAGCGCCGTTCCTGGCGTGACGTGCGTCGTCACAGCCAGCGGCAAGGGAGCCAACGGCCAGAAGCTCACCACGTCGGTCTCGGTGATCGTCACGTCGGGCTCGACAGTTCCGGCCTCACCGACAGGCGAGCCGTGGGCGAGCCAGCTGTACTGGGTGCTGGCGGCAGGGATCGGACTGATCGGTGCCGCCCTGTTCGAGATCGGACGGCGCCGGCGCTTTCGGTCAAATAGCTGACCGATCTGACACCTGACGAGTCGGTGCACCGGCATGACCGGCATGGAGGTCGGCTGCTTCTAGGCGGCTTGGCAGCCCTCGTGCTCCTCCTGAGTGGACTGAGTGCGCCGAGCGGCGCGTCTGCGTCGTCGGGACCTGCCGTCCCTTCCTCCGTGTCCAGGCTGGTCTGGTACCGCTGCGGGCGGTTTCGCTGCTCGCGCCTTGCCGTTCCCATCTCCTATGCGCAGCCCGCGAAGGGGACTTTGCAACTAGCCGTCATCGAGCTTCCCGCAACCCACGGCGCCAAGTCGGCGCGCTCTATCGTCATCAACCCCGGCGGCCCCGGCGAGTCCGGCGTGCAGTTCCTGAAGGAGACAGCCGCGGATTTTCCGGCAACGCTGCGCGCGAGCTTCAACCTCGTCAGCTTCGATCCACGTGGAGTGGGCCAGAGCGATCCTGTCGAGTGCACCACGCCCTCGGGCCTGCGCCGCTGGCTCCAGCTCGATCCGGCTCCATCCACCCCCACCCAGATCGCAGCCGTCGTCGCCGCAACCAAGGCATTCGATCAGGGTTGTGGCTCCGCTGTGCCGCGAGACGTGCTCGCGAGCCTTTCTACCGCGGTCACTGCGCGTGACCTGGACCGCCTGAGACAGGCACTTGGCCAGTCAAAGCTGGACTATCTGGGTTTCTCGTATGGGACCTACCTAGGGGCACTCTACGCGCAGGAGTTCCCCGGCGAGGTAGGCGTCATGGTGCTCGACGGAGCAGTCGACCCCGCTCTCTCCACGGCCGCGATGGAACTGCAGCAGGCCAATGGCTTCGAGGGCGACCTCCACGATTTCTTCGCTTGGTGCTCCAAGGACGCGACCTGCTCGAACGACCTGCCGGGCGGGGCCCGCGCGGCCTATCGGCAGGTGATGCGGAGACTCGAGGCCGGCGGTCGCCTCACGGCCGCTATGACACCGGCTCTCGGCGGCACGCAGAGGATCGGCTACGCAGTAGCGCTCACCGGTGTGATCGCCTCGTTGTACACCACGACCGACTGGCCCTATCTCGCGCAGGGCTTGGCAGCGGCCAAGACAGGGAACGGCTCGGAGCTGGCGGCGTTGGCATATGAGTATGCGGGCTTCGGGCCAAGCGGGACGGCGAGCAACCTTGTGTCGGCGAACCTCGCAGTCACTTGCCTTGACCGGCCTGTGCCGCCGCTTGCTCAGTACCGTGCTCTGGCCGCCGAGTTCGCGAGGAGCGCGCCTGACTTCGGCCCGGCGGAAGCATGGAGCTCGCTGCCCTGCGATTTCTGGCCGGTGCCTGCGACGGGGAAGCCCGGCGCAATCCACCTGTCGCGGCCTCTTCGGATTCTGGTTGTCGGCTCTACGCACGACCCGGCGACGCCGTATGCCTGGGCGAGGGCACTCGTGCACCAGTTGAAGGGCTCGGAGCTGTTGACGCGTGACGGGGACGGCCACACCGGCTACTTCTCGAGCCAGTGCGTGCAAGGGTGGGTCGACTCCTACTTCGAGTCGGGATCACCTCCGCCTCGCGCGACGGTGTGCCGGACCACGGGTTGAGGGCAGCACGGTGGTATCGTGCCGCCTGCGCGAGACGAGGTCCGAGACGGAAGAAGCCCAGGTGGTCAGGTGATCCTTGAACATGTCGTCCTCGATATACGGCCGGGGCAGGAACCGGCTTTCGAAGAGGCCTTTGCCGTCGCGAGACCTCTCATCATGTCGGCCCAAGGCTGGCGGTCGGTGCGCCTGGAAAGGTGCGTCGAGCAGCCCAGTCGCTACCTGTTGCTCGTCGAGTGGGAAACGCTTGCCGATCACCTGGACGGGTTTCGCACCTCGGCTGCCTACGAGGAGTGGCGACAGCTGCTCCACCACTTCTACGATCCGCCACCGGTCGTCGAGCACTTCGAGCTGGTGACGGCGAGCTGAGGTCGCTTACCGGGCTGCCCGGCCCGTAGGGATCCAGTAACGCAGCTTGCCGCTCCGCTCGTCTTCGAAGATCCCACCGTTGGCCTCGATCACCTTGCGGGATCCCACGTTGTCTGTGTCACAGGTGACGAGCGCGGGGTCGATGCCCAACTCGTTGGCATGTGGGAGCACTGCTGCGAGCATGGCCGTCGCGTGGCCCTGGCGCCTGGCCGAGGGGCGCACGTCGTAGCCGATGTGACCGCCGATCTCGAGCAGGCGGGGCGTGAGACGGTGGCGGATCGAGATCCGGCCCAGGTACCGGTCTTCCTCGATCCACCAGTATGTCGTATTTGCCACGAGATAGGACGGTCGCAGCGTCGATTCGCGCGCGTCGGCCAGGAGCCGCTCGACGTACTTCGAGAAACCCTCGCTCGTCCTCCAGGCCGAGCCGAACTCCTTGATCTCCCGTGCCACCATCGAGTCGTCGGGAGATGTGCCGGCACCCTCGAGCAGCAGCTCGTTCATCGCAGCGAGAAACGAAGCTTGCACGGCTGTGGTTGGTGGCACTAGCTCAGGCACGAAGCCATTCAACCAGGAGGATCGGTGGTTGCCGCTCAGAGCTTCAGCAGCATGGCGCTTCGTGCCGTGTGCACCAACACCTACGGCCGGGCGATGGGCTAGAAATACGGATCTTGCAGCGCCGGGGGCACCATGACCGGGGGCGTGTCGTCCCGGCCCGGGGAACCTTCGAGACAAGGAGACGATGAGCAGATGTTCGAGACCGTGGTTGTCGGAGCTGACGCGTCTCCGACTGCAGCTGAGGCAGTGAAGAAGGCTATCGAGCTGGCGCGGCTGGATGGTGCAACACTCCACATAGTCTCTGCGTACAAGCCGCAGAGGTACAGCGCAGCAGGGTCACCGGAGTTCACGAAAGCGCTCGATTCCGGCGATCTCGCCGAGTCGCTTCTCGCAGCGCTGGCATCCAACGCGCGCGCCGTCGGGGTAAAGGCCGAGGTGCATCCCGAGAGCGGTGATCCCGCTCGAGCCATCTGCGACGTCGCCGAGCGAGTCAAGGCCGACGTGGTGGTAGTGGGCAACAAGGGCATGCTGGGCGTGCGGCGGGTGCTCGGCAGCGTGCCCAATACAGTCGCCCACGAGGCTCCGTGCTCGGTGCTCATCGTCTCGACGAGCTGAAGTGGCGAGCTTTTCCCTAGGCACGGGCGGCGATAGCGTGGCCGAGGTGGGTGCCGCAGCCGACTGGGATGCCGATTGGGTCAAAGCGTTGCCCAAGGCGGAGGTGCACTGCCATATGGAGGGGTGCATCGAGCGGGATCTTGTACGAAGGGCTGCGAGACGACACCACGTAGCCGTCCCCTTTGACGAAGGCGAAGACGCGACCGGAGCTCCTCCTATCTCGAGTCTCGCGGATCTGCTCAGCTACCTCGACTTCTCCTGTGCCCTGATAGACCAGGCTGACGAGCTGGCCTCTATCGCTTACGCGGCTGCGCGACATGCGACGGCGTCGGGCGCCTGCTACATCGACGTCATCATCACCCCGCTCCATTGGCAAGCCTGGCGTGGGCGGGTCGCGGCGATGGTCGACGCCATCGACGGAGGGTTTCGGGAGGCCGAGCAAGACGGTCTGGCGCCGGCGGGATTGTGCCTGAGCATCAACCGGGGCGAATCTGCCGGGAGGGCACGGGAGATGGTCGAATGGATGGTGCAAGCGCGGCACCCCCGCGTGGTTGCGCTCTCGATCGACGGGAACGAGCAGGCAGGCTCGCACAACGATCGTTTTGCTCCGGCGTTCGCTCTCGCGCGCTCCCATGGCCTGCACCGGTGCGCGCATGCCGGGGAGTCCAGTGGTCCCGGCGGCGTGCGAGAAGCCGTCGAGCTTCTTGGCGCCGAGCGGATTGACCACGGCATTCGAGCGATCGAGGATCCGGTGCTCGTCCGCGACCTGGCTGCGCGGCGGGTGGCACTCGACATCTGCCCGACTTCCAATCGCATCCTCGGGCTGACGCCGGACCCGAGCCGCCATCCCCTCGAGCGGCTCCGGGCTGCCGGGGTCGGCGTGTCGCTCAACACCGATGATCCCCTCATCTATGGGTGCGAGCTTCTGGGCGAGTACGTCGAGACGGCGGAGACCTTCTCGTGGGACAAGGGCGTTCTCGGCTCGATAGCCAGGACATCGATCGAGTCGTGTTTCGCGGAGGAGGGCCATCGCGAGGAACTGGTCAGGGCTCTCGAGAGATACCTGGGTGCCAGTTCCGGTGAGGGGCCCGCTGCTGCCGGTGAGGGGCCCGTTGCTGCCGGCGGCACGCTCGGTTCTTGATGAATCCGGGCCCGAAGTGCGTGTCGCGCTGGTGAGCAACGATCTCATCCCGCTGCCGTCAACCGGGCGCGTTTACCGGGCGGAGCGGAGGGTGCGCCTTGGCGACACGTCTCCTGAGGGACGACTTCGCTTCGATTCGGTCGCCCGCTACCTGCAGGACGTGGCCGAAGACGACGCCGAAGATGCTCAATGGCCAGCGTCAATCGGCTGGTTGCTCCGCCGTTGCGTCGTGGCCGTCTGGAGGTTTCCCTCGCGTACCGAACGGCTCGAGTTGGCGACCTTCTGCTCAGCGACGGCATCGAGATGGGCCGAGCGCACCACGACGATCCGAGGTGATGACGGCGGTCTCGTGCAGGCGAAAGCCATCTGGGTAGCCGTTGACGCAGTAAGCGGGCGGCCCCAGCGCCTGGGTGAGCTCTTCGAGCGGGTCTACCGGCCATCGGCTGGCGGCAAGAGCGCCTCGGCTCGACTCCTCCTACCAGGGCCGCCGGAGTTCGGCTTGGAGCCGGGACGACCATGGCCAGTGCGGGCGAGCGACATCGACATCTGGGGTCATATGAACAACGCAGTGCACTGGGCGGCGGTGGAGGACGCTATGTCATCGCTTGACTGGCTGCCGGTGAGAGCAGAGCTCGAATACAACGAGCCAATCGTCTCCCAAGCCGACCCCGTCCTGCTCCGGCAGGAGACGCCGTCGGTCCTCGACACCTGGCTGCTTGGCGGCGGCCGGGTGCTTGCCTCGGCGCGGTTGTGGCGCTCGCCGGGGTCTGCGGGCACCCGGCGGGATCCGTGAGCGACGCGGCACCCGCAGTAGCCCCGGGGTGCCGGCTGGTGCCTGGCGGCTCCCCGTAGCCTACGATCGCCTCCGTGGAGGAGCTACCGCGCACGGCGAAGCTTGCTGGACCCGGCGAGCGTTATGCGGAGCTCGAATCGGCGATCAGCCGCTATATAAGGCCGGACACTTTTCCGCTCGGCGTGAGGATGCTGTCTCCTGGCGAGGCGCTGCCTGCCGGTGTGCGCGTTCCGAGCAGGGATTTGAGCGAGCGATGGATCGTATGTCAGTCGATCGGAATCGCGCGTCGGTACGGGTGGTCTATCGCCGTTGGACGGGAGGACGTCATCTGCCCCTTGGCGGCGGTGGCTTTCGGTTTTCGACCGGCGAACGACCGGTACTTCGCCGGCGAGGCTGCCCTCGGCATGTACTGCAGCGAGCCGGCTGCGGCTGCGGCGCTCGAGGGAGCAACCTGGCGCTTTGCTGCCGGCCGCTTCGACCGGTTGTGCGTAGCTCCCCTTGATCGGCTCGGCTTCGACCCTCACGTAGTCATCGTCTACGGCAACAGCGCGCAGGTCATGCGGCTCGTCAACGCTGCCCTGCACCGGCACGGTGGTCGTGTCGAGAGCTCGTCCGGCGGCCGGCTCGACTGCGCCGAGCTCGTGATCCAGACCATGCTCACGGACGAAGCGAAAGTGATCCTTCCTTGTAACGGCGATCGCGTGTTCGGGATGGCACAGGACACCGAGATGGCTTTCTCCTTCCCCGCCAGGTTCGCCGGGGAGATCTGTGAAGGTCTCGAGGCGACCCATCGAGGCGGGGTTCGTTACCCGATCCCCGTGGCCATGCGCTCAACGGTGTCCATGCCGAAGCGGTACCAAGATCTCCTGGCCTCGCTCGAGCCCGGCTAGCGGCTCGCGCGCCCATCTGCGTAGCAGTTGCCCGGCAGCGGCTGGATCGACGGGAGCCGGTTGCTCAAGACAGGGCACCGGTGGTGCTCAGGTGGAGACCGCTTTGCCGCAGAGCGGTGGCCGCGGCCTCACCTGCCCGCAGGCCGGCCTCTCGAGCCTCACTCAGCTGGTGGAACTCGAGCAGGCCGAGGCCCCGAGTGTCGGCCGTGTCGGTAATGGTGGCTTCTTCCTCGGCCTCGTCGACTGCGCTATGCGGGTCGCCCATCTGCACGGCCCGCAAAAGGGTTTCGCTTATCGAAGGTGGTCTCCGAGATCGTGAGCCGGAGGAGGCAATGGCGATCCGCACCGCGACCACAGGGCCTTCGTTCATATGGGCGAAGGCGGCGGTGGGACAGTTGTCGCTCAGGGAACCGTCGACGTGAACCCGGCCGTCGATGACTTGAGGGGGAAACAGGACGGGGAGACAGGACGGGGAGATAGATCGAGGCAGCCACCGCCTCCGCCGTGAGATCTCGACGGTGGCAGACCGGTCGGCGGTCATAGAGGTCGGTACTCACCACGACAATCTCCTTCGTCATGGCCTTCGTCATGGCCTCGAGTCGAGCTTCCCCGAAGCGGCGCTTGAGCATCTCCTTACCCCGCTCGCCTCGCGCCAGGCTCACCAAGGAAGGTCTGTAGTCACCGAAAGGGTTGCGCTGCACGAACTCCTCGAAGATCACCGACTCGATCTCGCCAGCGCTCGCACCTGTCGCGAAAAGAGCCGCGATCATGGCACCCATGCTGGTGCCCGCCACCCTGTCGACAGCGATCGCGGCGTCCTCGAACGCTTGGAGGACGCCGATGTGAGCAAGTGCCCGCGCACCGCCACCAGCTAGGGCAAGTGCCACCGAGGTCCCGCCAAGGCGAGCGACCAGGGGCGCCGGGTGGTGCCGCCATGACGCAGGCTCGGATCCCGCGTGGTACACGCGCCGGCAGTTGTACCTGTCGTGCCAAGCGACGATCTGCGCAGTCGACGGCTGAGAACCGCTCACGAGGATGTCGGGCCTGTCTCCGATGGCGGCAAGTCCGCAAGGATCGGGTCCGACCGTCGCGACGATGAGTCTGTCTGCCTGCCGGATGCAGCTCCCGCGCCAGGCTGTGTCCGACCCGGCAACGAGAAGAACTCGGTCGCTGTCCTGCGCTGCTTGCCCGAGAGAGCCCGCGCCGGGCACATGGAGGCGCGCGACCCGGTATCCGCCACCCGCGGTAGTCGGTTGCTCGTGCAATGCATCACCGAGAGCAGCGACGGGCACGTGATCATCGAGGGCGACGAGTCCGATCACCTTCGGGGTCGGTGGCGGCGGAGATCGAAGCGGCCTCGTTGGGCGTGGTGGTCCATGCATCGCCGGCGAGCATCGCCGCCCCGGCTCCCTGCAGAGCTCGAAAGGCGATGAGTATCTCCACCGAGTTGGCAGCGGCACATAGGCCGGACGCGACTGTGAAGAGAACTAGACCAGTCTTGAATATCCGCCTCCGGCTGACCAGGTCAGCGAAGCGCCCTCCGACGACAAGCATGCCGGCAAAAGCGATGCTGTAGGAGTTGAGGATCCACGAGAGGTCGCCGACCGTCGCGTGCGGGAACGCTGCCTCCAGGTTCGGGAAGGCGACGTTGACGACCGTCTTGTCCGTCAGAGCCAGAAAGGCTCCGAACGAGGCGACGAGCACGGCCGCCATCGAGGAGTACTCGCGAGGCAGTCGTGGGCGGCCGCTCGCCGAGGGATCCGCGCGGGCCCCGCGCCTGGGGGACCGCTCACCTTGCTGATCCCGATGGATCTCGTGTCGCCGATGGCACCGTGAGACGCTACCGATGGCCATCGCCGGGTACAGGTTGTGACTGCAGGCCGTCGCTCTTGCCGACGCCGTGTCGTCTGGCAGGATGCACATCTTCGTTGCTGCAAGAACTGGACGGGGTGCGGTGGCGGGCTGCTCAGCCAGTGGTTCGGTGGCTTCAGTTCCTCTGTCGGAGCTGCTCTCGTCATGACGAAGGGGGCATTGCCGGTCCCGGTCGATCCAAGCAGCATCTACGTCTAGCTGTTCCTCGACGGCCCCATCCGTGCGCTGCGCTGCCGCTGGCCCCGGTGAGATCGCGAGTGCGGCGGTCCAAGACCTAACGAGATGCCCGTTGTGAACGGGGCTTGCACTTCTGCTACGAATTTTCGGTCGAATATCTGGCTTCTCCCCGTCGTTTACGACTCAATCAAAAGGAGCACCATGATGCAACGTGCTGACAGGAGGTTTCGTGCTCGATCCGAGCGCCGGCTGGCGGTCCAAGCGAGCAGCACACGACGCTTTCGGCCGATCCGGCGCCGCTTCGCGGTGTGGGGCGCAGCGTTCGCCGCTCCCCTTCTCGCAGTCGGTCTCATCTCGGGTCCCGCCTCGGCACAGGCGCGCCAGCTGACAACGGGACCGCACGGTTCCGCCCGCACGGCTGACGGTGGCCCCCCTGCTGGAGCTCAGGTGATCACCTCGATGCAATCCGGGTACGGGACCGTGCTTGCCACAGCGTCGGGTGCCGCTCTCTACACCTTTAGCGGCGACGAGTTGGGCTTCCACCTTCCAACGGCCTGCACCCCAGCCAACTCGACCCCGGTCAGCGGTACGACCGTTGAGTGCACTCAGATCTGGCTCCCGTTGCTCGCATCCGGACCGCTGTATGGGGTTCGAGGTGTGCAAACGAGGCTTCTCGGCACAGTCGCGCGTCCAGACTCGTCTGCGCCTCAGGTGACCTACGACGGCCATCCTCTCTACAGCTTCGCGCCAGACGCTGGAGTACCCGGAGAGGTTGGCGGCGAGAACATCGCCGCGTTCCTCGGGATCTGGCACCTTGTGTCCATCTCTGGACAACCCGACGCCGGAGTCGCGACGGTGAGCCTCGAGCTCACTGCCAACGGCCCGGTGCTGTCCACGTCGACGGCCAAGGGGACGAGGACCCTCTACATGCTGACGGCCGACACCGCGGGCCCTTCGAGGAGACAGGAGGGCAACTCTAACTGCCAGGACCACTCGCGCTGTGGCAAGAAGGGCGACAACGCGATGGGAGCGCGAGATCGTGGAGGCCCCGGGGCGCAGTCGAGCTGCCTTTCCACGACAGGCTGCAGCTCGATCTGGCCCCCGCTCCTCACCTCGGGACGTGTGATCGCCGGACCGGGCGTTTCCCAGAGCCTTCTTGGCACCACTCGGCGACCGAGTGGCCAGATGCAGGTCACCTACGACGGCCATCCCCTCTACCTGTTTGCCTTCGACCTGGGCACTGGCGCACCGCCTGGACTCACCAACGGAGAGGACCTCATCGACAACGAGGCCCACGGAGTGTGGTACACGCTCGCAGCGACCGGGCTCCCCGACCCTGGTCAGATCACGCTCGGGGCCGCGTCGGTCACGATCTCCGGCTCTTCTGACACCGTTCTTACTGCCACCTCCGGCTTCACGGGCGGCCTCTTCACCCTCTACTCGTTCAGCGCAGACACCGCCACCACGAGCGCTTGCGAAGCGAGTTGCGCTCGGGTCTGGCCGCCGCTGCTCACAAGCGCGCCTCCGCTCGCGGGGACCGGCGTCACTCAGGGACTAGTCGGAAGCATCAGCCGCCCGGATGGGACTTTTCAGGTGACCTACGACGGCCATCCTCTCTACCTCTTCAGTCAGGACAGCCCCGGGGCGCTAGCAACGAGCACCGCCGCCGCCGTGCCGCCGTCGACGAACGGAGTCGGTGTCAGCGCTTTTGGGGGCACTTTCTCGGCTGTGGCATCTTCGGGCACCCTAATACCCTGACCGGGACGGCCGGCGACCTTTGTAGAGCGCTCTCCGTCCAGCCATTTGTGGGACAGCGATCCCGCCGGCGGCTCGCGCCGCCCGGTGGGACCGTTGTCCGATTGCGTT
>JAKACA010000029.1 GCA_021796455.1 Actinomycetes bacterium
GAGTCCACTACGCTGCGAGAATCGGGCGCTTGGCTCAGTTGGTTAGAGCGCAGCCTTCACACGGCTGAGGTCACAGGTTCGAGTCCTGTAGCGCCCACCGGCCGATTTGTACTCAATATGGTACACTTTTTCTATGAGCAAGACCGTCCCCGTCCGTGAGCTTCGTGCTGAGCTCAGCCAGGTCATCGACCAGGTTGCCGACTTGCGTGAACACGTCATCGTTACCCGCCACGGCCGTCCGGCGGCCGTCCTCGTCCCAGTGGATGAGTACGAGGCCCTGGAGGAGACAGCGGAGATCTCGTCGGACGCCAAGATACTGGCCGCCATCGACGAAGGGCGGCGCGAAGTAGAGGGTGGCGAGACGGTGACGCTCGACGACCTTTGCCGGGAACTGCAGTCGCGCCGCAGAGGGTGAGTCGGGTCGAGCTGGCCCGGCGCGCTCGCGAGGAGATCGTTGACCTCGACTGGCCGCTCTCCGACGCCGCGGTCCGGGCTCTCGGGCTTCTCGAGCGTGAGCCCGAGGCCGGTCACCTTCTCCGGGGACCGCTACGCGGACTGCGGTCGCTTCGCGTCGGTACGTACCGAATCATCTACGAAGTTGACGAGGATCAGCGTCGGGTCCGCGTGCTCGCAGTCCGTCACCGGTCTGTTCGGGAAGGCCCGTGAGCACGCAAGCGTGCCGAAAGGCGGTAGCAGACCTCCATGCCTGCGCGAAGTCAAGTGGTTTCGAATACTGTTGCTGACGCCACCAGAGGTGGAAGACCGGCGGCGTGGTCCGCATCGGCCCAGTCGGCGCTTACCGACCGAGAAAGGGAAC
Organism: Actinomycetes bacterium; assembly: GCA_021796455.1. Classification (GTDB taxonomy): domain Bacteria; phylum Actinomycetota; class Acidimicrobiia; order Acidimicrobiales; family Bog-793; genus JAKACA01. The sequence continues at coordinate 818 of JAKACA010000029.1, forward strand.
CCACCTCGCCACGAGGCGACGGTCCAGCACGCGGCAGGGACCCGCGGTGGGTTTCAGCCCGTCGTCTTGGAATACTCATGCAATGTGGTCGGGTTTCGATACGCCCAACACGCCGAGCAGGGCAAGGATGCCTCGCTGCACTTGGGCGAGCCGGTGGAGAACCAGACCCGCGGGGTTGTAGGTGGCCGAGAGCCCGTTGCCGATACGGCCGAGTGCTGCATGCGTGATCCGGGAGCTTTTCTTGACCGAGGGGTCAGGCTATCTTGGGTAGGAAACCCGACGGCGCTCCGTCGCGAGCAGCACGCCTGCGCTCGAGGTTTCGCTGCGTCCGCGAGGATCGTCTGAACGAGGGATGAGATGCGATGGGTCGTCCGCGACTTACAGAGCTCCGCCGAGCGCAAATCCTTGAGACAGCCGTACGTGTCATCAGCACGACTGGACTGGCAGACACGAGCATGGCTCTCGTGGCCGCCGAGGCAGGGATGAGCCCTGCCCTCGTGTTCTATTACTTCGGGTCAAAGAGCAAGCTTCTTGCCGAGACGCTTCAGTTCGCGGAGGACCGGTTCTACCGGCGGGTCACTGCTGAGCTCGAACGCCTCGACACGCCACCGTACAAGCTTCTCCGGTTGCTCGAGCTGGCCTGCCTGGTCGGATCGGAGAGCGGCTCGGATCTCTGGGACGACTGGATTCTCTGGGTCGAGTCATGGGCAGGCGCGCTGCGAGACGCCGAGTTGGCTTCGCAGCGGGAAAAGCTCGACAGGAGGTGGCTGGACACTATCTGCTCGGTCGTCTCCGCCGGGCGCCTCACGGGCGACTTTGGCGCAGGCGAGCCGGATGAGGTCTCGCGCCTTTTTGCCGGCCTGATCGACGGCCTCGCCCTGCAGGTGCTCCTACGTGATCCGGGGTTCTCCCCGAGACGCGCATTCGAGTTGTGCGTCCGCGTGGGGTCGCGAGAGCTCGGCTGTGACCTCGGTCTTCATCTGACGACATACCAAGCTGCGAACGCGCGCCGCGGCGGCGCGTCTATAGTTTGATTGAGCGCACCAACAAGTATTGCGAAGACTTCCAAGGCACGAGAGCAGGGGTAGACGATCAGATGACGTCGAGCGAGGCAACTCCGTCGAGTGAGTCGAGGAGACTCGATCAGCTGATAGCGGAACAGGAGGAAGTCTTCGTTGCGCGGCAGCCGATCTCGGCAAGGCTCACCACGCGCGCAGAACACGCGCTCGCGGGAGGTGCCACCTCGAGCTGGCAGATCCACCGCCCGCAGGCGATCTGGATCAGCCACGGCAAAGGCTCGAAGGTCTACGACGTCGATGGGAACGAGTACGTAGACCTTCACGGTGGCTACGGCGCGATGGCGGCAGGGCACGCCCACCCGAGCGTGGTGGCAGCGGTGACGAAGCGCGTTGCTCTCGGCACGCACTTCGCGCAGCCGGTCGAGGACGCGATCGTGGTCGCGGAGGAGCTTGCGCGCCGGTTCGCGCTCCCGCTCTGGCGCTTCGGCAATTCGGGGACAGAGGCGACGATGGACGCGGTCCATCTCATGCGTGGCATCACGGGCCGCGAGCTGATCGTCAAAGTCGAGGGCTCCTACCACGGCCACCACGACTCGGTGCAAGTGTCTGTGTACCAAGAGCCGCCGGAGATAGGCCCCTACGAGCACCCGAACAGCGTTGCCGCCTCCACGGGCATTCCCCGAGCACTCGTTGAGCTTACGCTCGTGGTTCCCTTCAACGACCTGGCAGCTGTCGAGCAGGTATTCGACTCCCATCCTGGCCAGATTGCCGGCATGCTCATCGAGCCCGTGATGATGAACATCGGCATCGTCCCTCCCGTCCCGGGATACCTCGAGGGCGTGATCGAGATAGCGCATCGCCACGGCGCGTTCGTAGCATTCGACGAGGTGAAGACCGGCCTCACGACTTCGCCGGGCGGCATCACCCAGCTCTATGGCGTAACGCCTGACATCGTCTGCCTTGCCAAGTCGCTCGGTGGCGGGACCCCGTGTGGTGCTCTCGGAGGCACCGAGGAGGCGATGAGCTTCATCACGAGCGGTGGCTACGAGCAGGTGGGCACCTTCAATGGCAATCCGCTTACGATGGCCGCAGCGCGCGCGGTGCTCACCGAGGTTCTTGATGACGGGGGCTATGAGAGGATCCACAGGCTCCGCGACGCGATCGTGGCGGGCAGTGAGCGGATTGTCGGGGAGTGGGGCCTGCCAGCGTATGTTATGGGAATCGGGGCCAAAGGCGCGATCATCTTCTCGCCGAAGCGAATACAGAACTACCGAGACTTCCTGACGGTGGACAACCGGTATAGCCACGCGCACTGGCTATTCCAGCATAACGGTGGCGTATTCCTGCCGCCGTGGGGCAAAGCCGAGCAGTGGACACTCTCTGTCCAGCACACGGAGGATGACATCGAACGGTTCCTGGGTAACATGCAGACCTTCGCTAAGGCATTGCGAAGCTAGTCGCGGAGCAGGTGCGCGTGACAATGCCCTGGTAAGGGACTCACCGCAAGAGCACGCTGGAGATTATTCGATAAAGGGGGCTAGAGAAATGTTCGACCACAGCGACAAAGCTGTTCGACCAAGGAGAAGGTGGCCAGCCATCTCTCGCAGAAGCTACATATACCGAGCGGGACTGCTCTTTGCCGCCGTCTCGCTCTCCATCGTCACATTGAGTCCTGACGGCTCGGCCGCTGTCAGGTCGAGCCGGGCCGGGGCTCCGATCTCAGGCGGCACGGCCACTTATGCTCTGTCGGTTGGAGACGTGTTCAGCTGGATCCTTCCATATCCCAATCAGGCCAACTACGAACCGTGGGATCAAGATGTCGAGTACGACATGTGGCGCCCACTCTATTTTCCTGGACAGGGCAACAAGCCCGTCATCAACTACAAGCTGAGCCTGGCGTACCCGCCGGTGTACTCAGACCACAACAGGACGGTCACGATTCGACTCAAGCACTTCATGTGGTCAGACGGCAAGCTCCTGACGACTCGTGACGTGCAGTTCGGGATCAACCTCTTCAGCGCGAACAAGTCCCAGATCGCTGTCTACCTTCCCGGCGAGTTCCCAAGCAACGTCACCGGTATCAGCTATGTCAGTCCGACTGAGTTCGTTATGCACTTGAACCGCTCCTACAGCCAGCAGTGGTACACGAACAACCAGCTCGTAAATATCGTGCCACTGCCGCAGCAGGCATGGGACCGAGTCTCCCCCGGTGGGGCGATCGGTAACTACGACCGTTCGACCAGCGGCGCCAAAAAGGTCTTCAGCTTCTTGTATCATCAAGCAGAGGACCTATCGACTTATGCCACAAATCCGCTGTGGAAGGTAGTTGACGGCCCGTGGACGCTCACATCGTACAACGCGACCACTTCTCGCACCGTTCTCAGCAGGAACGGACGTTACAGCGGTCCCGAAAAGCCGCACTTGGCACATGTCGTCATCGAGACGTTCTCGAGTGATACTGCCGAGGTAGATGCACTGAGATCGGGTACGGTCACTTACGGCTATATTCCTTTCAGCGACCATGGGATGATCGGCTATCTAAAAGCCAATGGCTATACCGTGGCTCCCTGGGCCCCTGACTATGTGCAGTGGGCTGAGCTCGGCTACACGAGCCCGACATACGGTCCTTTGGTGCGGCAGCTCTATATCCGCCAAGCGCTCCAGCATTTCATCGACGCACCGCTGTACCTAAAGACCGCGATGAACGGCTTCGGGCAGATCGCCTACGGACCAGTGCCGAACATTCCTGGCTCACCGTACGTAAGCCCGCAGGAGAAGATCGACCCGTATCCATACGCGCCTGGCAGCGCCAAGTCCCTTCTCGTCAATCACGGCTGGGGCACCGCCTCCAACGGGTACATGGTGTGCCGGCGGCCGGGCACCGCGAAAAACGACTGTGGGGCCGGCATAGCCAAGGGGCGCAAGCTCGACTTACTGATGATGTACCAGAGCGGCTTTCCTTCGCTGGCTGCACAGGTGGAGGCATTCCAGACTGCTGCGCGGGCGGGCGGTATCGACATCTCCCTCGATCCTCAAACTGAGACGACGATGTACTCAATCGCCGGTGTCTGTCCTCCCGGACCGTGCAACTGGGGAATCGCCATCTACGCGAACTGGTTGTGGGATTACGGCGACAACCCAATACTTCCCACCGAGGGCCAGCAGTTCGGGCTGGGCAACTACTGGGGTGGCGGTTACTACTCAGCCACTGCTCAGCACCTGATCGATGCCGCTCATGCCAATTCGGGGCTCAAGTACGTCTACGCCGTTGAGAACTTCTTGTCACGACAGGTAGCGGCTCTGTGGTTCCCGACCGGGGACAACCGCGTCTCGGTGATCAAGGACACTCTCAAGGGATGGAGCCCTCAGAGTGCCTTCGGCAACCCGCGCCCGTCGCGGTGGTACTTCGTCTCCTCATAGCTCTTCGGAGATCGGCTCGGTCCTCGGAGGAGAGCGCCCGCCAACACATGGGGGCGCTCTCCTCCCAGGCCGTTCGCCAGCGACTAGAGGCTGGTGGCAGTGCGTGGCGACATATCGGGGGTGAATACCACATGGCGGCCCTTACCGCGGCGCTTTGCCTCATACATCGCAATGTCGGCATCGCGCAGCATCTGGTCGTAGCCCTCGCTCGATAGGTCGCAGATCACGACACCGATGCTCGCCCGTTGCTCGAAGCGTGCCCCTTCGAGCAGGAATGGTTCGGCCCAGCCACCGGCGAGGCGCCGGGCCACCGTCTCGGCTTCGTCCGGCGACGCCAGCCCAGCGGCGAGGTAGAGGAACTCGTCTCCCCCGAAGCGGCACAGCGTGTCGCTCGTCCGGGTCAGGTTCTCCAGTCGGTGAGCAAGCTCCACGAGCAACAGATCGCCTACCTGGTGGCCGAAGGTATCGTTCACCACCTTGAAATCGTCGATGTCTACCAAGAGCACTGCGTCCCAGCCTCCCCGGCGAGCGGTCTGTGCTCGGGCCAGAGAGAAGCGGTCCTCGAAGAGCACACGGTTTCCAAGCTTGGTAAGCGGGTCGTGCAGGGCCTGGTGGGAGAGCTGAGCCGCAAGCGCATGGTCCTCGGTAGCGTCCTTGATCGAGCTCACGCAGTAAATTGGGGCACCGCCATCGTTCTTGACCACACCGCTCAAGACGTCCCCGGACACGACAGTGCCGTCCTTTCGCAGGTAGCGCTTGATGTCGCCCACCTGGTCGACCTCGCCCGAAGCCAGCCGGCGGTACATCTCTGCCGTCTTGTCCTTGTCCCCCGGATGCGTGAAGCTGACGACATCGTGGCCGAGCAGCTCCTCTACCGGGTAGTCGATCATCGCGCAGTAGGAGCGGTTGACCTGGACGATGCGGCCGTCGAGGTCTGTGATGATCATGCCGGCGATGTTGTTATCGAAAGCGAGGCGGAAGCACTCCTCAGGCTCGGGCAGAGCCCCGGGCATCTTTGCGGCGGCTCGTGCCTTCGCGAGGGTTCTCTGCCCCTCGAAGCGGTCCCCGATCAGGAGAGCTGTGACGAGAACCAGCGCAAGGGTGCTCGTCGTAGCCCATTGCCCCACGGTGCTCTCGGGCATCAGGATCGCCTCGGGTACGACGACGATGATTCCCTCGAGGGCAGCGCCAAGAGATCCAGAAGGACCGAATACCGCGCCCGCGTATATGACAGGGACGAGCAACGGCAAGATCCACACGAACTCGGGGGCCCACAGCAGGGTGCGGCCTCGAGCGAGCCCGGCGTCAAGATGGACGAGGAGGACCACGACAACCATGCCCTGGGCCATCCAGAACCGTCGGTCCGACAACGGGGGATGACACAGGTGCGCGAGCACACCCTTGAGGCTCCGGAACGCCGTATCGTTCGCAGGCACTGCCCCCGTCACAGGGCCTCCCCCCCAGGTGTGCTGGTGGCAAGGGGGATCGACGGTCCCGGCATCAGCTGCCGAGCGTCCTCACACGGCGTCAGGGTGGCTTCGCGCACGCGTGCCGGACCATCGACATCGCAGATGCTGCATGGAGACTCCAGCCAAGGTTGCAGGAGGTCACGTACAAGGGCCCAATCGCCAAGTGCGATGGTGGCGCGCCCGTCGATGGCGCGGCACGAGCTCGGTATGAGGTCGCAGAAGAGCGCGCTGCTGGCGTAGCCGAGCTCAGCGCCAGTGGGTGCACTCTGATCGGGCGCGGACCGCGCAAGTAGAGGCTCTGCCGGCCCACCTCCGTCGCTCTCGCTCATCTCGTAACCTCCGCAAAGAGTTATCGACCGGTTTGCGAGAAACGTTGAGCGCGTTGCGGCATGCGGTTCGTCGGTCGCCATGTCGTCGCGGCCGCCTGCGAACGGGGGGCGCACGATCACTCGGGAGAAGGATCCAAGCACCCGTCTTGCCGAGTGAGGCGATGACACGGCATGGGCACCGAAGGTGGCCTACCATCGGGACGGGGATCTCTTCCGATCAGATCCGGAACGCCACGAGGATGTCTGCCTTGAGCCCTAACCATGCAGCGCACTCAGGACCGGCTGGACAGACCCGTCTGTCACGAGGCCGGTCGTTGGCGAGACAGCTCTACGCTCGACGTGCGCTCTGGGTCACCGATGGCGACCGCGGACCGAGCATGGGTTTCGCGGCAAAGGTGGCGGACTGGAGACCTGAGACAGCTGACGCCGCGCTGTACGCGCTGTCTGCTGTTTTCGCCGGGCTGACAATCGCTTTGTCCACGATCGCGCTCTACCGCCAGTGGGCGGACATTGCGATCGGCCCCTATGCGGCTGCTGCGGCAGCGTCGTTGCTCATCGCCCGGCGCCGCCGGAAGAGCAGGCTGCGCGGTGCCCGAGCCTTGGTGTTTGGCGCCGTCCTCCTCGGCGCGACTCTTGTCCCGTTGTCGCTCGAGGTCGTCTGGCACGCCGAGTCCCACTCGTCGCTCTACGTGCAGCCCGAGGTCTCGGTCGTGCAGCAGGCGGCGTACCGCGCGACACGGGGCGAGGATCCTTACCAGCTCGTGGTAGGACGGCACGATCGAGTCCTGCTCAACACGCCCGGGCTTCCGACCTACGAGAACTTCTTCCCCTACCTCCCGCTCATGATCGTGTTCGGACTACCGAGCACGACGAAAGAGCCGCTACAGCTGTCAGATGCGAGGATCTTCTTCAGCCTGGTGACACTGCTCGTGGCCGGAGGCGCGCTTGCGATGAGCAAGGCGTCAAAGGAGTCGAGGGTGCGCAGCCTGCAGGTGCTCGCCGTGCTGCCGACGGCGGCGCTCCCGCTCGCTACCGGCGGGGACGACATGCCTATAGTCGCCCTCCTTCTGCTCGGGCTGGTGCTCGCGCAACACCGAAAACCTGGTTGGGCGGGCCTGGTCCTCGGCACCGTGTGCGCGATGAAGCTCACGGCATGGCCGCTCGCTATTCTTGCGCTGTTCGCCGCGCGTGCAAAGGACGGGACGCGCGCTCCTGGTCGGATGGCCGCAGGGATGATCGTCATCGGGGGAGCCGTCGTGATCCCGTTTGTCCTGCGGGGCCCCCATGCGTTCTTCGAGAATCTCATCCTGTTCCCGCTCGGCCTCTCCGGCGTGCCGACGCCGGCAGCGAGCCCGCTTCCCGGCCATATTCTCGTTACCTGGTTTCCCTTCCTGCATCGGATCCTGCCGGTGTCAGCCGCCGTTATCGGCGCAGCCGTGCTCGCCGCCTACCTCTGGCGCCGCCGTCCTACTACTGCTTCTGAAGTCGCCACCCTGGCTGGTTGGGTGATGCTCGCAGCGATCCTTGTGGCTCCAGGCGTCCGGTTCGGATACCTGCTGTACCCCGTCAACTTCTTTGTCTGGGGCTGGATGCTCCGCGAGGACCGAGACAGACAGACTGCGGTGGATCCGCAGCATCGGGTGCCAGGCGAGCACGGTCTGCAGGCATCACCGGCGACCGCCGGTTAGCCCTGCGAGACCAGGGCGGTGAACGGTCCCTTTCCTGGCAATGCCCTATGACTGAGAACGCGCTGCGCCAGCTCTACGAGGATCCGGCGACGCAGCTCAGCTCGGGCATTGAACGCGCCCGACGACAGGCGGGGATCCTCGCCCGAATCGTGGCGGCGTCGGACCGCTCGCTTAGGTGCGTCGATATCGGCTGTGGCGACGGCATGGCGATGTCAGTGGCCGCGGCGGCCTGCGCGGATCTCACAGACCGCTCATTGGACATCGTCGGCTTCGACTGGTCCGTGGCAGCGTCGCGACGAGCCGTCGCCCGTGGCTTGGCTGTCGCGCAGGCATCCCTCGCTGCCCCCGGTCTGCCCCTTGCCAATGAGAGCGTCGATATCGTCATTATGAGCGAGATCATCGAGCATCTAGTCGATACCGATGCTGCGTTGAGGGAAGCCTGGCGTGTCCTTGTTCCTGGAGGGTCCTTGCTCTTGTCTACTCCCAACCTTGCGGCTTGGTACAACAGGATCCTGTTGGCATTGGGAGTGCAGCCGCTGTTCACGGAGGTGAGCCTGCGCGCGATTCACGGTCGGCCGGGAACCGCCGTCGTGGGCCATCTACGCGCCTTCACCTTGCGCGCCGTGGTCGGGCTCCTGCAGGCATGTAGCTTCGTCGACCTGGAGGTGAGCGGCGCGCCGTACCACGACGTTCCGTGGCCCTTCGGTCCCCTCGACCGCCTGCTCTGTCGCATCCCGAGCATGGCGTCTATCCTCCTCGTGTCGGCCAGGCGGCCCGACTGATAGTCCGGACGGGACAATTTGAGCCGCTCGAGACCACGCGGCATCCCACGTCGCAGGACCACTTCTGTCATGCTTCCGCCTTCCGCCTCGCCCCACAGCAGGCGAGCACCTGTTCTCGAATGACTTGGGACGAACTCCCCGCGCGGTTTCTCATGGGAGGCTGGCACAGTGGCACACGCGATGCTTGGTGGTCTCGGGGTTTATCATCGCCACCTCCCGCGCGACCTCGTTTCGATCATGCTGCTCTCGCTCGCGAGCGCCGCCTGCTACGGGATCGCCGCGGTGCTCCAGCATCGCGAGGCAGTCCAGCACAAGCCGGTGCCAGCTCGCCTCGGACTCTTGGGTCACCTCGTTCGCCGACCTGTCTGGCTCGCCGGTGGGGCGATGGACGGGATCGGTTACGTGCTCCAGTTCCTCGCGTTGCGGCGCGGCTCCCTGGCCCTGGTCGAGCCCCTCCTCGTCCTCAGCCTCGTGTTCGCTCTGCCTTTCGCCTCGCGACTCGACCGCCGCCGGATCGCGACATCAGAGGTGCTTGCCAGCGTTCTCATCGTCGGTGGGCTCGTCGCGTTCCTGGAATGTGCACGCCCGGCACTTGGTCGCCCGAGCGCGACGGCCAGCCAGTGGCTCGTCTTGAGTGTCGCCATCGCCGCCAGCTGTTCGGTCCTTGTCCTGGCCGCCGGGAAAGGCAAGCCGAGGCGTGTTGCGGTCATGTACTCCGTTGGAGCCGGAATGCTCTTCGGCTACATCGCAGCAGTGACCGAACGAACGGGCCACCTGCTTGACCGAGGGGCTCTCCACGTGCTCGAGACCTGGCCACCATACGCGCTCGTAATCACAGCTGTCGTGGCTCTATGGCTCACCCAGAGCGCCTTTAATGCCGGGATGCTGCGTCTCTCGCTTCCGACACTGACGGTGGGACAGCCGCTCGTGGCTCTCGCAATCGGGATCGGCGTCTTCGGCGAGCACATTCACACGCGCGGGTTCGATCCCGTGCTGGAGGCCATCGGGCTGGCAGTTATGACCGTGGGCGTCTACGCCTTGACAAGATCCCCCTCCCTTACCGCGCACCCATAGGGTCTACGCCTTGACAAGATCCCCCTCCCTTACCGCGCACCCACAGGTGACAGGTGCCGGTGCGCTTCTTCGCGCAAGGTTTCACGAGCTCGCTATTTGGCGATCGCACCCGGCCAGGCTGGCCATGCCCTCAGTGCGCAGCCGTCTCATGGTTCGTGTGGCCAGGAGGTTCGAGTTGGAACGTCGAGTGCGCGACGTCAAAATGACCGAGTAGGCACGCCTGAAGCCGGTCGAGTATCTCGGGTGCCTGCCCGTCGGCGAAGCAGCTGCTGCTCACCGTAATGTGGGCTGAGAGCGCAGGCAGGTCCGAAGTTACGACCCACGCGTGCAGATCGTGTATCTCGCGTACCTGGGGAAGCTGCAGCAGGTGAGCTCTCACCTCCGTAAGATCCATGTCGGCCGGAGCCCCTTCGAGCAGGACCCTGCCGGATTCGCGAAGAAGCCGCCAGCCCGCCAGCAACATGAGCGAGGTAACACCGAGCGCGGCGATGGCATCGACCCTCGCGAAACCGGTGATCATGATTATGATGCCGGCGGCAGCGGTTCCCAGAAACGCCCAAAGATCAGTCAAAAGGTGGGCAAAAGCGCCCGCGATGTTGAGTCTCGAGCGGCTCGCCTTCGCGAGGACGAGCGTGGCCGCGAGGTTGACCGCTACACCGGCGCTTGCCACCCCGACCAGGACTGATCCAGTGACCGAGTCCGGGTGAAGGAGGCGCACAATCGCCTCGAACGCGATCAGGCCGGCGATCACCACGAGGGCGACGCCGTTGACGGCAGCAGATACGATCTCGGCTCTCTTGAGCCCGAAGGTCCATGTGTCAGTCGCTCGGTGCTCTGCCAGTCGACTTGCCCAGATCGCCATCGCGAGCGCGCCGGCATCGGTGAGCATATGGCCGGCGTCTGCGAAGAGCGCGAGCGATCCGGACAGCACGGCCGCGACGATCTCGGCGACCATGAAAAGGACGATCAGCAGGAGCGCAACTGCGAGATACCGCCTCTCCGAGCTTCGCGCCCCAAGCGTCGCGTGGGTAGAGGGACCACCATTGCCACCCGCGTCTACGAGCCCCGGCGCGGCGGTCCGAGAGGCAGAGTGCTTGTGCTCGGCACGGCACTGACGCGCTGAATCCGAAGGGCCTGCTGCGTGCCGGCCTGAGATGGTCACATCCTCGAATTCCCGGTGACCTTGGCCGGCCCGCTCCCAGAGCGAGCTCTGGCCGTGTGGGGAGCACCGGCTTGATGGCCGGCGTGGTCGAGAGCCTCGATCAACAGGCCGCTCACGTGGTCGTCGTTGGCGGAGTAGAACGCAAAGGTTCCCTCACGTCTCACCTTGACTAGCTTCGCCAGGCGCAGCTTGGCCAGGTGCTGTGAAACTGCCGGCTGGGAGGCTCCGACAAGCTCCGCCAAGCGTGCAACTGATGACTCTTCGTGCAGCAGTGCCCAGAGGATCTTGATCCGAGTCGGCTCGGCAAGCATTCGGAAGCTGTCGCTCGCGAATCCAACCTGGTCGTCAGTTGGCATCGCATATTCCGCACCACCATGCTCAGCCACATGCGCATGTGCCTGCATACGCATACATGTTAGCTCGAAGGTGAATGCCGACCCAGCGCGCTCGCACACCGATCGCTTGGTGCCCACAGTTCAAATGCGCTCGATCGTCGCCATGAGCTCGACGTGCTCGGTCATCGGGAACAAATCGAAGGCGCGCAGGGCCGTCAGGACCCAACCGCAGTCGAGCAGTACACGCAGATCCCTCGCGAACGTTGCCGCGTCACATGCCACGTAGACGATCCTGCGCACTGCCTCGAGAGCGCCGAGAGCGGCTGTCACCTGTTTGCCGGCTCCTTGACGCGGCGGATCGAGAACGACCACGTTCGTGCGACCAAGCTCGCGCGCGACAAGCTCGGGTGTCACAGGCTCACAGATGACGTCCACGTTCGGCCAAGAAGCCATGTTCCTGTATGCCTCGTCAGCGGCACGGAGGTCATGCTCGACTGCCATGACGTGTCCCGTGCTGCCGGCGGCATCAGCCAGAAGTGCGGTGAAGAGCCCGACACCCGCATACAGGTCGGCCGCGGACTCTCCTGCCTGCAAATCTGCGGCGGAGCAAAGCGCATCGCCGAGCACACGGGGTGCGCCGACATGGATCTGCCAAAAGACCCCTCCGCCGACGACGAACCGATTGCCACCGACGGTCAGCTGGAGCTCGCTCGGCTCACGGACCACCCGTCCGTCGATCACCAGGCCTCCGTCGAAGCGGGGCACCTGCGGTCGTCTTCCTCTTTGTGATTCGACGCTCACCGTCAGCTCGCCCCCTGCGAGAGGAGCAAACACCTCGACTTCCGCGGCACCCCGCCATGACATCTTCTCGGGGGCCAGTCGTCTGATCGCCGGGCCCGCGATGGGGCAGCTGTCAACGAGGTGTACCTCGTGCGACCTGTAGCGACGAAACCCGAGCCTTCCCTGTGGGAGGACTGCGTAGCGCGCCCGGGTCCGCCAGGCGAGCCCATTCTCGTCGCCCGGGACGGCTTCGACAGTCAGCTCCCAGTCAAGGTCTGCCAGGCGCCTCAGCTGCTCTGTCACCAGAGCCGCCTTGATCTCCCGCTGTAGCCGAGGAGCAACGTGCTGAAAGTCGCACCCGCCACAGCCCCCAGGACCGGAGTGGCGACAGGGCGGGTGCACCCGAGCCGAGGCTCGATCCAGGATCGTGATTGCGTCAGCCCGCACGAAAGACCTCGCCTCCTCGGTTATCCGTGCGAGGACGCGTTCGCCGGGAATCGAGTGACGGACGAAGGCCACCCGGCCGTCGTTCAGGTGGGCAACGCAGGCGCCACCGGCTGCGGGCTTGCCCACCACCAGCTCGACGAGGCCGTCGTCGGGCTCACGAGCTGAGCGCTGCCAAGCCGGCGGTTCAGTCGTCAGGAGGCATCCGAGCTGCTCGAAGCACTCTGCCCGGCTCGCTGCAGATCGTTGTGCCCGTCACGACCGCTCTCCGTGCGCCCGGACCAGACGGCAAGTCGTGCGCGGAAGTCCTCGACCTTACGGAGCTTTCTTCCCGATTGCAGCTGCCTGGCGCACGCGTCTATTGCCAGCCGTCGCCCATCTAGGAGAAAGAGCACGACCGTCCTGTTGGGCGAGCGCGCCACCGCGCTCTCGCCCAAGCCGACGCCGTCTATTTGGGACCGCTCGACGCGATGAGTGGAGAAGAGGTTACGAACCTCTATCTCCTCTCCACGCACTATGACCGCAACGTGGAGGAGCCGGTAGAAATAGCCGATCCACACGGCGAGGGCGAGACCTGCCAGAGCCGCCCAAGGGGTGCCACGCCCGGCAAGCGCGACAGTGACGACTGCAGCGATAAATGTGCCTACGAGGCAGACGCAGAGCTGCAGGAGCCTTGCGCCCATGGGCATCCTTATCTCGATCTCGGGACCTTCCGGCTTGGCTTCGGTAATGATCACGGCGGGCATTTTCGCAACGATCATCACCGTCGTGGTGGATGTATCGGACGGCAGTTCCCTCAACTTAGCCGAGCGCACCGTCCCCGCCGGAGCACAGGTCGGCATTCCGCTCGGGTCGCAGTTGCGAGCCACTACCGTCGGCACCATGACGGGCAAATCTCCGACCATCAACAGGGCACCCACCGTGTCGTCAGCGCCTGGCAAGGTGCTCGTCGTCACAGCCCACCCGGACGACGTCGACTTCGGAGCTGCTGGCACCGTAGCTTCGTGGACCAAAGATGGGTCCGAGGTTGCGTACTGCATCATCACCGACGGGGCGGCAGGATCGGTCGAGCGCGGCGTCGCTGTCGGCGAGCTCCAGCGCCGACGCCAGGCCGAGCAGAGGGCCGCGGCGACCACCCTCGGCGTGAGCAGCGTCACCTTTCTCGGCTATCCCGACGGCCGGCTGGAGGTTACCTACGAGCTTCGCCGCGAGGTGAGCCGCGTCATCCGACAGGTGCGCCCAGACCGGGTCGTGTGCCAATCGCCGGAGCGCAACTGGAAGCGAATCCGCGCCAGCCACCCAGACCATCTTGCGGCCGGGGAGGCAGCGCTCGAGGCCGTCTACCCTGATGCTCGTAACCCCTACGCGCACCCCGAGCTGCTTGCCGCCGGACTCGAGCCTTTCGAGGTAGGCGAGGTGTGGCTCATGGCATCGCCCAGGCCGGACACCTTCGTCGACATAACCGCCTACATGGACCTCAAGATCTCGGCACTCACGTGCCACGAGAGCCAGATCGCTGACGCCGGCCGACTTGGAGAGCTGGTGCGCGACTGGGGAAGGTCGACCGCCGAAGTCGCAGGTCTGCCCGCCGGCAGCTACGCGGAGGCCTTCCAGGTGGTTGACACCCACTGAGGAACGCCGGCCGACCACGTCGCAGCGCCAGGCCGGACAACGCGAGCTCGGCCACCGAACCGTGAGGCTCAGTGGCGCCGAGCTCCCTACTCACTGATCGTCATTGGCCTACGCTAGAGCCCATCTCCAACGCCGCCGATGCCCGGAGCAGCGACATAGCTGCAGATGGCGAGACCGCAACGATCGCGGCTGCAAAGTCCGGCAGCCGAGCTGCAGTCGAAACTCTCGTCAGGCGACACTATGACCAGTGCTACGCGCTCTGTCGTCGCCTGACGTGCGACGACGACCAGGCGCTCGACGCCGCCCAGGAAGCCATGATCGCGGTGGCCCGGGACTTGAGTGCTTTCGACGAGCGCGGAGAGCTGTCGACGTGGATCTACCGCGTGACCACCGACGCGATATTCGCGGGGACAAGCCGGCGCGGCGGCACCGCCAAGCGCGGGACCCCAACCGCAGGGGGCTTCGAACGAGGAGCCTCTTCGTCTCCCGCGCCGTCTTTGCATGCCGGTAGGCCGGGAGAGCGCGAGCCGGGGTTCGACTTGGATGGCGCACTCGGCGAAGTGGTCGAGGAGCAGCGTACAGCTGTTGTGCTTCGTGACATGCTCGGCCTCGAGTACTCGGCGATCGGGCAGGTGATGCTCCAGCCTCTTGGCGCAGTTGCGAGGCTCGTGGCCGGTGGGCGCCTGTCTCTGCTTGCGACGCTCGAGCTCGCAAAGGGCGCGAGCGCTGCTGCGCCGAGCGCGCTCGGCGAGCTGGGCGTGCTGCCGAGCCCTTCGGCGGGCCCTGGACCGGGAGGCAGCGAGCACCCTGGGGCTGTCGAGCTCTCCGTCTTCCTCGACGGCATGTCACCTTCAGAGCGAGCCCAGACACTGCGGTCTCATGTGGAGAGTTGCAAGGCCTGCGAGCGCCACTTGGACCGCCTAAGGGCGGCCCGTGGCGCGATCTCTGCTAGCGGTCTGCCTCTGGCTCCGCGCGGCGCGCGCGATCGCGCGGTTGTCGCTGCGGCCTTCGTGACCTCACTGTCCTCGGTTGCCAAAGTCGCACGCGACATCACCTACCCTCCCGGCAGGCCTGCCCCGCAGGAACGCTTTTCAACCACGGGCTCGCCAGGGACTGCCAGCTCAGGGATGTCGGCATCGAGCACGAGCGACTCGGCCTTGAACGGCGATCTGCCTCATATGGTGCGTCGACCCCCGCCGAGACGCACGGGGCGAGGGGCGGCTCGAACTAGACGCGTGGGGGCGCTCGTCGTCTTGGGAGCCGTGATGGTGGCTGGCCTCGGCGGTGGTCTTCTTGCCACGATCGGACAAGGTCGCACGACGCAGTCGAGTGCCGCCGCGAGCGGGAAGCGTGCCGGGCACCAAGGGTCTCACGCTCCGCCTTCGAGCCCGACGACGCGGCTGCGCGCGGTAGCCCAACAGACCTCGGGGCCCGCGATAGGCGCCTTGGTGCTGCAGCTACGTCCCCAGATGGGTGCTGCTGGCTGTGGAAAGGCACTGCGGCGCCTCGAGAGCATCAACGGCGTGTTCGCAGTCCTCGACCCGCCGCCATCCAAGGCTGCGGTGGTTGACTCGCCACCGATCGGCGGTGCAACCGCTGGATGTATAAGGCTCGGGCCCTCCCTTGCAGCTTTGTGGAGTGGTGACATCGAGCACCTCGCCGTCGAGATCTCGCCGGTGAACCCCACACCGACGAAGGTCGGCTCCACGGTCGCCGTCGTGATCGAAGCCACGAGTTCAGCTGTGACGCGTCCATCGGACCTCAAGCGTGCAGAGCACGCCCGACGGCTGATCGATGTCGTCGCCGAGGGCGCGGACGTCGGAACGGCAGACATCGGGCGGGGATCGAGAATCACTCTCCATGTCACCCGGTCAATGGCTGCTTTCGTCCTTCGCCATCTATCTCCGTCTCTGCCATCTGCCAAGAGCTGACAAGCCGCGGGCTTTACCAGCCTCCCGCTCGACGCGGCTCCGTCCAGCCTCGCTCGCTCAGGCGGTATACCCCATGCGACGCTACGAGACACATTGTGCAAGGTTGGAGACCATGAAAATAGGAATACTCGGAGGTACAGGACCAGCCGGCAAGGCGATGGCCGCTCGGCTCGCTTCGGTCGGGCTCGATGTCCGCATCGGCTCGCGCCAGGTCGAGCGGGCTGCACAGACTGCCGTCGAGCTGCGGGAAAGGTGGCAGGGGCGGAAGCTGGCGGTATCGGGTGTCCTCAACGAGGAGGCCTGCGGCGCGGATCTAGTCATCCTCGCGACGCCATGGGACGGCGCCGCCCCGCTCGCCCGCTCTCTGGCCGCTGAGCTCGACGGCAAGGTACTCATATCGATGGTCAATGCGCTCGGGAAAGTGGGCGACGAGTTACTCGCCCTCGTGCCTCCGAGCGGATCGATAGCTCTCGCCGTACAGCTGGCGGCGCCCCGGGCTCTCGTGGCAGGTGCTTTTCACCACCTTCCGGCCAGGGTCGTGGCCGACCTGTCGCAGAGTCTCGACGCCGACGTACTTGTGTGCTCCGATCACCCCGAGGCGACCGCTGCCGCTGTCGAGCTGAGTGGAAGAATTCCGGGATGCCACGGCGTTGACGCGGGCTCGCTATCCGCCGCCGCTGCCATCGAGGCCTTCACCGCCGTTCTCATCGGCATCAACATCAAGCATCGAGCTCACGCGAGCATCCGGCTCACGGGTCTTTCGTCGGGGAATAGCTCCGAGCGATGATGCGCCTCTACGACACTGCTCGCGCGGCAGTCGTGCCCTTCGAGCCCGGCCCCGTCGTGACGATGTACACCTGCGGCATCACTCCCTACGACGCGGCGCACCTCGGTCACGCCATGGTTTACGTGACCTTTGACGTGCTGCAGCGGCGCCTTCGAGACATCGGCCACCGCACGGACTGCGTGCGCAACATCACCGACGTCGACGACGACATCCTCCGCAAGGCTCGGGAGCTTGGCGTGCATTACTTGGACCTTGCGGCGGGCGAGATAGCCCAGTTCGACAAGGACATGCAAGCCCTCAACCTCTTGCCCGCGATGAGCGAGCCCCGCGCGACTTCGGCGATCCCGGACATCCTCGGTTTCATAGGGATGGTGCTCGATTCTGGCCATGCCTACCGCGCCGGCGGAGCAGTCTATTTCGACGTCTCTTCGTTTCCTCGCTTTGGAGAGGTCAGCCATTTGCATCGCTCACAGATGCTCCTCCTCGCACAGGAGCGAGGGGGTCGACCGGACGACCCGTTCAAGGACGACCCGCTCGATTTCGTGCTCTGGCAGCCATCGGCAGACGGCGAGCCGGCCTGGGACTCCCTTTGGGGAAGGGGGCGACCCGGCTGGCACATCGAATGCTCTGCCTTGGCGCTACGCGAGCTCGGGACAACAATCGACCTCCATGGCGGCGGTGACGACCTCATCTTTCCTCACCACGAGTGCGAGGCTGCACAGTCAGAAGCGGCCACGGGGAAGACGTTCGTCCGTCACTGGATGCACGTCGCGATGGTGCGGCTCGGCGGCGAGAAGATGTCGAAGTCGCTCGGCAACCTCGTATTCGTGCATACCCTGCTCGAACGGTACGATCCGGCTGCCGTCAGGCTCGCCCTGCTCGCGCAGCACTACAGAGTGTCATGGGACTTTGATGGCACCATCATGGAGGAGGCATCACACCGTCTCGAGAGATGGCGGTCAGCTGGCGAAGGAAGCGGGGGGCTCGACGAGGTCAGGGAGCGCCTGGATGACGACCTGGACTCCCCAGGTGCGCTCAAGGCGCTCGACAGGGCTGTGACGCTCGGAAAAGGCGTGAGCCACGCGGCGGCCCTGCTCGGCGTGATCCTATAGGGCGCACGCGAACTCTGGCCGGTGCTACGCCGGCCATGGTTGGCCGGCGCACCCTCTAAATTGAACCAATGCCCGGTGATATCACTCTCATCCTGCCCGACGGCAACGAACGATCTCTGCCTGAAGGTTCGACGGGCATGACGCTCGCGAAGGCGATTGCTCGTAGCGTCGAACGTGACGCTGTAGCCGTCAAGGTCAACGGAGAGCTCTGGGATCTGAACCGTCCCCTTCCCGAACGCGCCAAGGTGTCGGTCATCACTGCTGGCACAGCAGAGGGGCTGGCGGTACTTCGCCACTCTACCGCCCACGTGCTCGCTCAGGCCGTCTTGGCACTTTGGCCAGGAACGCGCTTTGCTATCGGACCCTCGATTGAGGACGGGTTCTACTACGACTTCGAGCTGCCCGGAGGTCGTCACTTCAGCGACAACGACCTCGAGGTCATCGAGGCACGCATGCGTCAGATAGTCGCCGAGGCACAGCCCTTTGTCCGCGAGGAGCACTCCATAGAGGAGGGACTGGCGCTGTTTGCCGGCCAGCCCTACAAGCAGGAGATCATCGAGGGAGTAGCTCAGCGCGTCGGCGACGAAGCGATCACCGCGGAGGCCGGTGGCGCCGACGGCACCGTCACGGCCTACCGCAACACCGATTCCTTCGTCGACCTGTGTCGCGGCCCGCACGTGCCCGGCACCGATCGACTGGCTCATTTCAGGCTGATGCGAGTGGCGGGGGCGTACTGGCGCGGCGACGAGCACCGCCAGCAGTTGCAACGTATCTACGGAACAGCCTTCGAGTCGGAGAAGGCCCTGACGGATCACCTCCGGCGTCTCGAGGAGGCGGAGCGGCGAGATCACCGGCGGCTCGGCGCCGAGCTTGACCTCTTCTCCTTCCCGAGCGAGCTCGGATCGGGTCTGGCGGTGTTCCACCCAAAGGGCGGGCTCGTCCGCAAGATCATGGAGGACTACTCGCGCCGGCGGCACGAGGAAGCCGGCTACGACTTCGTCAACAGCCCTCACATCACAAAGGCCGAGCTGTTCGAGACCTCGGGACACCTCGAGTGGTTCGCGGAGGGCATGTTTCCTCCGATGGAGCTCGACGAGGGGCAGAAGTACTACCTGAAACCGATGAACTGCCCGTTCCACATCCTCATCTTCAAAGGCCGCCAGCGGTCCTACCGCGAGTTGCCGATGCGGCTCTTCGAGTTCGGGACGGTATACCGCTACGAGAAGTCAGGCGTGATCCATGGACTCACCCGGGTTAGGGGAATGACGCAGGACGACGCGCACATATTCTGCTCGCGCGACCAGATGACCGGAGAACTCGAGTCTCTTCTCAGCTTCGTTCTCGACCTCTTGCGCGATTTCGGCTTGGACGACTTCTACCTGGAGCTCTCGACCAAGCCGGAAGCAAAAGCCGTGGGTTCTGACGAGGACTGGGCCGAGGCGACCGAGGCGCTCCGTTACGTGGCGTCGGCTATGAGCCTCGAGCTCGTGATGGACGAGGGCGGTGGGTCCTTCTACGGCCCGAAGATCTCGGTCCAAGCTCGGGATGCGATCGGCCGCACCTGGCAGATGTCGACGATCCAACTCGACTTCCAGCTGCCACAGCGGTTCGCGCTGGAATACGTCGGCGCCGACAACGGCCGTCATCGCCCGATCATGATCCACCGAGCGCTTTTCGGATCCGTGGAGCGCTTCTTCGCGGTGCTCGTCGAGCACTACGGAGGCGCCTTTCCGATGTGGCTGGCGCCGCTCCAGGTGCGAGTCGAGCCAGTCCGCGATGACCACGAGAGCTATGCCGCGGAGGTAGGTCGGGCCCTGTCAGCAGCTGGGCTGAGAAGTGAAGTCGAGACAGCCAACGAGCCGCTCGGAGCGCGTATCCGCCGTTCGAAGCTGGACAAGATCCCTTACATCCTCGTCGTAGGCGATGCCGACGTCGCAGCGGGCACGGTGGGGGTGAACGGCCGGGGCGACACCACCCCCGCACGAGACGTACCCCTAGCAGAGTTCCTGGCACGAGCTGCGACAGAGGCTATGCAGCCGGTACGAGGTCCGACGGCGTGAGCCTCGAGCATCTCTGGGCCGGATGGAGGGACTCCTATGTGAGCTCCACCAGCACCGGACCCGTGCTCGAAAAGGGGGCACGCGGGTCCTTACTTCCAGCCGCGGCCGCTCCGGCCGACACGAGCGAGGTGGCTGGCGATGACTGTATCTTTTGCTCCATCGCCTCGTCCGAACTGCCCGAGGCAACCACCTACATCGTATGGTCGAGCCGTACCGTCGTCGCAGTTCTCAACGCGTACCCCTATGCTCCCGGCCACCTGCTCGTCATGCCGCGCCGGCACCTAGGCGAGCTTGCCGACTTGGATGACGACGAGTCGCGAGCCCTGTGGACCTCCGTGCGAGCTGCGGTTGCCGCCGTGAAGTCTGCTTATGCACCCGACGGGCTCAACATTGGTATCAACCTCGGCCGCGCCGCCGGTGCTGGCATACCCCTCCACCTCCACGTCCATGTCGTGCCGCGCTGGAACGGCGACACGAACTTCATGACCGCGACGGCCGAGACGCGTGTTCTGCCAGAAGCGCTTTCGGTGAGCTGGCAGCGGCTGCGTGCATCATGGGCCGTCTAGGCGACGGCACGGGCAAGGGAGACGACGTCTCCCTTGGCCCTCTCGTGCGGTCCTCACGAAAGCCTCCCGTCGATTGGGCGCGCGTGGAGATCGAGGGTGACTCGCTTGTTGTCCGTCTTGCCGGTTGGCGAGCCGTCTGGGCGGTCAAGCGCACCCTCAGACTCCCCGTGAGCTCGATCGTCAACGTCTCTCTCGATTCTGGTGCGTACCAGCAGATCAGCACCCGGTTGCGCAAGTCCCGGCGACCACCGTCGCTGCTCTTCAAGCTAGGCAGCCAACATGGCTACGACGGCTGGTCGTTCTGGGCGAGCGGCTGGGGCAGGAGCACCGTCGTAGTGGAGATGACAGGCATCCGCTACCACTTCTTGGTCGTCGAGGTGAGCGACCCGGTGCGACTCGTGAAGATGTTGAGAGAGGCAGCCGGCCTCGAGACTAAGACCAAACAGGACAAGAGCACCGATCGATCGCCAGAGGACGGCTGAGTCACGACCGCGCGACTACGCCTGGCCGTGTGCCGCCTTTGCGATCTTGTCTGCCAGCTGTGCCGGTACGACCTCGTAGCGGTCGTGAGCCGTCGTGAAGCGGCCTCGACCGCCGGTAAGAGAGCGCAGGTCGGTGGCGTACCGCATTATCTCCGAAGTAGGCACGAGGGCAATGACGACCTGCTCGTCGCCCGAGCCCGCTTCCGTCCCGAGCACCCGTCCCCGCCGGGAGTTGAGGTCTCCAAGAACCTCGCCCTGCGCCTTGGCGGGCACGGAGATCTCGAGGCGGGAGATCGGCTCGAGCAGCACCGGTCCGGCGTTTCCCAGGGCCTCTCGAAACCCGATGGATCCCGCCATCTTGAAGCTCATCTCCGACGAATCGACCGCGTGGTACTTGCCGTCGTAGACCGTCACCTTCACGTCCACTACCGGAAAGCCGAGAAGACCGCCTGTGGCCATGGCCTCCTGTACGCCCTTTTCGACAGCAGGTATGAACTGCCGGGGAATCGCCCCCCCGACGATCTCGTCGACAAACTCGAAACCGGCACCGCGTTCGAGAGGCTCGACACGTAGGTTCGCGACTCCGTACTGCCCGTGCCCGCCAGTCTGCTTCTTGTACTTTCCCTCGGCGGTGGCGGTCTTGGTGATGGTCTCGCGGTAGGGGACCCTGACGGGCTCTGTCTCGACCTCGACCCCGAATTTGCGCTGCAGCTTCTCGCACACGATCTGGAGATGAGTATCGCCCATGCCCGCGAGAATGGTCTGGTGCGTTTCGTCGTCACGCCGAAGCGCAAGGGTCATGTCCTCCTCCTGCAGGCGATGCAGCGCCGTCATCAGCTTGTCCTCGTCGCCCTTTGCCCTCGGGCGCACCGCAATCGAGAGCAGGGGAGTGGGAGCGGGTCGGGTTTCGATCACGACCGGGCTGCCTTTGGGGGCAAGTGTGTCCCCGGTCCGCGCGTCGGCCAGCTTTGGAACGGCGATGATGTCTCCGGCCTGAGCCTCGGATAGCGGTGCCGCCTCCTTGCCCCTAAGAAGCTGGAGGCCGTGCAGGCGCTCCTCTCCATGAGTACGTGAGTTGACCAGTGTGACATCGGGGCGGATCGTGCCCGAAAGAACGTGGAGAAGAGAGATTTTGCCAACGTAGGGATCTGCAACTGTCTTGAACACCCGCGCGAGAGGCGAGCCGGCCGGGTCGAGGCTCACTTCCACGGACTTGTCGCCGGCGAGGACTCGCACGCCGCGGCGCTCGAGCGGGCTCGGGCCGATCTCACAGATGAGCTCGGCCAGCCGGTCAACACCGATCCCCCTCGCCGCTGAGCCGCAAACGACCGGGAACACCGTTGCCGACGCAACGCCGTGTGCCAGGGTTGACTCGAGCTGCTTGGTAGAGGGGATCTCACCGTCGAGGTACCGCTCCATCAGGTCATCATCGGCAACGACAATGCCTTCCACGAGCGCTTCGCGGACCCGGTGCTCCATGTCGGACATGTCCGAGGGGATCTCTCCGCTCACCGGGGCGCCACTGTCGTAGGTAATGGCAGTGTCGGTCAGCAGATCGGCGACGCCCCGAAACGCGACCTCGTGGCCAATCGGCAGCTCGAGGGGGGCGATTCCCGCGCCGAACAGCGCCCCGAGCTGCGCGAGGGTCCGCTCGAAGTCGGCACGCTCCCGATCGAGCTTGTTGATGTAGACAAGGCGTGGGACGCCAAGCTCGGCAGCCATCTTCCAGACCAGCTCGGTGTTGACTTCGACGCCCTCGACGGCGCTGACAACGACTACGGCAAGGTCGGCAACTGACAGTCCGGCCTCGACCTCAGCCACAAAGTCCGCATAGCCCGGCGTGTCGATCACATTCACGCGGAACTCGCCCACTCGAAGCGGAGCCATGGCCAACGACACCGAGATGCGGCGCTTGATCTCCTCCGGCTCGAAGTCACAGACGGTAGTCCCGTCTTCAATGCGGCCGGGCCTGCCAATGGCGCCTGTGGACACGAGGAGGGCCTCGGCCAGCGTGGTCTTGCCGGCGCCGCCATGGCCGACGAGAGCGACATTGCGTATCTTCTCAGAAGGCACGGTGGCCACTGAAGACACCTCCTCGACGCGCCCGTTTCGCACCCCCTGCGGGAACGACCGGGTCGCTCGGCTCCAGAGCCTACCTACAGTTCACCGTTAGCGGCAGGGCCAGCGTGCGCTCGAGTCGGTCGGCCGTGTGCACCTAGTCATCGAATCGTGGCCATCCAGCCAGTAGTTGGTATCATGGCAGTAGTGGTTAGCAAGCGATCTCATGCCCGTGCCCCTTGGATCCGAGGGCGGGGTAGGACGGTTCGACGATGATCGATGGGCACAGGGCTGAAGAGGCACCGCCGCGCGGCCACGGCGGGGATGAGACGGCCGACCCTGCCGAGGACGCGACCGAGCAGGAGGTAGCGGGCAAGCCCACTTCTCGAGCACAGCGGGGCGCCGCCTATCGGTCCTGTGCTCGCCTGCTTACGAGCCTCGGCCCGAGACTCGTCTCCCTGGGCGTCAAGGCTGACCAGGTCACGGTCGTCGGCATTGTCCTGGCGGTCGCGACCGGTGCCCTCATAGGACTCGGCTATCTCTACTTCGCAGTCGTGCTTCTCACCGTCGGCGGCCTCATGGACACGCTCGACGGTGCTGTTGCCAAGGCCGCGGGAACGTCGTCAAAGCGCGGCTCGTTCTTCGACTCAGTGTCCGACCGTGTCTCGGATATGTTCATCTTTGGTGGCCTAGCTTGGTACTTCCTCGCTGGTCCTGGACACGATCCCAAGCTCGCGATCGTTCCGATGGCCATCTTGGGCGTGAGCAACACGATCTCCTACGAGAGGGCGAAGGCCGAGTCGCTCGGCTACACGGCCAAGGGGGGCTTGATGGAGCGCGCGGAGCGACTCATCGGGCTCGGCATTGCGCTCCTGCTCCATTTCATTCTCGTGCCGCTTACCGTCGCGCTGCTCGTCTTATGCGCAGGCACAGGCTGGCGTCGCTTCGCGAAAGTGTGGCACCAGGCAAGCGACGCTTCTCATCCCGCCAACGCTGGCGGGCCGGCAATGGCTATAGCTCGCTTCGGACCCGGCGGCTTTTCTCGAGGTCGACCGGCACGAGTGGAATCTCGCTGGCGTGCGTGGCGCGATGCCGGGAACGGGTCACAGCGTCGGCGTCGTGTCACTCCGGCCAGCCGTGCACGCTCCCGGCGGCGTGAGGAGCCACTTTCGATCCGATTGCGCCGAGCGTTGCGGACTGAGCTCGCGGGGGCCAGGGCCACTACGCGCCGCGCCACCCGCTCTGGAGGATCGCGAGGCGAGCGCGGACCCCAGGTGAGCGAGTCGCCGGGGCCACGCCGGCGCCGCGCCGGCCACTGAGCCCTGTCGCGCTTATGCGGGCGAGAAGTCAGCCCTATCTCGTCCTGTCGACGGCCGCGCACTGGTTGGATACCGTCCCGGGGACGAGGTGAGCTCGGAGCCTGCTGGCCATAGCAGGGCTTACTGGACCTACCGTGGCCTATCCGGTCTCATAAATGTGCTTCCGAGCCGGCTGCTCGAGCCGACCGCCCACTTGGCCGGGTTGTCAATGTCGGGGCTATGGCGCCACAAGAGGCCCGTGATCCGCGCAAACCTGCGCCGTGTCGTGGGGCCCGGGGTGTCTGAGGCAGCCCTGGACAAGCTCGTCATCGACGCCTTCAACTCCTATGCGCGCTACTGGGTAGAGGGCGCTCGGCTCACATCGATGACACCCGAGGAGATTCTCGAAAGCTTTTCGATCGAGGGTTTCGAGCACGTCGCGGAGGAGGTCGAGAACCACCGGGGCCTTATCCTTGCCCTTCCTCACCTGGGCATCTGGGACCTCGGGGGTGCCTGGCTGACGCTCAAGGGCTGCCCGATGACTACCGTGGCGGAAGCCATCGAGCCACCCGATCTCTTCGAGTGGTTCCGCGCCCAGCGAGAGCAGCTTGGCCTGACAATTCACGAGCTCGGTCCGGGTACTTCTGGACGCCTCGTGACGGCTCTGCGCGCGGGCCGGCTCGTGGGCCTCGTCGCCGATAGAGACATCGCCGGCAGCGGCATCGACGTGGAGTTCTTCGGAGAGAGAACGACGCTTCCCGGCGGCCCTGCGGCGCTGGCACTTCGCACGGGTGCGCACCTGTTCCCATCGATCGTGTACCAGAGGAGCGGCCTCCGGGGCCATGGCGTCATCCTTCCTGCTCTCGAGATCGAGCGCTCTGGCGATCTGCGGGCCGACGTGACCCGCGTCACGCAGATGCTTGCCCACGCGTTCGAGGGCCTCATCCGCCGAGCGCCCGCGCAGTGGCATCTGTTCCAGCCAAACTGGCCGAGTGACCGGGAAAAGTACCGTTGAACAGCGAGTTTATGTGCGGATGACTCAGCATGTCCGCGAAATGTCCGCGAGACGATCTGCTCCGGGGACCGAGTCCACGGCTGCCCGCGTGCGGTCTTCGGAGTCGGGCCAGAGGTGTACGTACGTGTCGAGCGTCACCGTCGCGCTTTTGTGGCCGAGCCGTGCCTGGACGGTCTTGACGCTCTCACCGGCCTGAATACCCACCTACAAAAAGC
>JAKACA010000209.1 GCA_021796455.1 Actinomycetes bacterium
TTGCGGCTTTTGAACCTCCGTCAACGCCCCCACACCGGCCCCGGCGCCTCGTCGCACAGGTTCTGACCGGTGAAGTCCGTCTCGTCGTCGGAATCGCTTGTTTTAGGGTTAGGTGGAGGACCTAACGTGGGAGTCCAGGCTAGCGATCTCGCGTCGCCGGGCATCACCAGCTTGAGAGACAGTCTGCGACTTGTCGCAAGACGTGAGAGACCGTCTGGGACAGACTGGCAAGATCCTGACCAGGCACCAGGGATTCGATGAGACCCCACATGGGTCGACTTGTGTCGATGATCGTCCCCGGATCAATCCCGTAGTGCATGGAGACGTTGCGCAAGCGTCGGACTTCGGGTGACGCGATGAGATCAACGTGTTCCCCGGACAACAGGTCGTGCATCGGCTCAATGCGTAAGGCGTTGCCGGTCGAGAAGAAATTGTCCCTGAGCTGCCTGAGCGTTGAGATGACGTGTGCAGCGGTGATCAAGCGAGCCCGAAAGACCGCTGCCTCATGGTCGGACGACGTCGCCGCGAGCACCGTTCCGGCGATGTTGGCGCTTGCCTCAATCGCCGTCAGTACCTCCTTCAGACCGAGCCGAATGGTGGGATCGAAGCGCTTACCGAAGTACTGGTGGCCCTTGTAGTCCACATTCACGATGGCAGGAAGACGGGACAGGTCCAATTGTCGGACAGGTGTCCGAGAGCACAGTGCACGGACAAGATCTCCCAACACCGCACCGGCTTCGTGCGCCATGTCGAACATGGCCTGGCCAGTCGCAGCAGAGTCCCGGATCGCGTCGGGTTGGAGGCCCGCGCGGTACGGCGCCACATGCGTCGTCATGATGAGGTGGCCGTCCATGCGTGCGACTCCAAGATCTGATGCGAAGATTCGGACCCAGCGCCACCGCACGAGGTCTTGGAACGCGGACCTGTGGGACGTTGCAACCCGTTCGAACCAATCGACGAGATCCGCAGCGCTGCGACCGGAATCGTCAAACAGCTTGACGCTGTGGCGACAAGCAGCGATGTGATGGACGTAGTCGAGCTGAAGCGGCAGTGTGGGAGCTCGAGGATGAAGATACGTGAGGGACTCGTGCACGATCCTGCACCAGTCGGGGACCAAGCAAAAAGCAAGAACGCCCACTTGATCACGGGGAAGCGCTTTGATTGCGAGAGCGATGTCCGTCGCCCAATCAGCATCCTCAGCGATGAGCGACAGCTCGATTGCCTGATGTCTTGCTGACCTCGAGGACGACCCCATACCTTGATCGTAGATTGTGTAACAAACGTGTGTTTGCTCGCGCCGATCTAGCGCTCCAGGCTGAAACGGGGGCTGAGTCGCATGAGCGGCTCGAACTGGCTCGCCTGGGTTTACGCCCGAAAGAAGAGCTCGCCGTCGGCGGCCTCGACAAGGACCATCGATCCTTCCGAATAGCGGGCCTCGGGGACATGTTCGCAAGCGGCCGCATAGTCCCAGCTCATGCCGGTAGAAGCGCCCCTCGGATACACCGGTCGGGCAGGATAGCCCCATGCGATTTCCGGACCTGGCTGCCGTCCAGCGGCTCATCGCCGGAGAGGTCGAGGAGTCCGGGCTCCTCGACTACAAGCGAGACCTCGTGCTCAAGTCACCGACCCAGAAGCGTGAGCTCTGCCGGGACCTCACGGCGATGGGCAACGCCGGCGGCGGCACCCTGATCTACGGGATTGGTGAGGCGGAAGGACGCGATGGCATCCCCGACAGAATCACGCCGCTCACCGACCGCTCGCTCCCGCTCTCGGTCGCAGACATCGTCCGCGACAGCGTGCGGTCTCCGCTCCTTTTCGAGATGGCGATGCATGACGTGGGCGACGGTTACCTGCTCCTCGTCGATGTGGAGCCCTCTGGCCTGGGGCCTTACTGCGTCATCGGCTACGACGACTTTCGGTTCTGGAAGCGCCGCGGTAAGAGCAAGTCGGAGATGTCAGAGGCCGAGATCCGGGACGCCTACGACCTCTCCATTCGAACAGCGGATCGCCAGGCCGCGCGTTGGAAGGAGCGCGCCCTTCCCCTGCGAACCCAGACCGTCGATTCCCTCATGACGGTCTGGGCGATCCCTCGGGAACCCGCACCCGACATCCTCGACATGCGACGAGTGGAGTTGGGGGCGCTGCGGCCCCCGGACTTCATCCACAAGTACCTCCAGCCGTGGGGCCTGAACCCCGCCCTGCACGCTCTGCGGCGGTGGGCGGACGGCTTCAGCTATGAGCCGGCGATGCCGACGTCAACAACGCAGCGCGCATGGTACGCGGCCATTCGCGTGCACCGCGACGGCACTCTGGGAGTCGCAGAAGAAGTCGGGCCTGATCTCGACATCAGTCTTCTGCTGCGGATGCTCAACGGTCACCTCCTCTACGCGGGATGGCTGTGGACCGAGTACGGACTTCGTCGTCCCGCGGAGCTACGTGTGGAGTTGGATGGAGTCCAGTTCTGCCGAGTGCCGAAGAACATCGCAACGACGGCCAGTGTCGTGCCTGTCCAACCGGCGGGGCTCCCGGTCACGAGGGTCTCTCTTGTGCAAGAGGTGCTTCCCTGGGAGCTGGCCCGTGCATCGGTACGCCACCGCATCGTCGAGGACTTCTGCGACCGCCTGGTCCAGACCTTCGGGCAGGCTCGCCGCGACGACCTCTTCAATCGAGGCACGCTCTTCGAGCGAAGCGGGGAGGCGACCCCGTTCGCGCTCCACGGTGGCGGGATCGTACACGCAAGGCGCGGGACGCTCGAGGCAGCGATCGACGAGACCGGCGTCATGCGCAACAACGTCAGCCGGGTTTCCGCGTACGTTGGAGACGGTGTCGTCCTGGACCCGGACGGCAACGCCATCGCCGTGCTTGAATTTGCCCCGGAGGCCGGATGCCCGGATGACTTCCTAGCCACGGAAGTGAAAGACGACCTTGGCACGACCACGGTCCCCCTCCGAATCTCCCAGCCGACAACGCCGCCAGCACCTGCCCCCACCGGAGCGTGGAGCAAACAGACGCTCGCCCAGGTCCTCGCGCCCGTCGCTCAGTAGGCCGCCGGGCGCGGCGCCAGCTTTCGACAGAGGTCGCTTCGTCGAACGGGTCCGTCGCCAGTTCGAGCGGTTACCGATCGCTAAGTCGGGCCAACCTGAAGCAGTATTTACGAAATCTTCCAGCCAGGGTCGTCCGCCACTCCCGCGAGCTCGAGGTCTCGCTGATCTGCATGGAAGAAGGCGAAGACCGCAGATCCGTCCAGATGGGTCTTGGCGCTGGCCACAACCTTCCCCACCACAGTTCCGTACCGAACGAGAGCGCCGTCTGGATGGGCCACCATGCCCTCGATGCGACTCGGATAGACGCCGAGGGCGCCAGCAAGTCTCTCCCCAGTCGTGATGTCCGACATCTCCACGTACCACCCGGATTCCGGGTGCACAACGAACTCGAAGTTGCCAGAGCGCGCTCGTAGTCGCTCATGTTGGGTCTCATCGTCGGTGCGTCGGCGGACGAGCTGGAAAGGGACCCCGTCGTTCAGCGCCGCTTGGAGCGGGATCGCCTTCAAGTCGTATTCGATCCCGTAGCCAAAGCAGGCGACGATCTCCTCGATCCGGTTCAGGGGGATGTTCACGCCGCCCGCCTCCCAACGAGCTATGGCGGGTTGCTGTACGCCGAGACGATCGGCGAGCTCCCGCTGGGAGAAGCCTGCCTCTTCGCGCAACCGCTTGAGAACTCTGCCGACGTCCTGTGGTTCACCCATAACATGTCATGTTATCATCCCAAGCGCCGCTTCCCTTCCCTCTCGATCGGTCCCGGACTTGAGTGATCTGAAGCGCGGCGATGAGGGGTGACCGACTTCGCCCGCTCGCGCCTCTCCGAACGACGTGGAGGCCGCCCTGCGGCGCAGCGACAGTAGTGCCCCAATGAACGTGGAACCGACGGCGCAGCGTCGCGCCGAACGCCAGGACTGGGCACGCCTCACTCGTCGGACAAGCCGTGCCGACCTGTGGGATAGACCGGTACTATGACCGAGCACCGCCGCGTGCTGCGGTGGCGACTCCAAATAGGCAAGGCGCCTCGTGCGTGTGGCCTCATAACGAAAGGACGCCAGGTGAGTGTCACCACCAGTTCCACCGTCACGATCGGTCGACGGCAAGAGATCACGGTGTCGCTTGAAGAAGCCCTAAGGGTAACGATCGGCTTCGCCTTCGGCGTCGCCGACTTGAACCTTGATTACGGCCGTGACAACCCGTATCTCTATGCCTATCGCAGCTATGACTGCGCGCTCCGAAACGATGCTCCGGGGCTCTCCGAAGCTGACGTGTTTGCCTCGGCAGGGCTGAACAGCGGGATCGACAGCGCAGTGATGCTGCGGCTACTCGCCATCATCGACAATGATCCCACGCTCCCGAACCTCGCGACAGTGCCCGAGTTCTGGCTCCTCAGCCCTGACTGTCTCAGGCGTGACCCCGGTCCCGGGTGTCCCGAGCATGAACTCTGGGAGATCTGGCGCCGGCTGACGAAGCTTGAGGGAGTGGCGGGCGCGGTGGCTTCGAAGGTAATTCACCATCGGTGGGACACGAAGTTCGCGCTCTTCGACAGCCGCATAGCCCGGATCTACCACGGAGACGAGTCCTGGGCGGAGATCTGCGAAGACCTTCAGCACACCAGTGAGTGGTGGGAGGAACTCGAGCGCCAATTCGACTGTTATCGCGTCAAGCATCAGAACGGCCGCGGAGTCTCGCTTCGCCGGTTACGCCTCCTCGACATCCTCGCGTGGGCCCAGGCCGCAAGGTACTGGGAACATTTGCTGAAGTTGGGCACCGCGCTGCTCAACAGCACGACCGATCCCCGGCAACGGGCGGGATCACCTATCACTGGTGTCGTTGCAGCGCGTTAGCGGGGGAATCAGAATCAGGAGCGTGCCAATCTCCGCTGCGTTGGTACCGGTAGCTCCAGCTCGGCTTGAACGCCGCGCCCGGTTCTCCAGCAGATGGGGAGGGTCGGGAAGCACGTTCGCGAGAATGTCCAGGGCCTGTGTCGCCCATGCCACCTGGAGAAGTCGCGCCAGGAACGGAAGGAGGGCCGCGACAAGACAGCACGGCGTTCCCGCTGATCTGTGCCTGCCAGGTGGATGCGGCCACGGCTGTGGCGGTCGCGCCAGCAGCTGCCCCCTATCAACGCCGAAGCCCCACATGGAGCACCGTCCCGACCGCCGGGTCGGCGGGACACTGACCTAGCAGTAAACAGCACGCTCGCAGCGGCGCGAGTTGATGACTTCGCCGCCTCAAGGAACCCGGGATCAGCGGGCTGCAGGAGGTGCTGGCCCGTCGAGG
>JAKACA010000030.1 GCA_021796455.1 Actinomycetes bacterium
CGAGTCTCCCCCGGTAGTCGTGCTCACCTCCAACCGCACCCGTGACGTCCACGATGCCCTGAAGCGCCGGTGCCTGTACCACTGGATAGAGCACCCGAGCTTCGAGCGCGAGGTGCAGATAGTTCTTTTGAGGGCTCCGCAGGCGGCGCCGCGCCTTGCTCGCCAGATTGCGGCAGCGGTCGAGTCGCTCCGTTCGATGGATCTCTACAAGCCGCCCGGTGTCGCGGAGACCATCGACTGGGCGGCTGCCGTCGCGGCTCTCGGATCCTCGGAGATCGATGAGCATACCGTCGAGGTCACGCTCGGAGCCGTGCTCAAGTACCAAGAGGACCAGCACCGGGTACGTAGCACAGGACTGAAGGGCCTGATCGAGGCGGCTGCCGCCCGTGCCGGTTGAGGTCGTTCGGCGCGAGCGCCAGGCCGTCGAGGTGGCGGTGGGCTTCGCGGCGGTGCTGAGGCGACTCGGGGTCGAGGTTCGCCTGAGCAGCGTCGTCGACTACACCGAAGCGCTCGGAGCGGTGGATCTGGCTCGACGCGACGAGGTCTACTGGGCTGGAAGGGTGACGCTCACACACCGTCTCGAAGATGTCAACGCATACGACCGGGCTTTCGCAGCCTTCTTCGAGCGTGCTCGAGGCGCCTCGAGTCCAAGTGAGGAGGTGCCCCTGGCGCTTCCAGCAGACTTGGCCGCAGACGAGGGCGGGGAGGACGAAGCGCCTGAGTCAGGTGAGCGCGAGGAGCTGGAGAGCACCCGAGTCATTATGTACAGCGCGGTCGAGCTGCTGAGGGAGCGACCCTTTGCTGACTACAGCGAAGCAGACTGGGCCGAAGCCCGCCGCCTGCTCTCCCAGTTGCGGCTGCTGGCGCCGACCCGGCCGTCGCGCCGCATGGCTGCAACCAAGGCGAGCCGCGGCGAGCCGGACATTAGTCGGACTCTCCGGCGAGCCCTCGCGTCCGACGGCGAGACGTTCGACCGAGCCTGGCGTGCCCACTCGGTCCGGCCACGTCGGGCGGTGCTGCTGGTCGACATCTCGGGGTCGATGGAGCCTTATGCGAGGGGGTTTCTTCGCTTTGCGCATGCAGCCGTCTCCGCGCGCGGCGCGGGCTCGGTCGAGGTTTTCGTGTTCGGTACACGCCTCACGCGGATCACGAGGGCCCTCTCCTCACGCGACCCCGATGTCGCGCTCGCCGCGGCCGGAGAGGCGGTGGCGGACTGGTACGGGGGCACCAGGCTCGGCGACGGGCTGAAGGCCTTCAACGACGGCTGGGGGGTACGCGGTATGGCGCGCGGGTCGATCGTCGTCATCCTCTCGGACGGATGGGACAGAGGCAACCCCGAAGGGCTCGCGACCGAGATGCGACGGTTGCGCCGCGTCGCCAATCGCCTGATCTGGGTCAACCCGCTCAAGGCGACTGCCGGGTACTCGCCCATCGTGAGGGGCATGGCCGCCGCGCTACCATTCGTCGATGAGTTCGTCGACGGTCACTCGCTCGCGTCGCTCGAGAGCCTCGTTCAGGTGATAGCCGGCGATCACGGCAGGCGATGAGACACGCGGTCGCGACGATGGTCTCACATCTCTTTGCTGCACCCCCGTGCCGAAGCGACAGATGACAGAGCTGGCAAGCAAGGACGGTGCAGGCGGCCGCCCCGGGCGCACTTCGGCCCGAGTGGCGTACTTCAGCATGGAGATCGCCCTCGATGTCGCCCTTCCTACCTACAGCGGCGGACTCGGCGTGCTCGCGGGGGACTTCCTCCGCTCGGCAGCCGACCTCGAGCTTCCGGTCGTGGCGGTCACACTTGCCTACAGCGGGGGCTATTTCCGTCAGCAGCTGGACGACCACGGTCACCAGGTCGAGGTGCCGGAGGTCTGGAAGCCAACAGAGCTGCTCACGCGTCTCGATTCCAAGATCGAGATCGAAATCAGAGGGCGGCAAGTCACAGTCGCGGCATGGCAGCTGCTGATCACCGGGGTGAGCGGCGCACAGGTGCCAGTTCTGTTCCTTGATACCGACCTGCCGGAGAATGCGCCCGAGGACCGCGAGATCACTGACCGGCTCTACGGGGGTGACGCGGAGCACCGCTTGATGCAGGAGACGGTGCTCGGAATCGGTGGAGTGACCATGCTGAGTGAGCTCGGTTACGAGCACCTCGACAGGTTCCACATGAACGAAGGTCACGCGGCGCTTCTGACCCTGCGACTCCTCGAGTCCGGCCTGGCCGGGGGAGACACATCACCGACGCTTGAGCAGATCGAGGCAGTCCGCGCGCGATGCGTGTTCACGACTCATACACCCGTGGCAGCAGGACACGACCGCTTCACCGCGGACCTTGTCAGAGCGACGCTCGGCGATCAGCACTCCTCGGTTCTCCACCATCTCGGGCTCCTAGATGGTGAACAGCTGAACATGACCCTGCTTGGATCGGCTCTCTCGGGCTATGTGAACGCGGTGTCGCTCCGGCACGCGCAGGTCACGAGAGCGATGCTGCCAGAGGCCGATGTCGAGTCGATCACAAATGGGGTGCATGTCGCTCATTGGGCCTCTCCGTCGATGGCCGCCCTATTCGACGAGCACCTGCCGGGATGGCGAGCCGACAGCACCGCCCTTAGGTACGCCGTTGGGATCCCTCTCGAGTCAGTCCGGTCAGCCCACATGTCGTCCAAGCGGGCGCTTCTCGCCGTCTTGAGAGCCAAGGGGTACGCCGTAGCCGACGAGGATGGACTCACGATCGGTCTCGCCCGACGAGTCACGCGCTACAAGCGAACGCTGCTTCTCCTCTCGGATCCCGACAGGCTCGTCGGGATCGCCGAGCGGCACGGTCCCCTGCAGATCGTCAGCAGTGGGAAGGCGCATCCCGACGACGCCGCCGGCAAGGAGGCGGTAGCTGCGCTTGTCGCGGCCGGCGAGCACTTCGGGAAGTTGGTGAGCGTGGTGTTTCTCGAGAACTACGACATCGAGCTTGCCGCTTTGCTCTGCGCCGGGTGCGACCTCTGGCTCAACACCCCCCAGCGCCCGCTCGAGGCTTCTGGGACGAGCGGGATGAAGGCGGCAGTGAACGGAGTCCCGAGCCTGAGCATCCTCGACGGGTGGTGGCTGGAAGGCTGCTTCGAGGGACTCACCGGATGGGCTATCGGCAGCCATGAGAGCTGGGAGGAGGGTCTGCACGCCGAAAGTGGGGGCGTAGTCCCGCGACTCGGGCAGGGAGCCGAGGACATCGAAGCTGCCGAAGCTGCGGCGGTACGAGCCGCAAAGGCCGATGCCGACGACCTTTATGCGAAGCTTGACGAGGTTGTGGCGCCCACCTTCTTCGAGGACGAGGAGGGCTACTTGAGAGTTCGCCGGGCGGCGATATCCCTCAACGGCTCGTTCTTCAGCACCGATCGAATGGCGCGGGAGTACGCGACGCGCGCGTACCGGCTAAGCCCCGGCTCATCTGGGACACGTGCAAGTCGTCGAGTCGGCTGAATCTGGTTTTAGACAGCCCTTATGGGCCTGTACTCCGGCCTCCACATAGCGGCTTCTATCGCCGCCTCGGCCGGCTCGGGAAGTGCCCACCGGGCGACCCCGTCCTCGAGGGCCGCGCGGGCGACGGCCAGGGCAACTGCGGCCGAGGTGGAGTGCAGGGCATCGATCTCGGGGAGAAGAGGCGCTCCCTCGATCGTGACGTCCACCTGCGCTGAGATGGCCTCGGCCGCCGCCGCCAGCATGTGGTCGGTCACCTGGATGGAGCCTACAAGCGTCGCGCCTAGGCCGAGGCCGGGAAACACGAAAGCGTTGTTGGCCTGCCCGATGTAGTGGGTGGTCCAGGCGTAGGTGACAGGGTCGAAGGCGCTGCCGGTGGCGACAAGGGCCCGGCCACCTGTCCACTGCATGATGTCCCAAGGTTCGGCCTCGGCCAGCTCCGTCGGATTGGAGAGCGGGAGGATGATCGGTTGCTGGCAGGACAGGGCCATTGTTCGGATGATGTTCTCGGTGAAGGCGCCTGCTTGGGCCGATGTTCCTATGAGAACCGTAGCCCCGACGTGGCGTATCACCTCGTCAAGGCCGACCCGACCCTCGCCGTCTCGCGCCCAGCCCGCCACGTCCGCATCGTCGCGCGCCCAGGGGCGCTGGTAATCCTCCATCGTTGTGCCGAGAGATTTGACGAGGAGCCCATCCTTGCCCAACAACCAGAAGCGCTGCAGCGCGTCTTCTGGTCGCTGGCCGTCGGCCACCATGGCATCACGGAGCTGCTCAGCTATGCCGACTCCTGCTGTGCCGGCGCCGAAGATGACCACCTGTTGCTCAGACAGGGTCGTGTCCGAGCGACGGAGACCAGAGAGCACCGCCGCGAGGGCAACGGCCCCCGTGCCCTGGATATCGTCGTTGAAAGTGAAGGCGTTGTCCCGCCAGCGCTTCAAGATGTGCCGGGCGTTGCGGGCGGCGACATCCTCCCAGTGCAAGAGGGCATTCGGGAACAAGCGGCTGGCCGTGGCGACGAAGGCATCGACGAAGGAGTTGTACTCGTGCAGCGCCGCGCGCGGGTGGCGGTTGCCGAGATAAAGGGGGTCGTCGAGCAACGACTGACGGTTGGTCCCTACGTCGAGCATGACTGCCACTGTCCGGCCCGGGTCGATGCCTCCGGCGGCCGTGTAGACCGCGAGCTTGCCGAGAGATATGGCGATGCCTCCTACGCCCCAATCTCCGATGCCAAGGATCGCCTCACCGTCGGTTGCCACTATGAGGTCGACATCTTCGGCGCCCAGGCCGGTAGCGCTGAGCGAAAGTTCGATGTCCTCGGGGTGATCGATCGAGAGGAACACCCCCCGCGGCCGCCGGTACTCCTCGCTGAAGTGCTGGATCGCCTCTCCTACTGTCGGGGTGTAGATGACCGGCAGCATCTCTGAGAGGTGCTCGGAGAGAAGACGGAAGAAGAGGACTTCGTTTCGGTCCTGTAGGAGGCCCAAGTAGACGTTCTTCGCCAGCTGCGTCGGCTGGGCCTGGTACTGCCCATAGGCGCGCCTGAGCTGTTCGCGTAGAGAGATGACCTGCGGAGGCAGGAGTCCAACGAGCCCGAGCTCGCGCCGCTCGGCCTCCGTGAAGGCAACTCCGCGGAACAACCTCGGGTCGATCATGTGCTGGCGACCCCGAAGTGTCGTCTCCCATGCACCATCTGATGCCACCCACCGAGTTCGCAACCGCCCAGTCGATTGACCGGGGGCAACTTGCATCTCCGGCTCCACATCGGAGTCCCCGTCCGGTGCCTCGGTCCCAGCCTCCTCGGTCCCAGCCTCCTCGGTCCCAGCCTCCTCGGTCCCAGCCTCCTCGGTCCCAGCCTCCTCGGTCCCAGCCTCCTCGGTCCCTACTTCCCCATCTGGCGGACCGGCGCCTCGACGGAACCGTCTCACGTGGCAAGGCCCGCGTCGTTACCGATAGCCACTCTTCGGCTTCGCCCGCCTGAGGTTCGCACCACTCGAGGTAACTCCAAGATTTCGCTGATTACCGCTCCACCGCGAGAATCTACGCTAATTGGGGGTAGCCCCGGAGCGCCGGCACCGTGTCACACTGATCTCCCCTCACAACCATCGATCGAGAGCTGGGCCCAGGTGCAGACCTTATCGACCGGCATGCCAGGCCGGCAGATCTGCTAATATGCTTGCTGGCAAGCAAGTAGATGGGCTACCGGCCCGCTTGTGCAGCGCGGAGAGCCGAGACAGGAGGGCTGGAGGCAATGGTCCCGGCTGGTGACAAGAGCAGCGAAGGAGACGAGCCTGCCCGGTTGCGCATAGCTGTCTTCCGACTCGCCAAGCGTCTCAAACCGACTTCTGCCGCGGGCGCGCTCACGACGACGGAGGTCGACGTCATCAACACCGTCGCCAGGATCGGCCCTGTAAAGCTCTCGGAGCTGGCTGGCCAGACGGGGCTCAACCCAACGATGCTGTCGCGTGTCGTCTCCAAATTGGAGGAGCACGGTCTGCTGCGCAGACTCGGAGACGCGCTCGACGGGAGAGTATGCCGGGTGGAGGTGACCGCGGCTGGCGGCGAGCTGCGTGAACGCGTGAGGAGCGAGCGCAACGACGTGCTGTCGAGCGAGCTGGCGCTGCTTCCAGCTGGCGCTCGAAGCGCCTTGCTAGCGGCATTGCCGGCGCTCGAATCTCTCGCGGAGCGACTGCTCGATCGGTCGGCTCCCGATGCACCGGAGCCGAACAGCCGGTGAGTCGACTCTTGTCGGTCGGTAAGCGCACATTCTCCGCACTGAGGGTTCCCAACTTCCGCCGGTACTACATAGGACAGGCGATCTCGCTCGTCGGCACCTGGATGCAGTCGGTCGCCCAGTCATGGCTGGTCTACGTTCTCACTCATTCGGCCACTGATCTCGGCCTTGCGGTCGCGGTCCAGACGATTCCGGTCCTTGTCCTTGGTCCCTACGGTGGCGTCATCGCCGACCGAGTGGACAAGCGGCGTCTCATGCTCGTTCTCCAGGCCGCGATGGGGGTCCAAGCTCTCGCCCTCGGCATTCTCACGGTGCTTGGAGCCGTGCGCTTCTGGGAGATCCTTGTCCTCGCGCTCATCCTCGGCATCAACAACACCTTCGAGAACCCGGCACGACAGGCATTCGTTCTCGAGATGGTCGGTCCCGACGAGGTAAGAAACGCGGTCAGCCTCAACTCGACGTTGCTCAATGCGGCTCGCGCCATCGGTCCGGCCGTCGCCGGTATCCTCATCGCCACGGTCGGCGACGGCATCTGCTTTCTCCTGAACGCTGTCAGCTTCGTCGCCGTGGTGTTCTCGCTCGCGACGATGGATCCGAAGCTCTTGCAGCCGAGCCCGCCTGCTGGAAGGGCCAAGGGACAAGTGCGGGAGGGGTTCCGTTACGTAGCTCATGCGCCTCGACTCGCTGTGCCGCTCGTCATGATGGCGATTGTCGGGACGCTTGCATATGAGTTCCAGGTGGTCTTGCCCGTCCTGGCAAAGAGCACATTTCATGGAGGTGCCGAGGCATACGGCTTCATGACGGCCGCGATGGGGATCGGGGCGGTGCTCGGCGGGCTTGTCACCGCCGCCCGCGGCAAGACGGGGCTACGTCCCTTCACGGTCGCAGCGGGCGGGTTCGCGCTTGCCATCGCCATCGCGGCCGTCTCCCCGGTGCTCTCGATCGAGCTCGTCGGCTTGGCCGTCGTCGGATATGCCAGCGTTTCGTTTCTCGCGATCGGCAATACGACTTTGCAGCTCGAAGCCGACCCGTCAATGCGTGGTCGCGTGATGTCGCTGTGGGCGGTCGCATTCCTCGGCACGACTCCGATCGGGGGTCCCCTGCTCGGATGGATCATCGCTGTCTCGAGCGGCAGGGTAGGACTCGGTGTCGGGGCGGTGTCGTGCGCGGTTGCCGCGGCGATCGGGGTGGGAGCGCTGTGGAGGTCATCTGAGCATAGGGCTCAGCGGACGGTGAAGCCCACCTCTCCTCCTGGGGTCTCCGCGGTGCTCACAACCGAGGTCACCAAAGCATGAGGCGGGCCGACGCGACACCAGGCGATCATGGCCTCGACGTCTGCGCGCGCGCCCTCGAAGACCGCCTCGACGGTGCCGTCGTCGCGGTTGCGAACCCAACCGCGAACCGACAGCGCCTCTGCTTGCCTGCGGCACGACTCACGGAACCAGACGCCCTGGACGTGGCCGGCGATCACCACCCGCTGGCGCGAGGGTCGCTCTGCGGCGGTCATCGGCCGGGTGTCCTTCTCTTTGCTCTGCCGGTTGCCATATCGGGAAAGCTACGTCAGCTGTGACCGAAGGGGACCGGTGGCCGCCTACGGTGGTGCGAAGATGAGACGGGCTTTGCGCATCGGGAGCGTCCCGACGGCCGCGAGGTCTTCGGCCACGTGGTGACGGCTTCGCGGCTCGTC
Source organism: Actinomycetes bacterium (assembly GCA_021796455.1). Classification (GTDB taxonomy): domain Bacteria; phylum Actinomycetota; class Acidimicrobiia; order Acidimicrobiales; family Bog-793; genus JAKACA01. The sequence goes on from JAKACA010000030.1 coordinate 7,881, forward strand.
TGGGAGATGAGGGACGGAATGCTCACGCGCCGTCCCGACCATCTCGCCGTCGAGGAGCCCCTCGAGCTGCGGCTCGCCTCGGAGCCTCGGGCGAGGATACTGACGGTGACCATGCGCACTCCCGGCCATGACTTCGAGCTCGCCGCCGGCTGGCTGCTGGCCGAGGGTGTCATCGAGAGCCCCGATGCAATCAGCGCGATTCGCTACTGCACGGACCCCGACGTGGACGACGAGCAGCGCTACAACATCGTGACCACCGACCTCAAGGTTCCGCCCGGTCGCGTTGCCGAGCGACTGGCGGTGACATCGAGCTCCTGCGGGATATGCGGCTCGGCCTCGATCGGGGCGCTGCGGGAGTTGGGCCACCCCGAGCTGAGGTCTGGCGGATCGATCGGTTGGAGAACGCTGGCTGGGTTGCCGGGGACGTTGGCCGCAGCCCAGAGCCAGTTCCGCTCAACCGGCGGCCTGCATGCCGCCGGCCTTCTTAGCTTCGAGGGTGATCCGCTAGTCGTGCGGGAGGACATCGGGCGGCACAACGCCGTCGACAAGGTGATCGGCTGGGCGCTCTTGCAGTCGCGCTTCCCCTTGGATCGGACCGTGTTGGTGGTGAGCGGGCGCACATCCTTCGAGATCGTGCAGAAGGCGCTCCGGGCCGGGATCTCGGTAGTGGCCGGCATCTCGGCTGCGAGCAGTCTGGCAGCCAGGCTCGCGGACGAGGAGAACATGACGCTCGTCGGGTTTCTTCGTGGGGAGCGATGCACTGTCTATGCCCATCCCGAGCGAATCGATCACGACCGCTGACGGGGCGTGCACCGCTTGCGCGCAATGCAGCGCCAGACGATCTGGGCCCTGCGCGGAGATAACCTCACGGAGATGGTCGCCGAGCTTGATCTACCCGTGTCGTTGCGGGAGCGACTCGTCGGTCGTGCGTCGTCGCTCGGCCGAGGTGACATGGAGAGGTGGCTCGCCGACCTTCCCGACGTCGTCGGCACACTTGCCGAGCGGTGGGAGCTCACGATGGGCGCGGCGCTGCCGTCATCGTCGAGCTATGTGGCAGCAGCAGACCGTGACTCCGGCGAGGCGTGCATACTAAAGATCGGCGCGCCGGTGCGAGGGGGCACAGTGAGCACGGCTCGCGAAGCTCGAGCGCTTCGAGCTGCGGGGCCAGCAGCCGTGCGTCTCCTGGAGGAGGACCTCGATGCCGGTGCTCTGCTCCTTGCCCGAGCGACGGGTCCGTCTTTGGAGAAGCTGTGCGAGAGAGACGATGATCTTGCCACCGAGATCCTCGCGAGTGCGATGGTGTCCTTCCAGTCGGCGGCCGGCACCGGTACCGACCTGCCACCGCTGAGCGTCCTGGAGGACACATTCGAGGAGTTCGATCGCGGGCCGCACGGGGCCAGCTACCGGGGCAGGGGACTCGCGGACACGCTCGCCGAGATTGACAGCGGTCTTCGTGACCTGCGCAAGGCAACGGCAACAGCGCGCCGCGTCCTGCAGGAGCTGCTCGCCGACAAGGTCGCCGCGGTCGTCTTGCATGGCGACCTCCACCATCGAAACGTCCTCGCTGACGACCAGAAGGGCTGGGTTGTCATAGATCCCAAGGGTTTCTCTGGCGCGCCGGCCTACGACGTCGGCGCACTGCTCTACAACCCCCGCCCTTTTCCCGCGCGGCTCGACGACGTCGAGACAGTCGTGCGGCGGCGTCTTGCTGTTATGTCGGGTGTGGTCGCCATCGACCAAGCGTTACTGGCTGCATGGGGCTACGTGGGGTCCGTCCTGTCGCTGCTCTGGAGCCTCGAGGACGGTGGGGACCTTGATCGTCATGACGTCCGCATGTACACAGTGGCTGCCCTGCGAAAGCTGATCTGAGCAGCACGACGCCGAGGCGCCACTCTCCGTTTTGGCGCGGACGGCCGAAGAGGCGTGGCCCCACTTTCACGGCTGGCGCGTCAACTACGAGGACATCGCGTACCGTCTGGCGGACCGTGTCGTCGCTCCGCGCGCCCAGTGGTCCGGAGACCGCTGGCACCTCTCCGAGGCCCTGCAGATGCCTGTGAGGCCCCCGCACCGATCGCCCGACGGGAGCACTTCGAACTACGGCCGCTCGAGGCCGGGTGCACCTCCAGCGGTGCATCGGCCGACCCGCAAGCTCAGGTCGGGCCCTGGCCCTGCCCCGGCAGCCAAGTCGCCGCCAGCTCAGCCCCGGCAGCCAAGTCGCCGCCAGCTCAGCCCCGGCAGCCAAGTCGCCGCCAGCTCAGCCCTGGCAGCCAAGTCGCCGCCAGCTCAGCCCCGGCAGCCAAGTCGCCGCCCCTGTCATAGCGTGGTGAGTGATGCACGACGCCTCCGCCCCGAGCTTCCCCGACAGCACGCAGATCGGCGCAGTCGAGGTTGTCCCGAGCGGGCCCCTCTCGGGCAGCTGCAGAGCGCCGTCGAGCAAGAGCCTCACGAACCGCCTGCTCCTTATCGCGGCTCTGGCTGAGGGGACGAGCCACCTCACCGACGTGCTTTCGAGCGACGACACTGCGGTCATGATCGCGGCTCTGCGCCGTCTTGGTTGCGGCGTAGTGGACGTCGGCGGCGGTGCGGTAGAGGTGCAAGGGGCAAACGGGAATCTCTCGGTTCCCGACGGCGTGATCTACGCGGGCCTTTCGGGTACGACGCTGCGCTGGCTTTCGGCCGCCGCGCTGTTGGTGCGCGGCACGGTGGTCCTCGACGGCGCGCCGCCACTCAGGAGGCGGCCCATGACGGCTCTGATACGAGCGCTCGAGACGCTCGGCGCGAGGGTTGAGGCCGACGGCGGTCGCCCACCCCTGCGCATCACCTCACGTGGCCTTAGGGGCGGTCAGGTGAGAGTTGACGCCGCGGCGAGCTCCCAGTTCGTCACTAGCCTTCTCCTCGTCGGCCCTTACGGGGATTCAGACCTGGAGATACAAGTCGACAACCTCGGAGCTGAGGGATACGTGCGCCTCACGCTCGAAGCCATGGCGCGCTGGGGAGCGAGAGTCGGGCGGAGCGCTACCGGCGAGTACAAGGTCGCGGCGCTTGACAGGTACAAGGCGCGAGACGAGGCGATCGAGTACGACGCCAGCGCCGCATGCCATCTCTTCGCTCTGGCAATGGCGACAGGGGGCAGTGTCACCGTGCTCAACGCCGTCGAGACTTCTCAACCCGACGCCGGGCTGACCGCGGTGTTCGCGGAGATGGGAGGAGCGCTCGCTCCGTCCAAGCGCGGGGGGGTGACGGTGACAGGGCCGGCAGAGATGTCAGGTGTCGACATCGACGTCGCCTCGATGCCCGACCAGGTACCCACGCTTGCTGCCCTTGGGGCCTTGGCACGCGGCACGACCCGCCTGCGGAACGCCTCCATCGCACGCGGTCACGAGACTGACAGGGTTGCTGCCATCGCGAGGGAGCTGCGCAAGCTCGGCGCAAGCGTCGAGGAAGAGCGCGACACCCTGACCGTGCATGGTGGGCGCCCCCTCGTCGGGACGGTTCTCGACACATATGACGACCACCGGATGGCGATGGCGCTGTCGTCTGTCGCCGCGGTCGTGCCCGGTGTCGTGATAAGAGAGCCGGGTTGTGTGAAAAAGACCTACCCAGCCTACTGGCGAGACGCGGCTGCACTCGGCCTGCGCCTCTTGCCCTTTGCCCTCTAGGGTTCCTGCCCATGATCTTCGACAGCGGTGGACGCGCCCAGGTCCTCACGGAAGAGCAGCTCGACGTAGTGCACGAGCGAGCTTGCGACATTCTCGAAAAGATCGGCACCGACGTGCGCCATGAGAGCACGCTGCGACGCCTCAGGTCCGAGGGTCAACGCGTCGATGGCTCCCGTGTCAGATGGGATCGCGCCTTTGTCGAAGAGCTCGTCGCCAAAGCTCCGGCCAGCTTCTCGGTGCGGGGGCGCAATCCGGAGCGGTCGGTTACCCTAGGTGGCGGCTCGCTCGTGCTCACGCCCGCCGGTGGCGCCCCCTTCTGCTCCGATCTCGAACGGGGAAGGCGCGACGGATCGATGGCCGATTACCTCGAGCTCGTGAAGATGACACATGCGTCGGCGGTTCTTACCTGCCAGCAGAGCGGAGTCGTCGAAGCGACCGATCTTGACGACCGGCACCGGCATCTCTATATGGACTACGGCGTCATTCGGTTCTCCGACAAGCCCTTCATCTGCTACGGCGGCACCGGTGAGCGAGCCGCCGACGGAGTCGCCCTTGCGGCGATCGCCTGTGGCGGTCGCGAGGCGATCGAGGAGTCTCCCGCACTCATCGGTATTGTCAATTCCAACAGCCCCCTTGTATGGGACGGCGCGATGGTCGAGGCAATGACTGTGTGGGCCGCGGCAAACCAGGCCGTGGCGGTCACGCCATTCCTCCTTGTCGGTGCGACGGCTCCCGTCAGCCTGGCGGGCGGGCTCGCGCAGCAGATCGCCGAGGCCTTGAGCGGCATAGCTATCGTGCAGCTCACCCGACCGGGTGCACCTTGCATGTTCGGCTCTTTCCTGAGCGCAGTCGACATGCGCAGCGGCGGACCGGCCTTCGGCATGCCGGAAGGCGTTCTCGGCACCCTGGCCGGGGGTCAGATCGCCCGCCGCTACAACGTTCCCTACCGAGGGGGCGGCGGGCTGTGCTCCGGCATGGCACTCGACGCACAAGCCGCTTCGGAGTCGCTCAACATGCTGTGGGCGACGTTCCTCTCGGGCTGTGACCTCGTGCTGCACGCGGCTGGTTGGCTCGAGGCCGGGCTCACGACCTCCTATGAGAAATTTGCCATGGACATCGAGGTCCTGAGGATGTTCGCCACGATGCGGCAGGGAATCAGCTGCAGCGAGGAGGAGCTCGCTTACGACGCGATCGCTGCCGAGGGCCCCGGGGGGATGTTCCTTGGCTCCGCGCACACCCTTGAGCACTTCCGGGACTGGGTCTTCATGAGCCCGCTGTTTCGCAGCCAGGCATACCCCAACTGGGTCAAGCAGGGCTCACGCCGGGCTGACGAGACGGCCACGGCCGAATGGAAGCACCTGCTCGACACCTACGAGGATCCAGGGATTGACGACGCGGTCGATGCCGAGCTGCAGGAGTACGTCGAGCGCCGTCGCCAGAAGATCGAGGCCGGGGACACCTGAGCCAAGCGTGGCGGCCCCAGCGGCTGGCACGTCCGACGCGATGAACAGTTTCCAGCTGTCGCGGTGGCTCTCGGCGCTAGGCACCGCCGTGGCCCTTGTCCGTCCGAGTCAGGCTCGCGCGGCCAGCAGAGACTTGTGCCCAGGTAGCTCAATCTCTATAGTAGTCGTATACTGACTGACTGTTCAGACACAGGTGGTGGCGCATGGCAGTAGATGAACTGCAATCAACGACGCTCTATTTCGGTCCCTGGTACAGGCGCTCGCCGTTCTTTGCGGCCACGCTCCGCCACGGATGCAAGGCCTACGACATCTACAACCACATGTACCTGCCAGCGTTCTACGACGATCCCAACACGGAGTACTGGGCGCTTGTGAACGGCGTGACGCTCTGGGACGTCGGGGTAGAGCGAGTAGTGGAGATAAGCGGTCCGGACGGCTTCGAGCTGGCGAACGTGATCACGTGCCGGGATCTCACCAAGTGCGCCGTCGGGCAGGCAAAGTACGCGCTCATCACTGCTCCCGACGGGGGGATCGTGAACGACCCAGTGCTGCTGCGCCGTGGCGAGAACACTTTCTGGCTCTGCCTGGCCGACGGTGATGCGCACCTCTACGCGCTGGGTGTCGCAGAGGGGAGGGGGCTCGATGCGACGGTCTCGCTCCCGGAGGTGTACGCCCTGCAGGTGCAAGGGCCGAGCGCCAAGGACGTAGTCGGTGACCTGCTTGCAGGCAGCGAGGAGTTGGCGAGCCTGCGCTATTACTGGACGCTCGACGCCGAGATTGCAGGCATCCCTGTCGTCATCAGCAGGACGGGCTGGACCGCGGAGGTCGGCTACGAGGTATATCTGACGGATGCAGCTCGTGGCGACGACTTGTGGGAGGCCATAATGGCCGCGGGCCGGCCGTATGGGATTCGCCCGATCGCGCCCTGCGAGGCGCGCCGGATCGAAGCCGGGATCTTCAACTACAACTCCGACATGACGCTCGCGAACAACCCTTTCGAGATCTCCGGTCTCGAACGCCTCGTAGAGGAGCAGGAGGCCGACTACATAGGAAAGGCCGCCCTCGAGGCGATCCGCACGAGAGGGGTCACGAACAAGCTCGTCGGCATAGAGGTTCCCGGTGAGCCGCTCGCCTTCGAGATCTCACAGTTCCGCCCCGCACTGCACCAGGGTGTGAAGGTAGGTCACGTCACCGACCTCGTGTGGTCACCGCGCCTCGAGCGCAACATCGGGTACGTCTTTCTTCCGATCGAGCTCTCCCCGCCGGGAACGCGGATCAACGTCGTAGGTCCCCTTGGGGAGCTGGCGCATGGGACGACCGCCTCGATCCCATTTGTCGACCCGGGCAAGTCCATCCCCGCTCACTTGGGATCGAGGGACGCGAGCCAGCGTGCCACCACCTGAGTCGTCAGCTCGAGCGGGTGTGCGAGCGAGTCGTGATCGCCGAAGCGCTCGCTCAGGCTGACGACGAACAGGCCCCGCGCGGCCGCGGCACGGGCTCCGGCTGGGCTCACCCGCCCTGCGACACAGAGCGTCGGTCGGTTCCCCGACCGGGCGGCGACCTCGCCTACGACCTTGCCGAGGAAGCTCTGATCGTCGAGCATCCCCTCACCTGTGACGACGGCATCGGCAGCGCGCAGGTGCACGTCGAAGTCGACGAGATCGGCGACAAGCGCGAAACCCGACACAAGTGTGCCACCGAGGGCCGCGAGCCCGCCGGCCAGGCCGCCCGCAGCCCCAGCGCCCTCGAGGAGCCGCACGTCTATGCCCAGCTTGTCTGCGTAGCAGCCCGCGAGCACGCCGAGTCGCCTCTCGAGGAGCTCCACCTGCCCTGGCGAGGCGCCCTTCTGCGGAGCAAACCGGCCGGCCGCCTCGATGAAACCGGTTCGGACGTCGCAAGCGACCTGGAGGTCCACACCCCTCATGGTCTCCACGGCAGCAGGCAGCTTGGTGGCGTCGAAGGATTCCGTGCCGCACAGCCCAGCGAGGGCCCCCGAGCCGCCATCGGTCGTGGCCGAGCCGCCGCAGCCGACGATGATGCGCTTGGCACCTTTTCGACAGCAACGGCGATCAGCTCTCCGACTCCTCTCGTCGTGGCCGCGACGGCATCGTTGTGCTCGCGGCCACCGGCGATCACGAGGCCTGCTGCTTCCGACATCTCGATGACAGCGGTCGTCGCGCAGGCTTTGCCGGATGGCACCTCGTCCAGCCTCCATGCGGCCTCGACGGGCACTCCGAGGGGTCCCGTCACGAGGGTTGTCCTATTCGGGCCCCCCGCGACATCGATGAGACCCTCGCCCCCGTCGGACATCGGCAGAAGGTCGGCTGTCCAACCGCTCTCGACGGCGGCTCCGGCGATGGCGCTGGCGAGAGCCGGGGCGCTCGCGGTGCCCTTGAATTTGTCCGGCGCGCAAAGAAGGCGTGGCACGGCCCGATCTGCCGTCCGAAAGGGACGGTCAGCCTCGCAGCGGTCCGGCCACGTCTTCGAGAAACCTCGCCATCGTCTCGAGGCGCTCGCCGAGACTTCCACCGAGGGTGCGGTCGAGCACTACGAACTCGTCGACGCCGAGCTGGTCGTAGGAGGCGAGCTGCTCTGTGATCTCCGAAGGCGTGCCGATCAAGGTGGGCATGACAGGAGGGCGTTCTCTCAACTGGGCGAGCGCGGTCCTGTCAGTCGAGAGGTACAGCAGCGCCTGGGTGGAGCGCCCGAGCGAAGCGGGATCGCGCGAGGCGGCCTCGCAATGGGCGTCGAGCACGGCAATCTTGTGCGCGATCGTCTCCGGGGTACCCCAGCAGTTCCAGATGTCTGCGCGGCGGGCCGCGACCGCCATCCCTATGCGCTCGCCGGAGGTGCCGAGAAGGATCGGCAGGCGGGCCTGGACGGGTTTCGGCTCGCAGGGCGCGTCGACAAGGTGGTAGTACCGGCCATCGAAACTGCTGCGCTCTTCCGCCAGCAACAGCCTCACGACCTCGCAGGCCTCCTCGAGTCGGGCGAGACGCTCGGGGATCTCATATAGCTCGATGCCGTAGGCAAGATGCTCGTTCGCCTGCCATCCGGCGCCGAGGCCAAGGACGAGGCGACCGTCGCTGATGCGGTCGGTCGTCGCCGCCATGTTCGCGACGATCGCGGGGTGGCGGTAGGTATTGCTGCTCACGAGGACACCGAGCCGGGCCTGCGCAGTCAGCACTCCGAGCGCGGAGAGAGCCGTCCAGGCCTCGAGCCTCGGACCGAGGCCCGGCGGCTTTTCGTTGGCCATGAAGTGGTCCGCCAGGTATATCCCGTCCCAGCCGGTCTCGTCGGCTACGCGAGCAGTCTCGGCGACCTCGTGCCAGGGATGCTCGGTGCCGATCCAGATGACGAAGCGCACGGCCAACGAGCCTACTGCGGGCTCTCGCGAAGCTGCCGCAGTCGTCCGCGCTGTCTGCGTCGGTGCTCGAGGCTGGCGGCAGTGACTCCGGCGCACACGAGGCACCCCGCGCACGAGAGAAGAAGCCCGATCTCGACGCGGCCGGGGTGGTAGTTCCATGTGACGTCGTACCGTCCTGCCGGGATCTCGACGCCTTGCAGAAGGCCGACCGGGCGGACCGGACTGAGCCGCGGCGGTCCAAGGAGTCCACGGGCGCCTATCGGCTGCACTTCGGCCGACCAGCCAGGCGAGTACTGCTCGCTGCGAACGAGCAATGCGGGTTTGGATGCATCGACCACCGTCACCGGAGCCTGCCAGCGAGCCAGGGGGAGCTGCCTCGTCGAGCCTCGCACGGACGGCGCCGAGGGAGCCCGGGCACCGGGTGACTCGAGCCAGGCCTCGCCGCGTGCCTGCGTGTTCCGGTACAGCACGAGAGGACCCAATCTCCCGGCGTAGACCCAGCGCGGAGGAGTAAGAAGTCCTTGGAGGAGGCCGTTCAACGCGTAACGGACGACGCCCGAGGGTGGCTGGTGGAGCGACAGAAGCGACTTCGAAGCACCAGCTTGTACCACGGCGGCTCCGACGACGCCGTAGCGGCCAGTACTGGAGGGTTCCGTCACGCTCAGCCCGAGGGCTCCGCCACCATCCCTCACCCTTGTCAGCGGGATCGGCACTGTCATCTGGGTGCCGTCAGGCTGCCCCCGCAGCTCGAGGCGCCTGCCGTCCGCAAGCTCCACGGAGATGTCGAGCACGGTCGTCGGCAGTGGTCCGTAGCTCGGGTCAAAAGCGAGGGTGAGCCTCGATATCTCAGTGGGAGACGGGAGTTGCCATGTCACTGGGTGCACACCGAGACGCCACGGACCGGCCGGAGGGTAGGGGGCTCGGGCCACGCCGCCGGGTTGGAGGTCCGCAGCGCTCCGCCCCAGACCAAGCGGCGGTCCTCTCGGGATCGGGATGGGTGCTCCATTGCCGATGACGGTCCCGAACTGCTCGGGCACGACCACGAGGAGCCCGAGGTCGAGATCGTCGTAGGTCGGCCCGAGGAGAGCGGCTGGCAGGAGGTTCTCGACCTCGTGAGTCCCCGTGGCCGCCTCGTAGGCGGCCGGCACGGCCGACCCGTAACCCTGGACCGAGTCGAAGCCGTGGAGGAGCACGAGGTCATTGACTCCGAGATCGTCGAGGAGGTAAGGGGGCTGGGTGAGCGCCAGCTGGTCGGGGTCGTCGATGGCGACACGGGTACCAGGGGGCAGGCGCGACTCGAGCGCGCGCAGCGGAGCGTTGGTTCCCTGCAGGACCGAGAGCGGAACCGCCTGATAGGAAGCCATCACGACGAAGAGCAGGACATCGGCGACGACAACGACCGCAGCCCCTCGTCGTCGGCTCTCCTTGGAGGGCCAACGGTCCCAGGCGAGCACGACCAGGCCAGCAATGGCGATGGCGACGACAGCCGCGTAGTAGGGAGACATCCTCAAAGCGAGGTCTTCTTGGATCGGCCTCACGCCTAGCCACCTCTCCATCGGCACCTGCCAGACGAGCATTGCCGTCGCCAGACCGGCGGCGGCGACAACCGGCGCGGCTCCGAAGAGGCAGTGCAGCCGTCGCCACGTTTGCTTCGCCTCGCCGAGGGCCGTCTCGGCAGCTCCTCGCAAGATCTGGGAGCGGTCCAGCCGGTCCACAAAGAGCGCCAGCAGTGCGCAAAGGGCGAAGTCGGATATTGCCGAGTTGCGGTTCTGGTCCCGCTGGCCCCCATAGAGCGGGACGTGCACAAGCAGGTGGCCAAGCGGCGTGCTCGTCCCGGTGCTGAGAACGAGACCGATCAGGAACATCGCATACCAGACGCCGAGCCCTCTGCTGGCTGACGACCTCACCGTGGTGGAGCGCGCCCGTCGCAATCTAGAGCTGAGAGGCGCGACGTATTCCGGGAGAAGGGCGAAAAGCGCGATGAGCGGGAGAATGCCGACGGCGTAGGTCACCTCGGGCATGTTGAGCGGCCCTTGGTAGACCGGCATCGAGAAGTTGCCGTTGCCGCCGATCAGGTAGGGCACGAACAGGAGGGGAAGGTTGCTCCAGCTGAGGGAGTAGTAGCCGAACAGGCTCAGAGTCGATGCGGAACGTTGCGACGAGTGCAGGTAGGCCAGCCCCGGCAACCACTGCACCGCGCCGATCGCGACCGCCAACACCGCCGCGGTGGCGAGCCTCGCAAGTCCAGCAAAGAGCCGATGCCTTTCCCTCCAGCCCAAGCCGGCGAGGTAGATACTGGCGGTGATGGCATCGCTCGAGACGGCGCGGGGGTCGCCCGCGAGCAGAGCCAGGCCACCGCATGCCCCGAAAAGGGCAATCCACACTCCAGAGCCGCCGCGCAGCCTCGGCGTTCGGAAAGCACCGTCGACCGCGAGAAGGAGCCAGGGAACGAGAGCTGTGCCCTCGATGAGTCCTAGATGCACTGCTTGGCCGCTCATGAACCCTGTCTCGCTGAAGGTGAGGGCCCCGAGGAAAGATGCGAGCGGGGAGCATTTCGACCGCCGCATGAACAGGTGAAATCCGACTCCGCAGGCAATGCCCGTGGCCACCACGTTGACCTCGTATGCAGCGACGGGCGGCATTAAGCCAAACAGCCAGCTGCCGGGAAACATCGCCCCCGCGTTCCACCCCGCGAGGAGGGGTACGCCGCTCCAGATGCCGGAGTCCCATAAGGGGAGGCGGCCATGGGCGATGAACTGTCCGACAAGGACACGCAGAGGGTAGTTCTGTGTGAGGTTGTCTCCGTCGAGCACTGGATGACCGGCGAGGGCCCAGGGGATGTTGATGATCACGGGCACTGCGGTCAGGATCACGAGCGACCAGCGGTCCGCACGTGTCACCCGATCTCGCAGCACCGCCCGACGTTAGGGCGCCGGTGAGCCTGCCGCGTGACGGCGTCGCTCAAGGGTTCTAACGTGCCGCTCATGAGATATGGCGTGTTCGTGCCGCTTGTGGGTGACTTCGCGGAGCCCGCGCGCGCGGTCGAGGTAGCAATCACGGCGGAAAGGGCGGGCTGGGACGGCCTGTTCGTCTCCGATCTCGTCGAATTCCCGGAGGGATCGACCGAGTCGGACGCCTGCATAACACTGGCTGCGATCGCGGCCCGCACGTCCAGGATCGCGCTGGGCCTGGTCACTCCCGTAGCGGACAGGCGTCGGCCGTGGGTGCTCGCCCGGCAGTCGGCGATGCTCGACCATCTAAGCGGTGGACGGCTGATATTCCAGACCGGGGTCGGTTACGCGAGCTGGCACGAGGGCCTGGCCCTTCCCGTGCAGTCAAAGAGCGGCGAGGAGGAGGATGCGCGCATCTCGCTGTTCGAGGAGTCACTTGCGGTGCTCCAGCTCTGCTGGTCCGGTGAGCCGGTGCGTCACGAGGGGCGCTGGATGCACGTCGACTCGCCGCCGTTTCTCCCCACACCTTTGCAGCGGCCGCGTATCCCCGTATGGGTGAGCGCGAGCTGGCCTCGGCGTAGCCCGCTTCGCAGGGCAGCCCACCTCGACGGCATCTGTCCAATCTTCACCTCGTCGCGGGATCCCCGAGTGCCTCCGAGCGCGGAGGACGTGCGCCGCATCCGCTCCGAGCTCCAGCAACTCGGGGCTCCTCCCGGCCACGAGCTCGCTCTGAGAGGCGTCCTCGGTCCGAGGTGGCCCGAGGCAGCGATCGAACAGTTGCGCGCGCTGGAGCGGGCGGGAGCCACCTGGTGGTTCGAGACCATCACAGACGATGAGCCGGCATCTTCAGTCAGCGAGCGCGTGTCGGCCGGGCCGCCCCGCAGGCCCTGAGGTCAATCCTCAGGGCAGCATGTGCCCGGACAGCGTAAGCGAGCTCATGAGAACGAACATGACCGTCTCGCAAGCAAGGAAAAGTCGCCATCGCGGTGATGAAAGACGCCTCGCCCAGACGAGCACCGCCGGGCAAGCGACGAGCAGCATCCTCGGGTTCGGAAGGGTCATCACCGACCACAGGGTGAGGAAGGCCACACCGGCAACGTAGAGGAACGTCTCGCCGCCTACCTCGTGGCGCACGCGCCACAGGGCGAGGAGGGAGAACGCGAGGAAGATACCGCCGGCGACGCCGTTCCAAGGGTTCCACGTGAGGACGTACCGCAGGAGCGTCCCGCCGTGGGAGAGCAGGTGCCGAGTGATCGGCAGCGAGAAGATGGCGAGCGGCTCGCTTGGATGGTGCCACCCGTAGTGCTGTGCTTCGAGGGTGGCAAATGGCGTACCTGTCCAGGTCCACAGGAAGACGGCGAAAGCAGCGATCCCGAGCGGCGACAGGAGTGGGGCAGCGAGGCTACGGCGGGCAGCGGAGCTACGCCATCCTTGCAGGCGCACCTCGCGCGCGGCCGCGAACAGGCACACTGGCAGGAGCGCGAGGGCGACAGGCTCGACGGCGCTCGCGACTCCGGCGAGCAGGCCGGCAAGCAGCCACCGTTGCGAACGAAGTGCCAGCAGGCATCCAAGAGCGAGGGGAATTGTGAGGCACTCGGAGTAGGCCATGGAGAAGACGATCGAGCCGGGGAACAGCGCAAATGCCAGGGCTGCCCTACGGCCAGCCTGCCCGCCCCACCAGCTGGTGGCGAGCCGCTGGGCGAGCACGACGGCCAGGAGGCCGCCGACGAACGAGATGATCAGGGCCGCCGCGGTGTAGGAGGACGAGAGCGTCCAGGCGAGGGCCCGGATGGCGATCGGGTAGAGCGGTAGGAAGCCGAGCGTGGACTGGACGTGGGAGCTGTGGACGGGGTACCCGAAGCGTGCGAGACGCAGGTACCACTGCCCGTCGAAGAGAGTGAGCTCGGAGGTGAGCGTGCGATGCTGGGAGAGGGCCACGGTGGTGGCCACCACGAGAAGCACGAGGCGGGATGCCAGGTAAACCGCAGCCGGCCAGGTCCAAGAGCCCCGCATGCCGAGGCGCTTGGAGCCGGCGAGCCTCCCAGGCTTGGGCACGGCTGGCGCGGCTGGCTCGGGAGCGACAGTCGGCGCCGTGTCAGGCATTGGTGAGGGTGTGCTCCAGCGGACTTGCTCGCTCATGGTCTTTCTGTGTCAGGAGCCGCGGAGCGGCTGTCGGGAGCCAGCTGTTTGGGCGACCCGAGGCCGCACGGGGCGAGCGTAGTCGGGCCGGGGGCTCGCCGGGCGGCGGGCGTCGCTCGTCTCGTCCCAGCGACTGTGCAAGGAACGGTGTTCCTGGGGCGTCCCCTAGGGTAGAAGGCGAGCAAACTCGGAAGGAGCCTGAGCTGTGGACGCGAAGGGCCGTGTGCCCGTCAGCTCGCGCGTGCGATCAGGCGGCGGCACGTCACTGCTCGGGACCCTGCGGCGATTCGGGCCGAGAGGGTCGTGGGCGGCGCTGGTCGGGATCGTATGTGTGTTGATCGCGGGTGGCACCGGGCTGAGACTCGAGCTGGCTCACCCCGCTGACGCATCCCACGTCGCCGACTCAAAGACGGCGTGTGCCTCCCCCGAGCTGGCGCCTCTCCGGGCCACGCCTGACCGAGGGACGGCGCCGGGTCTTGACCTGCTTGCAGCAGGTGCCTTCGGATCGATGGTTGCATCGGGCCAGACTCTTTATGCCTTGCAGGCCTGTGGACTCCAGGAGACCCAGCTGCGCGTAGTCGAGATGAGCGAGAAGGGAACGGTGCTTGCGGTATCGGGCGGCATCTCCAGGGCTGCGCTTTTGACGAGCAGCCTCGCAGTCGTCGGCGGCTCAGTCTTTGTGGCGGCAGCCCGACTAAATCTCTCGGGACCCGCGAACGCTGGCCCCTATGTTCTCGCTCTCTACCGCCTGCAGGCCTCGAACCTGCACATGACCGGCTCACGCGTGATCGGTAGGGGTTATGGGTTGTCGGTCGCGATATCCGACGCCGGGGTCGCTGGTGACACAGTCGTCGCGTCTACCGGTCGCTCGTTGCTGGCGGTCTCGCCGGAGTCGCTCTCGCTGCGTAAGCTCGCCTCATTCGGCGCCGAGGTGGGCCAGCACATCGCCGCCAGCGCCTCGTCGCGCTACGTCGCGGTAAGCCTCTTCTCGCCCGCAGCGGTCCTTGGCCGCACCGACGCGAAGGTCGAGCTGTTCAACGTTGCTGAGGCAAAGCTGGTGTCGAGCTTTTCCCTCGGCCGCGGGGGCGAAGTGGAGTCGATGACCTTTGCGGGCGACGCGCTTTTCGTGGCCGCTGACAGCGGTCCAGTTTCGAGCACCGAGGTCCTCAGACTGTCCGTGCCGTCCCTCCGTCGATCCGCTGGTCAGTCGGGTGCGGGGTCACGGACCCGCTCTGGCTTTCCGGCGACGCTCGAGTCGGTCGGGCTCCAAGACGGCGGGAGTGCAGTATGGGCCGAGGAGACGACAAGTCTTTCCTGTATCGACCCAGCTACGGGCCGCGAGCTCGCTTCTGTCGTCTCCCCGTCAACAGTACGCGACGTGGTCATCCTTGCCGGAAGGACCTATGTGGTGACGGCTGGGGGCATCGGTATCCTCGCGACGCCGTCTCGGTGCCGCGGTGGCTCCTAGCCCTTACAAGCCGAGCTGCGCTGAGCACGAAGGCCACTGCCCCCAGCCGGATTCGGCTTGTAGTACCTGCGCAGCCCTGTCCTGGGTCGCAGGTGTCGCCTGGCTCGGCAGTCCCGTGAAGCCCAGGCCGTACCAGGTGGAGAGCGAGAACTGGTACGCACCGTAATAGCCGTTGCCTGAATTCTCGGCATAGTTGCCGCCGGACTCACACAGGCGCAGCTCGTACCACACTCCGCCCGCTGGTGCTGGCGGCTGGCTTACCACTGCCGCTACACCCGCTCTCGCCGGCGCCGGCTCGGTCGATGTGGTGGTGCTCGGCGTCGGTGGCGGCACAGGCGACGGTGGCGCCTCTGCCGTCGTGGTCGTCGTGGTCGTCGTCGTTGCGCTCGCAGTGCTTCTCTCGAGGTGAGCGTCGAGGCGGGCGCGGTAATGGCGAGCTACCACGGCGCGGCGGGGCCCGCCGTCGTGTACGAGAAGTGGAAGGCCGCTTAGATCTCTCAGACGGATCCACGGCAGGCGGCCGGGATCATTCGGCCGGGGCGGGCTGGGGCCGAGATGGCCGAACTCGTCGGCCACCGTGGTCGCGCTAGCCCCGTGGTAGGCCACTGGGCTTGAGTCGCTCGGCTGCTGCTGCGTCCGGGCGCTTGTGAAGGTTGAGCGTGGCTCGAAAGAACCGGAGCTTGCTCCGGCAACGGCACTTGCGGTCAGTGCAGTGAACGCGGTCAGCGCGATAAGGGGGTGCTTGCGCATCTGTGCTCCTCCTGGGGAGATCGGAAACCCGTTGGGCTCCAGGTGGGGTGCTTTGATGCGGGCATCCCGTCTTCGTTGCATGCGACTCGTGGTGCGACGCCGGAAGGGCAGTCGAACCGGGAGACCACTTGGTCTCCATGCGAGGTGCAGACGGGGACGGCCCTGTGGTAAGTGCTGTGTGCGGCTCCTTCTCGGCCTCTTGGGCGGTACGTGCTCAGGACGACCGTGCATGTCGGCGCGCAGTCGCGACGGCCGTCAGCATACGAGTCGTGACTTCGGCTTCCCGACGAGCGAGCGCACTTTGCTTGGTGGCCCGACATCAGGACGCGTCACACGGTCCGTCTTTGACAGTGGTTGTGACTCAAGACCATAGCCACACCCGCCGTCTGCGGGCAAGAAACGTCAGGCAATTGTCACAAAACTAGCCGCCGATACCCCGCTGAGCTGGGGAAATACAGCAAAAGAATTATTTTCAACATCAACCCCAAAAATATCGTTAGCAACTTTAGACACAGCAGTCACACCAAGCCCGGGCATCGCGCTGCTCGCGTGCCGGCAGGGCGGCGCTTCATTGCCGACGGTGTCTGCCTGGGTCACGGCCGATACCCCAGGCCTCGAGACTGCACGTTCCGCCCATCTCGGGTCAGGTCAGCTATCCCGAGCGCAGCAGAGGTCTCGGCGATGGTGCGCTCCAGCGAACAGGAGACATCTAGGCGAGGATCCTCGGTGACACTGGCGAGAGGCGTGACAGTGACGTACCCGAGAGCCGTGAGCGCCTCGTCGGTAACTTCACCCTCCCTTGGGTGGTCGAAGCCGAGCTCCAGCTGCATCCGAGCCGCTGATATCGCGTCGAGGTGAGCTGACCTGATCAGGCCGGAGCGGGCGAGATGCGCCGAGCAGATCCCCCGCAGGGCTCCGACGGGCAGGTTCGGGACGTTGCAGTTGATCACCGTGCGAGCTGGAGCAAGCACTATGTGCTCCGCGAGGACAGCTCCAACCGCAGCCGCGGTGGCGAAATGTATGGGGCTCTCGCCGGCAGACTCGTAAGACGAGAAAGGTCCCGACTGGATGCTCATGGCCAGGCCACGCTTGTCGAAGTGCACGGCGGTGAGCGCGGCTCCGACCGTTCCGGAGTGGAGGGTCGCCCGCCCGACGTTGCGACCCGGGTTGATGCCCGCGACGACTATGTCGGGGGGTGGCCCGAAGGCTCCTAGACATCCCGAGATGACTATCAGTGCCGGCAGCGCGGCTAGGGCGAAGGTTGGAATGCCCTCGAGCCCGGGGAGCTCCAGCTGCTCCACAGGGACGCCTTCGCCCATCGTGTGCACGGGTCCGACACCGGCTCCGGCGCCGCTCGCCTCGGTCAAAGGGGCGGCGATGGTGATGTCCCAGCCGCGGCCCTGCAGCGCCCGAGCTAGATGAGCCAGACCAGGCGCTCTCACGCCGTCGTCGTTTGTCAGAAGGACCCGCACGTTTCCTCCTCGTCGAGATGCTCGGCGCAATGCCCGGGACGGAGACGGGCGCCCCTACGATAGCGATCCATGGTCGGTGCTCCGGGGGGCCAGCTCGCAGGGATAGCTCCGTCCGGCCGGCAGCTTCTCCTCAGGAGCGGCGGCATCGAGGCCGTGGTAACCGAAGTCGGCGCAGGGTTGCGTGCGCTGAGCTTCGACGCAGTGCCCGTCGTCTGGGGCTACGAGGAATCGGCGATGGCGAGCGGAGGGCGTGGTCAGCTGCTTGCGCCGTGGCCGAACCGCCTGGAGGATGGCAGCTACGAATTCGGGACGACCGCGGCGGTAGCTCCCCTAGATGAGCCAGAGCGACACAATGCCATTCACGGTCTTGTGCGGTGGCTTCTGTGGGACGTGGTGGAGCACACCGAGGAGGGCGCCACGCTCTCCTGCGAGCTGGCTCCTCAGCCTGGCTACCCATGGCGCCTTCGACTCGAGGCGCGGTACTCAGTTGGCAACGGTGGCCTCGTGGTCGAACTGACGGCGCAGAACCTCTCTGGCGTCCGGGCTCCCTTCGGACTAGGTGCTCATCCCTACCTCGAGGCTGGACAGCGGGGCCTCGACACCTGCACCCTCAGGCTCGGGGCCGGGCGGCGTCTTGCTCTCGACAAGCGCGGGCTTCCCCAGGGCTGGAGAGCCGCCGGGAGCCTCGAGCGAGACCTCGCAGGAGGTTGCTCTATGTCGGGGCTCCGCCTTGATGACTGCTTCGGCGACCTCGGTGCGACTGCTGAATGGGAGATGCCCGCCGGCGCCGCCTGGCAGGCGGTGCTCACACGCGACGACGGTCGTGTCATCGGACTTTGGGCAGATTCGCGTTGGCCGTATGTGATGTGCTACACCGGAGACACTCTCGGCGTCAGCGACCGTCGTCGCGCAGTCGCGATAGAACCGATGACGTGTCCGCCTAATGCCCTTCGTACGGGCGAGTCGCTCATCGTTCTCGAGCCGGGGGTGACTTGGTCCGGGCGGTTCGGGATCTGGTCGAGCAGCGGACCATGAGACTCTTCGACAGAGGTCGAGTCAGCCCATCACAGGATCGTCACCAGGGTTCCTATGGGTGTCCATGGATAGATGGCGCCAGCGGAGGCGAACGGCATCTCTACACACCCGAGGCTCTGGGGGAAACCGTACTGAGATCGTAAGAACCCATGAAGCGCGTCGCCGCCGTTGAAGTAGCTGACCCAGGGTATTCCGGGGTCGTCGTACGGCGTGCCATTGGGAGATC
>JAKACA010000210.1 GCA_021796455.1 Actinomycetes bacterium
TCGCGCCGTCCCGGCGTGGCGCTGGCGGGACCCCGTGGCGCCCGAGGACGTTGGCGACGCTGGCCTTCGAGACCGTAACGCCGAGCTTCTTCAGTTCTCCGACGATGCGCACGTACCCCCAGCGCGGGTTCTCCCGCGCCAGGCGCACGATGAGCTCGATGGTCTCCTCTGGGAGCTGCGGTCGCCCCGGACTGCTGTGTGGGTAGGACCAGTGCCGCCGGACGAGGGCCCGATGCCATCGCAGGATCGTCTCGGGCCGGACGAGGAACGACGCCCAGCGCTCTTGCGGCACGAGTTTCGCCACAGTGGCGATGAACGCCCGGTCCGACCAGGAGAACCGGGGCCTGGCGACCTGCCGGCGAAGGACCGCCAGCTGATGACGGAGCACCAGGATCTCCGCTTCTTTGGCGACGGCCTCCATGCGGTGGAGCGACAGCGCCTCGACGAGGCGGCAGAATAGACGGTAGAGGAAGCTGAACGCCATGGGCGTGCAGGCTCGCCGTTCGGGTCCTGCCTGGTCAAGGCGCCGATCGCGTTCTTGGACCCTTCAGGGTCTACAAATCTGATGCCGCCGCCAGCGAAGACGGCGTCGACTGGGCCACCGAGCGCCGTGGACCTCTTCTTCAGTTACGGCCACCGGCATCGGGCGCCGCTTGGGAACCGTCCGGGTCGTCGCTATGGGCTCTGGCGTCTGATGACAGTTTCCCTAGCGCTGCAGGTCTTTTCACCTGATGCGCCTCGCAAGGGTCGCTGGAATCGAAAGAGTGCTACAATGTAGAACATGAGCACGGTCGGCATTAGAGCCCTCAAGCAGAACGCCTCGCAGGTGGTGGCCAGAGCCGCCGCCGGCGAAGTGGTGACTATCACCGATCGAGGAAGACCAGTCGCCCAGCTGATTCCGGTTCCGGAAGGACGGGTCGCCGGGCTTATCGCTTCCGGTCGGGCTCGGCTGGCGAAGGGTTCCCTTGGCGCCCTTGGCGCGCCCTCTGATGCGGGCGTGGAACAGCCAGTGCTCTCCGAAGCCGTTGCGACGATGCGGGCCGAAGAACGCTACTGATGGCCTTTTACCTAGACACGTCCGCGGCCGCCAAGCTAGTCGTCGCTGAAGCGGAATCAGAAGCGATGGCGTCGTGGGCGACCACCCACGAAACGCGGGTGGTCGCCAGCGACTTGTTGCGCACCGAGCTTCTTCGGGCAACCCGACGTGCCGCTCCCAACCAGATGCAGCGCGCTCGGACCGTGCTCGACGCCATCACCTTGATCAACCTCACCTCCGTCACGTTCGAACGGGCGGCCACGCTTGACCCCGACGAGTTGCGCAGTCTGGACGCTTTGCATCTCGCCGCAGCTCTGGAACTGGGCGACGAGCTCGACGGTATCGTGACCTACGACGACCGTATGGCGGCGGCCGCTTGCCTATACGGCATCGCGGTGATCGCGCCAACATGACCTGCTCCACCCCTGACGGCGGTCCGTGCTCCCCGCAGTAACTCGGGCCCGATTATCGGTAGGACGACCCCAGTTGGTCACGAGAATGAGCAGGCGGCCGCCATGGCGCCGCTTGTCGGATGATACGGGTCCAGCCAACGCTGGCACTGCTGGGGAGCAGTGTTTGGTCGACGCTAGGGAGGTCCTCGTCAACGACTGAACTAGTCTTCGGAACCTACAGCGCTCCCGGGAACCCGGCTCTCGCTCCTCGATCCGACGGCGCAGTTTAGTGAACTAGCGCGACGATAACGATGATCAGGATGACCAAAATCGCAATACCAATCAATGAGCGGAGCACGGGCCCTCCTTTCCTCTTGATGTACAGGAAGCCGCGTACCTTGCGTAGCATCACCGAAACGGTCAGCGCGTGAAAGCGTCTTTCACCTTTTCGCCAGCCTGCTTGACATTGGCTTGAGCCTGCTGTGCCTTGCCATGTGCTCGCAGGCTCTTGTCACCAGTGGCTTCGCCGGTCTTCGCCTTCACCTTGCCCGTGACTTCCTGGGCTTTGTTCTTGGCCTTGTCCTGGGTGCTCATGGTAGGTCTCCTTCGGTGCGGTTTAGGGAATCGGTTTCGAGCGTCGAGCCCGAAGGCGAGTTGCTGGCGCTGTCTCTGTGCCAACGTAGGAGCTGATGGCGGTACCGCTCGCGGTGAGGTCAGCGGCTGAGGGATTGCCGTCTGCTCAATACCAGTGACTGCGGCCGGCGAGTTGGTGGCCAGAATGGCCGGCGATGGCGAAAACGACACCGACGACCACGAGGACGAGACCGAGCACCCAGAAGATTGAGAGCCCGGCGATGGCGCCGATGATCAGCAACAAGATCCCGAGAAGAATCATCTCGTTTTCCTTTCCAATTTCGAGGTCGTTGAAGTACTACGGTCCCGCGACGTCACGGACATCGAGGCTTAGTGCACCTGTTCATGCACTTCGGTCGAACGGCCCTGGGGGTCGACCACCTGGCGGTCGTAGGAGTGGTGACCGCTGAGTGCCGGACGTCGGGACGTGGCGAACACGATCGACGAGGCGATGAAGCCGACTCCCCCGGCGATCATGAGGATGACGCCGACGGTGGAAACCCGGAACCCCGTGCCTTGGGTGGTCACCGCCCAGTACAGGATCGCACCCACTGCGATGGCGATGGCGCTGAAGACCATTCCCGCTCGACCCATTTGGTTGCCTCCATTTCGTGATCCCTGGCCGTTGGCCAAGGAAAGGAAGCAGGGTCTGGGCGACCTCTTTCAGGTTGTTCCTACCCAGTTCGCGATGATTCCAATCTTGCACTCCGGAGCGGACACCTTCTGTCCGCGGCTATTCCCTCACGACGGCTCATTGGCCAGCGGGCGATCGAGGGAGGCGGCCGCCAGGAAGCCGGCGATCACCTGAAAGGTCCAACAGTTCCCCCCGACTGGCCGGGCTCGCCCGCCTCGACCTCCCGCTCGGCACCTTGGTCACAGAGGATCCCGACCGGGCCCCGGATTCTTCGCTTCTTCACGATGGGCTCGATAGTCAACGACAGTCCGCGTCGGGCCTGGGAGATTCGACCAACGACCGCTTGGGTCCGAAGCATGGCCGACCAGCCAGCCTGCGTCAGCGGTAGCAGTAGGAGTCGGACGACGCGTCGCCTCCCTGCAGACGCACCTGATGGACCCGGCGGCCACGGAAGTCCTCGCCGTGGGGGAAGAACCGCTCGTCGATGTTGAGGCCGCCGCCGACAGGGTCGGTGTCGATCTTGGCGAGCCAGGAGCCGACGCCGCGCGGGTAGAACTGGTCGTCCCATGCGCCGTAGAGGGAATTGGTCACATAGACCCGCCGACCATCGCGGCTCACCTCGATCATCTGAGGTCCGCCATCGAGCGGCTCGTCCGGGGAGGCGGGATGCGCGGCTCGCCGGATGATCCCACCGAGGTGCAGCGAGCCGACCTCGACGGGGGTGGCCGGCTCCGAGACGTCGTACTGCTTGAGCTCCCCGGTCCCCCAGCACGACACGTATAGCATCTGGTCGTCCACGGAGAGGTCGATGTCGGTGATCAGCGGCGGGACAGCCCCGAAGGGGGCCAGAGGCGGGGGCAGGCTGGTCGCGTCTGCGGGTTCGGCGGGGATGCTGATCACCTTGTCCGCCTTCCACGCCGAGCCATCGCGGTACCACCGCCACACCGAGGCGGACAGGTCCGCAGTCGAGACCACCACTCCAACGAACCCCCAGGTGGCATCCGGGTCGTGCGAAGGTCGCAGCTCGAGGACCATCTGGTGCTCGGAGCCCAGATCGACGCTTTGCAGGTGCCGCCCTGCGGCGAGATCCCAGAAGTGCAGGGCGTGACCGTAGCGCTGGGAGGTCAGCAGCTCGGGCACCACGCCGTCTTCGATCATCGACGGGGTGCCCCACTCGCTCGAGATGAGGGTGTTCTGGTTGAGGTGCCACCAGGCGTCGTAGGCGAGGAACTGCGGGCCCCGGTCGGTCTCCCAGGCGCGCAGCACCTCAAAGGTGTTGTGGTCGAGCAGAGCGATCCCGCCGGGCCCCTCGGCACCGTCGGCGCCGCCGAGGCAAGTGAGGAACACGCCGTCGGGTCCGCAGTGCAAGGTGTGCGGCCGTGAGTACCCGGCTTTCGCTGCGAGCTCGTCCGGCTCGATCGTCTTGTGCAACCGGGGCGAACGGGGGTCGGGCTGCGTGTCGAAGATGGTGATGCGCGAGCTGCGGATGCCCGGCAGCAGCAGGTAGCGCCGCTGGAGGCCCTCGGCTCCCATGTCGTGGCCGGCGTGCATCAGTGCGCTCGAACAGGCGTTCCAGCCGAAGTGGTGCAGCTCGTCGCCGCGCGTCGGGAGCTCGGACCATCCCACGACCTGGCCGAAGCGCTCCGATGACTCATCGACGTCGATGACGCTCAAGGCGTCGGGTAGGTCCCCGGAGCGGTCGAAGGCCACGAGATAGGCCAGCTGCTCCCTCGGGGCGGCAGCGGCTTCCGCGGCGCTTCGGTAGAAGGTCGGGTCGGTTCGGGTGGCCCCGAGGCGGTCGTGGGTGACGCCGGATTCGGTCATCGTGGCGCTCCTCCGTCGCTCTCGAACGAGTCCCCACGGTAGAGCGCTAATCTTGACCAATCAACTCAGGATTTGCTGGCCGGCACCCGCTGGGCGGTGTTGGTGCCGAAGACTCGTCGGCCCAGGGTCACGAGACGAGTCGGTACTCGTGGATGGGGCCATCCAAGACGTCGGCTCGTCGGAGGTCGCTCCCATCGAGCATGCAGATCCGGGCCGGAGTCGCCGCGTCGGCCTCAGACGATGCCTGCTGGCTGAGGGGCTGGTGGCGGTTGTAGTGCTCGACGCGCTCGGCGAGCACGAGCTCAAGGTGGCGCCGTCCGAGGACGAGCACCCGGTTGAGACATTCTCGCCGGACGGTGCCGATGAAGCGAGGGCGTTCGACCACGCCGTCGACCAGCCGCCGGCGAAGACAGTCAGGCCCGAACCGTCAAGGTGACCCATCCGTTCCGTCAACGTGCGCGTCTGTCGCGCCGAGATTGAGCAGGCGGCTGCTATGGCGCCGCCATCTGCAAGCTCGGCTACCAGCGACTTCGCAGGATCAGACCCTGATATTTCATCGGGTGTGGCTCCGCTGGAGTGATGGATCAGGCGGCTTTCGGAATGATCCCGTCTGCGTAACGTGATGCGTGAACACGCCGGTGCTCTTGTGCCAAGTGGTGCTTCCAGTACGCCGGCCAGTCTCCGTTCGAACGCACGGCTCGTAGCTTGAGGATCGCCTCCGCACCGTTGACCGACCAGCGTGCCCCGGTCACGTCCATGCGATCGCGAACCAAATGGGCGCATGCGCCCTCGAT
>JAKACA010000031.1 GCA_021796455.1 Actinomycetes bacterium
GCGCCACTCACTCTCCTACGGGGGGGTCCCCGCCGAGCCGCGTTTTCGGCATCCGAGGCCGACCAAGCCGGAGGTGCTCATCATCGCGGACATATCCGGGTCGGTCGCAGCCTTCGCCCGGTTCACCCTCCATCTCGTGCATGCCATCTCGGCCCAGTTCTCGAAGGTCCGCAGCTTTGTGTTCATCGACGGCATCGACGAGGTGACGGCTATCTTCGATCGCTGCGAGAGCGTGGCAGAGGCTATACACCGGGTCAACCAGGAGGCCGATGTGGTCTGGGTCGACGGCCACTCGGACTACGGCCACGCATTGGGTGTCTTCTGGCAGCGTTGGGGTCGAGAGGTTGGGCCGAAGACGAGCGTCATACTGCTCGGCGATGCGCGCTCCAACTACCACGCGTCAGAGTCCTGGGTCTTGAAGGAGCTGGGCAGTCGGGCGCGCCACCTCTACTGGCTCAACCCCGAGCCGCGCTCGTACTGGGGGAGCGGTGACTCCATCATCGATGAGTATGCCCATTTCTGTGAAGGCGTCTACGAGTGCCGGAACCTGAGGCAGCTCGAGAGCTTCGTCGACCAACTCGTGTAAGGCGAGCCGCAATCGCACGAGCCGCAGGTCGTTAGCCTGCCCGGCATGTCCCCCGTGGAGAGGCCCCAGATCGCGCCGGGCTCGAGGCTCGTCGTAGTCCGTCACGGCGAGGCTTACAGCAACCTCGAGGACACGGTTGCCGGACATCTCAGCTGCAAGGGGTTGACCGAGCACG
This sequence comes from Actinomycetes bacterium, assembly GCA_021796455.1. Classification (GTDB taxonomy): domain Bacteria; phylum Actinomycetota; class Acidimicrobiia; order Acidimicrobiales; family Bog-793; genus JAKACA01. The sequence continues at coordinate 762 of JAKACA010000031.1, forward strand.
GTCGTCGTCAGGTCAAGGCGCTCGCTACCCGGCTGCGCCGCACGGGAGAGCTTGCCGGCGCGGCGGCCCTGTACTCGAGCGTCTTGGCACGTGCCGTCGAAACGGCTGAGATCCTGGCACCCGCGCTCGGGAACCTCGAGATCCGGCAATCCTGCGACCTCTGCGAGCGCCATGTCGGCGAGGCCGACGGGATGTCATGGCGCGAGTACGAGGCGACCTACGGTGCCATGAAGCCGGGCGACGAGCCGGACAGGGAGATGGCACCGGGCGGGGAGTCGTGGATCGGGTTTCTCGACCGGGCAGAGGCAGCCCTATATGAGGTGATGTCCGCCAATCCAGGCCAGCTCGCCGTCGTGGCCGGACATGGAGGAATCATTGGCGCATCGATGGTGCGTTTTCTCGGCCTTTCGGACCACGGTGCCGGGCTCAGGGGTCACCCGGACAACTCGTCGATCACCGAGTGGGCGTGGACCGGGATGCGCTGGTGGCTGGTGCGCTACAACGACGGTGGCCATCTCGACACCCAGACCTGGGCAGAAGGTGACAGGCTGCGTATCCCGGCTCCTGACTGGGTGCAGTTCGAGTCCCGGTGACTCGTCGCGCGACTCCGCCGGGCCGGGTCGCTTGCGAGACTTTGCCCGCTCTCTCAGCAGGCGATGTCCGGATCGTACGGATAGCCTGTGCTGCCGGGCGTCTCTTGAAGCATGACCGGCTTTCCCCCGGCAAACCAGTACTGGGAGTCGGTGCAGTACTTGGTGTTCGCCGCCGGGCCGGCGAAGCCGTCACTTTGCGGATAGGGCGGCGAAGTCCAGATAGCGCCGGCTATCCAGATCAGCGGTGCCCCTCCGGTAGGGAGGTAGCCCCCCGTGATGCCCTTCCACTGGAGATTCGTGCAGTAGATGCCAGGCGTGATGTTGAGTGAGCGGAGAGCGTCTAGGGCACCCTGGATCGTCTCGGCGTTGAGCGCGAGGTCACAGGACCACCACTCGCCGTTCCCCTCGTTGTTCCACATTCCAGGAGCACACGTGTCGTTCTCGATGTCCAGCCACCACACGTCGGCGTGGGCGCCCTGCGCCGAGGCGTAGCTCACTGCGGCGATCGCCGAGTTGAAGCCGTAGTTGTAGGCCAGGCATGTCTTGGCAGCACCTCCCGAGAGGTTTGCGCAGCTCCCCCCGGGCCCGGTCAGGTCGATCGGTGAGTTCGGCGAGGGCGAGTTGAGGAACATGTAGAGGTCGTAAGGCGGGTTGCCGCTGAGGGCCGAGCCTGCGGGATACACGGCCCTCTGTGCCCAGGCAACCTCGTCGGACAGGCAGCTGTTGTAGTCGTTGACGGCCCAGCCGTCCACTCCGACGACTGCTATCGAGTAGCTCGAGGTTCCTGCAGGATTAGCCGGTGGGCCAGGAAGCGCCCCAGCTGACGACGACCCTGGAGAAGCGCACTGTGGCCAGTTGATGTCGTAGCCCATTGCACCTGAGGGCGGAGGTGGGGGTTCGACGGTCGGAGCCGTCGCGATGCCGACGATCGCGGCGAGATCTGCGTTGGGGCTAGCTCCCTTGAGCGTCGCGAGAGATCCGCCGCTCATGACCGAGCCGCTGGATGTCGTAACCCAGTAGCCATTTCCCATCCGAGATGGTGTCATCGACACCGCGGTCCCGGTGATGGCCTGGCTCTCGGCCCTCTGAGTCGTCAGCAGATGCGACTTCGCAAAGGCCGCGCCACGACCGGCAGCCGACACTCCTGCTGCGCGGCTCGTCGCGGGGGCCGGCTTGGTCGGGCTCGGAGCTCCGGACGACACCCGGCCCGAGAAGCTCCAGACTTGACCGGCAGAGTCCGCCAGCCAGTACCCCTGTCCCGAGGCAAAGGCGGCGATCGAGGTGATCGGGTAGCTCTGCTTGTTCACCCTCGATCCGAACCACCGGGCGGCCCCAGAGGTGTAGACGTGCCCGGCGGAGTCGGTGAACCAGGCACCGTGGCCGCCCGGTGCTATAGCGGCGGATGCTATCGGGGTGCTCAGATCCGAGGCCGGGAGGGGCTTGCCGTCGTTGATGCGGGGCGCGTCTCCGAAGCTGATAACGGCTCCCGACTGGTTGATCAGCCAGTAGCCCTTCGAGTCGCTCGTGGCCACGATCGAGATGATCTGCTGGCCGGGCCCCAGCACGTCGCTCGCGAGCGAGCCGTACCAGTGAGCGTCGCCGAGGTTGAACACTGATCCGTTCGCGCCGACGAGCCAGTACCCGCGGCCGTCGCGGGTCACCGCCATGGCGACTATCGGAGCGACAAGGTGTCTCGAGCTCTCGTTCCCGTACCAGCCGGCGCCGCCGAAGTTGTACACGTTGCCGAGGGCGGTCACGAGATCGTAGGCAAACGGCAGCCGTGGTGCGGGGGGGTGCGAGGGCTTCTTGTGCGCGCCGCGGGCCGCGAGGGCGACCGGCGCGGCGGCGGTCAGCCACCCGGCGGCGATCATGGCGCAAAGAGCCAGCGCGACTGCCACTCGCCAGCTCCGCGCATCTGCCCGGCAGGGCTTGCGGGCGCCGGTACAGAGCGCGCGCATGGGTCTTGTCTTCGAGTGACGAGTCATCGTAGGCATCGCAGATCTGCGGCCCCCCTCGGCGGTCCGGTCGGGCCATTCTAGGTCGTTTCACGCAACGCTCCCCACATCTGCGACTTTGGTCCCAGGATCATCACGGGGAACACCAGGGAGCGATGCACCTTCGCCTCCTGTCACGGCGGGCATCCCTCGCCGTCCCTGTCCCCGCTCAGCTGGAGCGGAGAAGCTCTGCGACCCTGAAGGCGAGGTCGATTGACTGACGCGCGTTCAGGCGGGGGTCACATGTCGTCGTATAACGAAGCGGCAGCTGCTCTTCGATTATGTCGCCTATGCCTCCGAGACACTCGGTCACGTCGTCACCGGTCAGCTCCACGTGCACTCCGCCCGGCCACGTCCCGATCGATCGATGCACATCGAAGAAACCCTGAATCTCGCCGAGGACGTCGTCGAAGTGCCTCGTCTTTCGTCCCGACCCGCTCGCGAAGGTGTTGCCATGCATGGGATCGCACACCCACGCGACCGGCTGCCCCGAGTCGGCGACGGCCTTGACGAGGGGTCGCAGCGCGGAGCGGATCTTGTCGATGCCCATGCGGCTCACCAGTGTCAAGCGGCCCGGCACGCGGGCCGGATTCAACCGCTCGCACAGCTGGACGACGTCATCCGGCTGGGTGGAGGGTCCGAGCTTGACTGCGATGGGATTGCCGATGCCGCGGACGAATTCGACGTGGGCACCCTCGATCGCATGGGTGCGCTCCCCGACCCAGAGCAGGTGGGCCGAGCAGTCGTACCAGTCGCCGGTGAGTGAGTCCTGGCGTGTCAGGCACTCCTCGTAGTCGAGGAGCAGCGCCTCATGGCTCGTGAAGAAATCGACCTGGTGGATAGGAGAGTCGGTGGACAGGTCGACGCCGCAAGCCTTCATGAAACGCATCGCGCGGTCGATCTCCTCAGCGATCGCCTCGTAGCGGCGGCCCTCCGCGCTCGCCGCGACGAACTGCTGGTTCCACGAGTGGACCTGCGAAAGGTCGGCGAATCCCCCTTTGGTGAAGGCCCGTAGGAGGTTGAGTGTCGAGGTCGACTGGTGGTAGGCACGCAACATGCGGCGCGGGTCCGGCACGCGGGCAGAGGGGATCGGGACGTCGTCGTTGACAATGTGCCCTCGAAATGCCGGCATCTCCAAGTTGCCGACGCGTTCAGTCGGGGAGGACCGCGGCTTCGCGAACTGCCCTGCGATGCGGCCGACTTTTACGACAGGGACGCCCGCGCCGTAGGTGAGCACCACTGCCATCTGCAGTATCACCCGCAGCTTGTCCCTGATGCCGTCCGCGGAGAAGTCGTCGAACGACTCGGCGCAGTCGCCTGCCTGGAGGAGGAACGCCCGCCCTTCGGCCACCTGAGCAAGGCCACGCGTCAGTCGCCGCGCCTCGCCCGCGAAGACGAGCGGCGGCAACTTGGAGAGCTCTGAGCGGACCTCCGCGGCGACGGCAGGGTCCGGCCATGTCGGGAGCTGGCTCGCCTCGTGGGCACGCCAGGAAGACGGTTGCCAAGGCCGCGGCGCGGCCTCTTGGTGGTGCTGGATGCCCGTGGGTCCCATGTCCCAAGGTTAGAGGCCCCGCGGCGTGCTCGGGTCGGAGCGAGGCTCGCGTCGCGCGCGTCTAGCCTCGCGCGATGTTGAGAAGTGAGGAGCAGAGCGCGCGAGCCCGGATCGGCATCCTCGGTGGCACGTTCGACCCAGTACACGTCGGCCACCTGGTCGCAGCCGTCAATGTCCGTCACGAGCTCGCGCTGGACCGGGTGCTTCTCGTCGTGGCGAACGAGCCGTGGCAAAAGGTCGGTTCACGGCCGGTAAGTGACGCTCGCGACCGGCTGGCCCTCGTCGAGGCCGCAGTCCGCAGCTGTCCCGGCGTCGAGGCGTCGGCGATCGAGATCGAGAGAGGCGGGCTCTCCTACACTGCGGACACCGTTGTCGAGCTCGAGAGGCGTCACCACGGCGCCGATCTCTACCTCATCGTGGGCGCCGACGTCGCAAGTAGCCTCGACAGTTGGGAGCGTGTCGACGAGCTGCGAGGGCGCGTGCGCCTTGTCGTCGTCAACCGCCCTGGTGCCGCTATGTTCGAGCCTGGGATGCTCCAGGGTTGGGACTTCAGCACCGTCGAGATTCCCGATCTCGAGATCTCGAGCACCGATCTCCGTGACAGGGCCGCGACGGGCCGCCCTCTCGACTTCCTCGTTCCCCTGGAGGCAATCCGCCTGCTGCGTGAGCGGTCGCTGTATGTTGTCGATGAGTGAAGTTCCCGCCGGGCGCTAGCCCGCTTCGAGGAGGTGTATGGCGTCGTTGACCAGCGATCTTGTCACCGTCGCGGCTGGTGCAGCCTCAGCCAAGGCAATCGAGCCCACGGTCGTGATCGAGGTAGGTGATCTGATCTCTGTCACCGACTATTTCGTGATATCAAGCGGCAGCAATGACCGCCAGGTGCGGGCGATCGCCGACGAGGTCGAGCGCCAGGTCAAGGGACGCGGAGGGCAGGCTCCGAGGGCGGTCGAGGGCCTCGACGACGCGCGCTGGGTGCTCATGGACTTCGGGGACTTCATCGTGCACGTGTTCAGCGAGGAGGCCAGGGCCTTTTACAACCTCGAGCGACTTTGGTCGGATGCGCCCAGGTATGCATGGGAGTCGAACCTGAGCCTCCTGTAACCTGGCGGGCCCGGCGTAGGCGCGAAGACGGCACGTCGTCAGTGGCGAGTCCGTTTCGCCTTGTGCTTGTGGGCACTTGGGCAGCCACTCGCTGACTCGATGCAGTAACCGCTCTCGTCGACTGGCCCGTACACGGTCTGGCCGCTGGCGTTGACTGCGGCCACCGGTAGGCCGTTCGAGTAGAACTGCACGGCCTTTATCCCTAAAGAGTCGGTCCCGATCAGGGTGTAGACGATCTGACCGAGCTCGATGATCTCCTGCTGGAGGCCGAGCTCGTAGTAAGCCTGGTCGAGTCCCACCCGTGCCACGCGGTCGGCGATCCCGAGAGAGGTCAGGTTCGAGCCGACCGGGATGTCAGTAGTCACGACACCGCCGCTGCCGGCTACTGCGATCGATGGGCCGCTCTCGAGGGTCTGGAGGACCTTCGGCAGCGTCACCGGCCGCGGGATCGACTGCGGGAAGGGTTTGAGAAGGGAGTTCTCCACGTAATAGAACTCGGCGACCGCCCCGTGGCCGGTGGCCGGCAGCGTCGTGCTCGGGATGGCCTGGCTCGGGCTCGTCAGCTGCGCCGGCAACGGTCCGGAGAGTGGGATCGGAGCCGACCCATAGGGCACGCCACACGCGGCACCAAGGAGACAAAGCGCGATGAGCGGCGCGACGAGCGGCCGCCTGCTGCCAAGATGGCAACTCGGCGGCAGGCGCCGTCGGCCCGCTGGCCTCGAGCCTTGGCAGCTCGCGGGAGTGCTCATGGGGTCCCGGCCGCCTCCCTCGTGGTCTGCCCGGCCGCCTCGTCGAGGGAGCTCGCGGCCGCTTGCTCGGCCGGCTCCCGCGAATCGGGGTGAAGCGGGAGCTCGACGACAAAGCGCGCTCCGCGCGAGCCGTTGGGTTCGACCCACACCCGTCCGCCGAGGAGGCGAGCATGTTCGGCCACGATGGCAAGACCGAGGCCGGTGCCGTCTCCGGCCCCCCGGCGCCGGCCACTCGATCCGCGCGAGAATCGGTCGAATATCCTTTCCCGTTCCTCGTCGGGGACTCCGGGCCCCCGGTCCTCGACCGCCACTCTGACCCACTTGCCGTCGAGCTCGGCGACGACGCGTGTGGCTCCTCCGGCGTACCGTTGGGCGTTCTCCAATAGGTTTGCGACGATTCTCTCGAACCGCAGCTTGTCGACGACCACTCGGCATTCTGCCACCGACGGCGGCGTGTCGATCATGACGTCGAAGCGCGCGGCCGCGACCGTGTGGGCGATAAGCGGACCGAGCGACACCTCCTCGCTGTTCATGTCGCCGAGCCCGGCATCGAGCCTGGAGATCTCGAGGAGGTCGTCGACCAGCCGCCGGAAGCGGCGTATCTCGGCGCTCAGCAGCTCGAGCGCTTGACCCGCTCGCTCGGGCAGCTCGTGTCTTCTTGCTTCGAGCACCGAGAGCGCGGTCGCCACCGTCGTCAGTGGCGATCGCAGTTCGTGATTGACGTCAGAGGTGAACCGGGCCTCGCGCTCAATCCTCTCCTGCAAGCGGTCGGCCATCTTGTTGAAGGCCGATGTAAGCACTGCGAGATCGGAGTATGCGTCAGTTTGCAGGCGGGTATCGAGCTGACCGCCGGCTATGGCGAGCGCTGCCTTTGCGGTCTGGTGAAGCGGCCGGAGGGAGCGGCTGGCGGCCCAGCGGCCGACGGCAGCGCCGCCGATGGTCGTCACCACAGCTGCCAGCAGCAGGGCCCCAAGGAGGGTTCGCAGCGTCCGCCCCACCTCGTTCAAGTTGAACAGCTGGAAGTACGCGACCTCGCCGGTGGTGGTCCGGAACGGGAGGCCGACGATCAGGACTGGGGACCCGGAAAGGGCCACGAGCTGCTCGGCAAGGCCGCCGTTCAACACGAGCTGGCGGAGAGCGACGGGGATGTCGCTCTCCTGCACCGTCTGCGAGGATGGGTACCACTGGCCCGCTTGCTCGAGGATCGACTCGACGCCTTTCGTGCTGTTGACCGAGGTGAGGGCATAGGGGTAGTTGGGTGCAGCGACCTCGATCTGGCTCTTCAGCGCCTCGGCGTTGGCGATCGCCTCATGGGCCAGGGACGATTCCTCCTGTCCTATGAGCGACGACCTGACAGAGAAGTATGTGATCGAGGCCAGAGCGCCCGAGAGTATGAGCGCGCCGAGCGCGAAAGTTGTCGTGACACGTGCCGCGAGGCCGAGATGACGCCTAGGACGCCGGCGTCCGCGAGCCTCGGCGCGGGTCATGGCACCAGTTTGTACCCAAGTCCGCGAACGGTGAGGACGTGCCGGGGATCGCTCGGATCTGCCTCTATCTTGGTCCTGAGGCGGCGCACGTGGACATCGACAAGCCGTCCGTCCCCGAAGTAGTCGTAGCTCCAGACTCGCTCGAGCAGCTGTTCCCGGGAGAGCACGCGCCCGGAGTTCGCGGCGAGCTCACAGAGCAGCAGGAACTCGGTGCGCGTGAGGTGAACTTCCTCGCCCCGGCTTCGCACGATGCCGGCCTCGGGCATGATCTCCAGATCTCCGAAGACGAGTGACACCGGTCCGCCGTCGGTGGCGCGTGCCCGGCGCAAAAGGGCGCGGATTCGAGCCGCAAGCTCTTTAGGCTCGAATGGCTTGGTCACGTAGTCGTCCGCGCCGGCCTCCAGCCCCGCGACGACGTTGGCGGTGTCGGTCAGGGCCGTCACCATGATGATGGGCACGGCGCTGACCTTGCGCAGCTCCTGACAACAGCTGAGCCCGTTCATACCGGGGAGCATGATGTCGACCACGATCAGATCGAAGGGCCGGGCGACGAGAGATCGAGCGTGCGCCTCCAGGGCTTCCTCGCCGCTCTCGGTCTCCTCGACGTCGTAGTCCTCGTCTTCGAGCGACAGACGCATGGATGAACGGATGCGCTGGTCATCTTCTACGAGAAGGATTCGGCTTGGCATGTGCATATCTTCCCGCAGATCGCGTCATGGCGCGCGCACGAAGGCCGCTCGGGGGTCTAAAACGTCAGGTGAGCGCCAGCTCAGGTACGGTTGAGTCGATGGGCTTCGAGCTCGATGGTTTCGTGCGCTCGCTCGCCGGGCAGTCAGCATCTACGCAAAAGGCTTACTCGGGAGACGTGGCGGGGTTTCTCGACTGGCTGGAGCGCGCCGGCGCCAAGTCGCCCGCCGACGTCGATCGCCTCCTGCTGCGCCGGTACCTCGCGTACTTGGCCACACGGCGCTACGCGCGCCGGACGATTGCTCGCAAGGCGGCGGCGCTGCGCTGTTACTTCGCATGGCTGCGGCGAAGCGGTGCCATAGCCTCTGATCCATCGCGCCGCTTGAGCGCGCCTGGCGGAGAGGCACGCCTTCCTCGCGTCCTGTCACAAGCGGAGGTAGCTGAACTGCTCGACGCCCCGCGTGCGAGTGACGATGCGGATCCACCGAGGCGGCTGCGCGACGATGCCATCTTGGAGCTGCTCTACGGAAGTGGCCTTCGCGTGGCAGAGGTCTGCGGGCTCGACATCGCCGACATCGACCTTGTGACCCCGGCTGTGACCGTGTGGGGCAAGGGGTCGAAGCAGCGTCGCGTTCCGGTAAGTGCACCGAGCGTCGAGGCTGTTGCGGCCTATCTCGCTTCGGGCCGCGAGGCCTTCCTTGCGCCGGTGGGTGCCGGGGGTTGCGGTACCGTCGATGCTGGTGAATCGACTGACAAGGTCGCGGTGTTCCTCAACGCCAGAGCTCGGCGCATGACGCCACGCGATGTCAGGCGTGTGCTCGACCGTCGCTCGCCCACTCCCACTCACCCTCACGCGCTGCGCCACAGCTATGCGACGCACCTTCTCGATGGAGGCGCCGACCTGCGCGTAGTCCAGGAGCTGCTTGGCCATGCCAGCTTGCGCACCACCGAGATTTATACCCACGTGTCGACCGAGCGGCTCGTCGGAGCGTACCGGCGCGCGCACCCAAGGGCATGACGCCTGTGAGCGTCGATCGTGTCGAAACGGTCGATGAGCTGTGGGCCGCGTACAAGTCGGGCGGCGAGCGCTCCACTCGAGACAGGCTGATCCTGCACTATTCACCTCTCGTCAAGTTCGTGTCGGGGCGGGTGTTGTCAAGACTGCCCGACACCCTCGACGGCGCCGACCTTGTCAGCTACGGCATAATCGGGCTTATCGACGCGATCGAGAAATTCGATCCCGGTCGCGGTTTTAAGTTCGAGACATACGCCGTACCCCGGATCCGAGGTGCCATCCTCGACGAGCTGCGCTCGATCGACTGGGTGCCGAGGTCAGTAAGGGCAAAGGCACGCGCGGCTGAGCAGGCTTACACCAAGCTCGAGCACGAGCTGCAGCGCTCACCCACCGACGAGGAGCTGGCGCTGGAGCTCGGCATATCCAAGCAGGATCTGGACGCTCTGCTGCGTCAGACGACTCGTGCCAGCGTGTTGCAGCTGGACGAGGTGATGTTCAGCGGCGGGCAGGGGTTTCGGACACTTGGCGACACGATCGCGGATGCAGGCGACGGCCCGGGAGTGCGCCTCGAGCTCCAAGAGACCAGGCACCTCGTCGCCCGGGCGATAGCGAGCCTGGCTGAGCGGGAGCGCACTGTGCTCACGCTCTACTACTACGAGCGGTTGAACCTTTCCGAGATCGGTGAGATTCTCGGCGTGACGGAGAGCAGGGCTTGTCAGATCCACACAAAGGCCGTCCACCAGCTTCGCCACAAGCTGCGCGACCAGATGACGTGACGCGGGTGGTTGGGACAGCGCACGAGGGCGCGTGCACGGATCGGGAGCGCCAGGGCTAGGCTCTTCGTGCGAGGCCATCGGGCCTCGTGCCAGTCATCTGAGTCTCGTCCGGGTACACCCGCGGTCGCTTTGAAAGCGCCGTGCCCGGATCAGCGCAACCGTCGGGAGGAAATGGGACGTGGCCGTCGTCACGATGAAGCAGATGCTCGAAGCCGGGGTTCACTTCGGCCATCAGACGCGTCGATGGAACCCGAAGATGAAGAGGTTCATCTTCGGAGAGCGCAACGGCATCTATATCATCGACCTCAACCAGACTCTCCAGCGAGTCAACACCGCGTACGCTTTCGTCCGGGACCTTGTTGCCGGTGGCGGCACCATCATGTTCGTCGGGACGAAGAAGCAGACACAGGATCCGGTGGCGGAGTTCGCGCTGGCTTGTGGCATGCCCTATGTCAACCAGAGGTGGCTTGGAGGCATGCTCACGAACTTCCAGACCGTGGCCGGACGTGTTCGCAAGCTGCAGGAGTTGGAGTCCTCGCGCTCAGCAGGTGATTTCGACGCGATGCCCAAGAAGGAGGCACTCCAGCACCAGCGCGAGCTCGAGAAGCTGGAGCGCAACCTCGGCGGGATCCGGCGTCTGCAACGGCCACCCGACGCGATCTTCGTGATTGACACGAAGAAGGAGCACATCGCCGTGACCGAGGCAAACAAGCTCAAGATGCCTGTCGTGGCGGTCGTGGACACCAACTGCGATCCCGACGTCATCGACTATGTGATCCCCGGCAACGACGACGCCATCCGTGCCGGTCGGCTCATGTGCCGCGTCATCGCCGACGCCGTCGCCGAAGGGCGCTTCATCGCGTCGCGGCGCGCGCTTGTGGAGTCCGGCGGTCCCCGGGTCGGCGACGCCGCTCCGGTCGGGCCGCTGGCCGGCCCTGCTGCCACAACCGACGAGAGCCCGGCGGTCCCGACCGGTGGCGAGGCGTCCGACGCCCCTGCCGCGGAGGTCGCAACGGACCATGCAGCCGAGGTCGAGAGCGCGCGCGACCTCGCAGATGCGGTGGCAGTGCCCTCGGTCGGCGCTGCGGAGACAGACATCTTGACGGAGGGCTGACGGGCAATGGAATCGTTTACGGCAAGAGAAGTGGCCGAGCTTCGCAAGCGCACCGGCGCTGGCATCCTCGACTGCAGAGAGGCGCTTGTCGCGTGTGACGGGGATCTCGGCAGGGCCGAGCAGTGGCTCCGGGAGAAGGGCAAGATAAGCGCGCGCAAGCGAGAAGATCGCGACCGTGCCGAAGGGGCTGTTGCCGTGGTCGTCGACGGTCTCGTCGGCGCTATCGCTGCCCTTGAATGCGAGACTGACTTCGTCGCGAAGTCAGCGGAGTTCGTCCAGCTGGTAGACGAGCTCGCGGCTGAGCTGGCGGCCGGGGGGCAGCCAGCTCTCGACTCCCAGAGCGAGCGGGTCGAGAAGCTGGCCGTGGCGCTCAAGGAGAACATCGCCGTCGGGCCGACCAGGCGGTTCGAAGCACCCGAAGGCTCGGTGATCGGCAGCTACCTGCACATCCAGAACGGTCGCGGCGTGAACGCGGTGCTCGTAGAGCTCGCCGGCGGGACCCAGGAGCTTGCTCACGACATAGCTGTCCATGTCGCCTTCACGCGCCCTGAGTACCTCAGTCGTGAGGAGGTCCCTGACGAGGTCCTTGCGGCTGAACGGCGGACCGTCGAGGCGATAGCGAGAAACGAAGGCAAGCCGGAGGGGGCTCTCGCCAAGATTATCGAGGGTCGCCTGAGTGGGTGGCTCAAGGAGCGATGCCTCCTCGAACAGCCTTACGTACGCGACGAGAAGCAGACGATCTCGGAGCTGCTTTCCAGCCACGGCAATGTCGAGCTTCGCCGTTTCGCGCAGGTCGTCGTCGGCAGCTGAGATGCCGGACGCTGGACAGGCACACCCGAGCGGGGCGACAGCAGCCCCGCGGTGGCGTCGAGTGGTGCTCAAGCTCTCCGGGGAGGCGCTTGCCAGTGCAGCCTCGGACGAGACCATCGACGCGGCGACTGTCGCCCGCCTGGCACGCGAGATAGCCGCCGCGCGCTCGGAATTCGAGGTCGAGATGGCGGTCGTCGTAGGTGGCGGCAATATCTGGCGCGGCACCACAGGTGCGGGAGAGGGCATGGACAGAGCCACCTCTGACACGATGGGGATGCTCGCGACAGTTGTAAACGCCCTCGCGCTGCAAGACGCTATCGAGCGTGAGGGCCAGCCGACTCGGGTGCTCTCCGCTGTGCAGATGGCCGAGGTGTGCGAGCCCTACATTCGCCGACGTGCGATCCGTCACCTGGAGAAGGGGCGCGTGGTGATCCTCGCGGCCGGGATGGGCAGCCCTTACTTTACGACCGACACCCCGGCAGCGCTGCGTGCCGCCGAGATCGAGGCCGATGCGATCATGAAGGGCACTCACTCCGGCGTTGACGGTGTGTACAGCGCGGATCCTCGGGTGCAGCCAGGGGCCGTCCGCTACGAGGAGATCGGCTTCATGGAGGTCGTCTCGCAGGACCTACGCGTGATGGATCTCACAGCCATCACTTTCTGCCGCGACAACTCAATACCGATCCTGGTGTTCGACATCATGGAGCCGGGTAATATCCGGGCCGCCCTTGCGGGCGACCGCATAGGTACGCTGATCTCGTGACGACCGAGTCTGACGGGTTGATCGGAGCGGCTCTCGACGAGTGCCGCGAGAAGATGCACAAGGCCGTAGACCACGCCAGGGCCGATTTCGCGACGGTACGGACGGGTCGCGCGGCACCAGCGCTCATCGAGAAGCTGCGCGTCGACTACTACGGGGCAGAGACGCCGTTGCAGCAGCTGGCGGGTTTCCAGGTGCCAGAGCCGCGAGTCATGGTGGTCGCACCTTATGACAAGGGCGCTCTCAAAGCGATCGAAAAGGCCATCGCAGCCTCCGATCTCGGTATCAACCCGTCGAACGACGGCGCGGTCATCAGGCTGGTGTTTCCGGAGCTGACGACCGAGAGGCGCAAGGAGCTAGTGAAAGTTGTCCGCCACCGCGCCGAGGAAGCTCGAGTCGCGGTCCGCAACGTACGGCGCTCCATCCGCCATGACCTCGAGGCTCTGGAGAAGTCGGGTGACGTCTCTTCCGACGAGCTCGAGAGAGCGGAGAAGGAGCTGGAGAAGGTCACACATGAGATGATCGCTGAGATCGAGCGGCTGCTCGCATCCAAGGAAAAGGAGCTGCTCGAGCTCTGAGGGCTGACCTTGGCTCGCGTGGTGAGGGAGTCCACATGCTGGAAGAGCGAGACGAACCGCGAGAGACCGACGTGACCGGGCCGGACCGGCCGGGCGATGATACGCGTGGCGCTGCCGTGGCGCGTCCCCCGTTGCACGCGAGGGCACGCATCGAGGGAGTAGAGGCGGGAGTCGCAGCAGGGCTTGTGCCTGCCGGAGAGATCGAGGACGTTGCCTGGACTGCGCCGTCAGGCGCTGCTGCCGAGGACGGGACTGCTCTGGACGATGGCGATATCTGGATCGGCTACGGGGACGGCGACGTCTCGGTGAGCGCCGCCCTTCCAGAGCTTCCAGGCTTGCCCGCTTTGCCCGACTGGCGCGACCCACCAACGCGCGAAGTGCCGCGGATCCTACTGGAGCACCCTCTGGCAGACCCGAGCCCCCAACGTCCCGGCCCGGTTTGGCGTGAGGTCGGGGCGGACTGGGACGACGACGACAGCACTTTCGCCGAGATAGCCGAGGAGGGAATCTCGGTTGGCGACCATGGCCTCAGCATCGATGAGCCGGACCCGTTCGGCTTCGAGTTCGAGGCTCCGGTGCGCAACTCGGCACCGCCGAGGACGGAGCCCGAGTCACGCGACAGCCCTGGCGGCCCCGGCGAGCCGGGACCGCCGTCAGGGGTCGCTTCTGGCGGCGCCAGGGCGACATCGCCAGCTTCGCCGGCGGGAGTGCCTGAGGTACCTCTCGGCTCGGGATGGGATTTTTCCGGGCCAGTTGACACCACGCCCCCCTTGCGCGCGAGCCGTGGTATCCACCGGGCTCGCACTAGCCTCTTAGCGAGGCTACGCGCGGCCCGGAGCAACGATGATCCGAACGCTCCGGCCACGCGCGAGGAGAGGGTTCCGCCCGACGGGAGGGCCGCGGCTGCTCGCGTGAGTGCCGGATCTGGCGGAGAGGCTTTGTCCCAGGAGACCCACGACCAAGAAGAGGAGCGAGCGCGCGACAATGTGCCGCTTGGACATGGGACCAGACCGGCACATGCAGTACCAGGACGGCCGTCGAGACGTAACCCCGTCATTGCCACCGTCACCGGCCTCGCTTTCGGGTTCGGGGTTCTCGGGATCTTTCTCGCCGGCCCACCAGCGGTGCTCGCGCTCGTAACCGTCGTTCTCGTGGCCGCGGCGGCCGAGTGCTACCAGGCGTTACGCCACGCTCGCTACCGGCCGGCCGTGCTGGTCGGGCTCCTCGGTGTGGCAGCGGCGGCCATCACCGCCTACCTGAAGGGGCCAGACGGCGTGATGATCGTCGGCGCCGCAGTCGTCGTGGTCACGCTCTGCTGGTACCTGTTCGGGGTCACGCGCAGGTCCCCGTCGGCCAACTTCGCGGTGACGGTGATGGTATTTTTCTGGATAGGTGCCCTCGGAAGCTTCGCGACCCTGCTCGTCGATCCGCGGCGGTTCCCTTTCAGGCACGGACTGGCGTACTTCCTCGGTGCGATAATTGCCACGGTCGCCTACGACGTGGGCGGTTACGCCTTTGGAAGCTGGATCGGCAAGCGGCCCCTGTCTCCGTCGGTGAGCCCGAACAAGACTGTCGAGGGGTTGTTGGGAGGTTGTTTCGCCGCCATCGCACTTTCAGTGGCAGTCGTAGGTCACATCCACCCCTGGACCGTTCCTCACGCGCTGGAGCTGGGCATAGTCGTCGCTATCCTTGCCCCGCTCGGTGACCTGGCGGAGTCCATGATCAAGCGCGACCTCGGCGTCAAGGACATGGGGACGCTCTTACCGGCGCACGGGGGAATTTTGGATCGGATCGACGGCCTGCTCTTCGTGCTTCCGGCTACCTACTGCCTTGTGCTCCTGTTTCACGGCTGAGGGAGGCTGCATGAGCGACTTGCGCCGCATCGCCATCGCTGGTTCGACGGGATCCATCGGGACCCAGGCCCTCGAGGTCATCGCAACCGCCCCGCAGCAGTTCGAAGTTGTCGGGCTCGGAAGCGGCTCCTCGGTCGAGAAGCTCGCGGAACAGGCGCGGCAGTGGCGGCCCCGAGTCGTGGCAATCGCGGACGCCTCCCTGGCCGCTAAGCTGGAGGCGAGCGTCCCCCCCGGCACAGAAGTCCGAGCCGGCCCGGGCGCGCTGGCGTCGATGGCGGAGATGGCCGATGTCGTGTTGAACGGCGTGGTGGGCTTCGCTGGGTTGGACGTCACTGTGGCAGCGCTCATGGCGGGACGACGTCTTGCTCTCGCCAACAAGGAGTCGCTCGTCGCGGGTGCGCCCGTCGTCCAGGCCGCGCGAGCGACCTCTGGGGCCGAACTGATACCGGTCGATTCCGAGCACTGCGCTATTCACCAGTGCCTTGGTAGGTCGGCCTCGGAATCGGCACGACTGATCCTCACTGCAAGCGGAGGGCCGTTTCGGGGCCGGCGGCTCGAGCAGCTGAGGGCGGTAACTGTCGCCGAGGCGTTGGCTCACCCGACGTGGAAGATGGGGCCGAAGATAACCGTGGACTCCTCGACTCTTATGAACAAGGGTCTCGAGGTCATCGAAGCTCACGAGCTGTTCGGACATTCCTATGACAAGATCGACGTGGTCGTCCACCCGCAGTCCATAGTGCACTCGATGGTCGAGTTCAGCGACGGGGCCACGCTCGCGCAGCTCTCGAATCCCGACATGAGGCTACCGATCGGCTATGCCCTCGGCTACCCGGCGCGTATGCAGTCATCCTACGGTGCGCTCGGGTGGGCTGGCTCTTTCAGCCTCGACTTCGAGCCGCCCGACCTCGAGACGTTCCGGTGCCTCGCTCTCGCCTACGCGGCGGGACGCGCAGGTCACAGCGCGCCGGCGTGCCTGAACGCAGCGAACGAGATTGCCGTCGGCGCCTTCCTGGACGGACGGCTGTCCTGGGGTGGCATCGCTGACGTTGTCGCCGACGTCCTGGAGCATCACGTACCGACAAGACTGTCAAGCGTGCAGGACGTCCTGGCCGCCGACGCCGAGGCGCGCTCCTACGCGCGTCTCGCAGTCGATCGGCGCGAGAGGGCGGCTTGAGCATCGGAGCGCCCCGCAACCGTCCCAACCCGCCGGGGCCGGTCGTCGGCCTGCTGAAGGCCCTGTCGAGACCGCTGCTCGTGGTTGCCGTGTTCGTAGCCGTCGCGATCGCGTTCCGGGCCGTCGGTGTTCTCGTCGTGGTTCTGGCAATCGCTGCCATGATCATGCTGCACGAGCTGGGCCACTTCGTTACAGCCAAGCTGAGCGGGATGAAGGTGACCGAGTACTTCTTCGGCTTCGGCCCCCGGCTGTGGTCTGTGACCCGAGGCGAGACCAGCTATGGCGTGAAGGCGATCCCCGCTGGCGGGTACGTGAAGATCGTCGGGATGACGATGCTCGAGGATGTTCCTGCAGAGGACGAGTCCCGAAGCTACCGGCAGGCGAGCTTTCCCCGGCGGGTGCTGGTGGCAAGCGCGGGATCGCTCGTCCACTTCCTCCTCGCGTTCGTGTTGCTCTGGTCGGTGTTTGCCTTCCTCGGCACTCAGGTGGCGAGCGCTCCGACGGTGTCGGGGCTCTTCGATATCGGGAACCATGCTGCGCCCGCTCAGCTTGCAGGGATCAAGCCCGGGGACGTCTTCGTCTCGGTGAACGGACGGCCGACTCCGACTTTCGCCTCGCTCAGCTCGGTCATCTCGAAAAGCGCGGGAAGACCTCTGGAAGTGGTCGTTCGCCGGCGTGGACGCCTGGTTCGCCTGGTCGTGACGCCTGCGCCGACGACGGTCACGTCGTGTGTGTCCGGCGTCGTCCAGCACCACACCAAAGGTGAGATAGGCGTCGAGCTCTCCGTGACACGCGAGGTTGCCTACGGCCCGTTCGCTGCGCTGCCGCGCTCCGCGGGCGACTTCGCATCTCTTTTTCATGCGACGTTCGCCGGGCTCGGCAGCTTCTTCTCCTTGAGCGGCCTCCGCGCCTTTGGTCATCAGGTCGTCTCCGCGGGTAGCGCCAGCTCCAGCCCGGTCACACCGTGCGCCGGGGTCGGAGCGATCGGCGGTACCTCAGGCTCGGGCGGGGGCACCTCGAGCGGTCAGATCGTGTCGATCCTCGGTGCGGTGCAGCTTGGATCCCAGCTCTACAGTCTCGGGCTGTCCTCGCTGTTCATATTTCTCGCATTCATCAACCTCTTCGTCGGAGTCGTCAACCTCGTGCCGATGCTGCCGCTCGACGGCGGGCATGTCGCGATCGCCGTGTACGAGCGGATCCGTTCCCGCCGGGGCCGGCCTTATCATGCAGATGTCGCGAAGCTGATGCCGTTCGCTTACATCTTCCTTGCCTTTGTCCTCATCTTGGGGATCGGAGCTCTGTACTCGAACATCTTGCAACCGGTCCATCTCACAGGAGGCTGAGGCTGGAGGAGACTTCCCACCCGTAGCCGGGCCCGTACCCCGGTTGGGCAGCGAGCGGAGGTAGTCTCGTTCCATGGCACGACCTGCGGTTGCGACGGCTGAGCGGAGGAAGACACGTCAGATCAAGGTCGGCAGCGTCGCAGTCGGCGGTGACGCTCCGATATCGGTCCAGTCCATGACGGTGACGAAGACGGCGGACGTCGACGGCACGCTTGCCCAGGTGTACGCGCTGGCTGCGGCCGGAGCCGACATCGTGCGCTGCACCTGCAATGAGCAGGCAGCAGCCGAGGGGCTCGCGCGGATAGTGCCGAGGTCGCCCGTCCCCATCGTCGCCGACATCCACTTTCACCACGAGATGGCTCTGGCCGCCCTCGAGGCCGGTGTGCACGGGTTGCGCCTCAATCCCGGCAACCTCCGCAAGCCCGAAGAGATAAAGCAGATCGCCGCGGAGGCACGCGATCGGGGCGTACCCATCCGCATCGGCGTCAACGCGGGGTCGTTGCACCCTGAGCTGTACAAGCGTTTCGGCGGAGCGACACCTGAGGCCCTGGTCGAGTCCGCTCGTATGGAGCTCGCTTATTTCGACGAAGTCGACTTTCATGACGTCAAGATCTCCGTCAAGGCATCCAACGTTCCGCTCATGATCGCGGCTTACCGCCTCGCCTCGGAGACGTTCGACCACCCGCTCCACCTCGGCGTCACAGAGGCCGGGCCGCCGCCCGCCGGATTGTTGAAAGCCACGGCGGGGATTGCCACGCTGCTCTCCGAAGGCATCGGTGACACGATCCGCTACTCGCTCACCGCTGATCCTGTCGAGGAGGCTCGCGCCGGCCGCCAGCTGCTCGAAGCACTGGGACTGCGTGAGCGCAAGGGTCTTGATCTCATCGCCTGTCCTTCCTGCGGTCGGGCCGAGATCGACGTCATCGGTGTCGCCAGGGCGGCGCAGGCAGCCCTCGAGAACCGGCAGCTCCCGATCCAGGTCGCGGTGATGGGATGTGTTGTGAACGGTCCCGGAGAAGCGCGGGAGGCCGATCTTGGGATCGCAGCAGGACGCAAGCGGGGACACCTGTTCATAAAGGGTCAGATCGTCCGCGTCGTTCCTGAGGACGAGATGGTCGAGGCTCTCGTCGAGGAAGCAGAGCGACTCGTTGCTGAGGGGATAGAGGCTCGTCTGGCCGCGGCAGACTCCGGCGCAGCCGCCGAAGCCGAAGCCGATCGCCAGGCGCTGTTCGCGGAGCAAGGGGACGACGTGAACTCGAGCGAAGTGCGCGTCGACATCATCCGGAGGACCATCGCACATGAGCGCGTTGTCTCGACGCCCAACTCGGGCGGGAGCGCTCCCTCCGGGTCGAGCGAAGACTGACACCGTGCGCTGAGCGCTCAGGCTCGGCGCGGTCGGGCGCGGTGCTCTCGGGCGCGGTGCTCTCGGGCGCGGCAGAGGCTCAGCAGTCGTCGTGACAGACTCGGCACATGGTCCGAGAAGCCGTGAGCAGGTCGACACCTGCTGTGTACGATGTCAGCCCCCTCCGGGAGAGCGAGGTCGACACCTTTTTTGACATCGATGCCGCGGCGTTCGGCGCTCACATGTCGAAAGGTTTCGAGGACTTGGTACGAAAGGGCATGTCGTTCGATCGGATCGCAGCCTCCAGAGAGGCTGGTGTCGCGGTCGGCACGGCCGCTTCGGAGAAGAGCGCGCTGACGGTGCCCGGACTAGCCCGGGTTCCTGCCGCGATGGTCGTCGCCGTTGCAGTCCTGCCGTCCCACCGGAGGCAGGGTCGGCTCACGTCGCTCATGGAGTATCAGCTCGCCGACTTGCGGGCGCGCGGTGAGATCGCAGCCGCGCTCTATGCCAGCGAGGGCGGTATCTACGGGCGGTACGGCTACGGTCCGGCGACATTCGGTTCGACCTACACGATCGACAAACGCGTCGCTCAGTTGGCACCGTCGATCGGGGAGGTGGCGTCCGGTCGGGTGCGACTGGTCAAGCGCGCCGTGGCGGCCGAGGCTTTCCCTGCCGTATACCGTGATTATGCCACGACGCGCGCCGGCGAGCTCGATCGAGCCGAGGTCGACTTCGTCACGGCGCTCGGAGAGCCAGGTGCCGAAGAGCTCAGCCGGCGCTTCTACGCACTTTACGAGCAGGACGCCTCAATAGACGGCTACGTCGCTTACGAGATAGCTCCTGCCGAGCCCACGCCACACAGCCCCCATCGCCTGGTCGTTCACGAGATATGCACGCTGAGCCCGGCTGCTTACGCAGCGATCTGGGGTTTCATGCTCGGTATCGATCTCACCGTCGAATTGGTAGCAAGTGGGAGACCGGTGGACGAGCCGATTAGGTGGAGTCTGCTCGAGCCCCGCCAGCTCCGTTGCACTTTTTCGGGCGACCGGACCTGGGTGCGACTTGTCGATGTCGGGTCATGTCTGAGAGCCCGCCGCTACTGGTCGACCGGCGACCTTGTGATCGATGTCCATGATCCGTTCTGCCGGTGGAACACGGGGCGCTACCGCCTGATTGTCGAGGACGACTCCGGTGCGGCGGAGGTAACGCGTACTGACGCCGAAGCGGACATCGAGCTCGACGTGTCATCGCTTGCGAGTATCTACCTGGGCGGCGTCCCAGCGCTGGAGCTCGCCCAGGCGGGGCGCATAAGGCAGCTCGAGACAGGCTCTGTCCCTCTGCTCGGCCGGATGTTCGCGAACGATCGTGCGCCGTACTGCCTGACGCCTTTTTGAGCCAGAGCGCCGGCCGATTCGGCGAAGCGGGTGCCCCTCGTGGCGACAAGTTGCGACATGCGGGTCAAGACCCCTGGTCTCAGGCCACGCGTTCGAGTCGGATGAGCTGAACTGACGCGGAACGACCCGCGCATGTCTCTGTCACCATGTCGGCGAGCTCCGGGTGACAGGTCAGCAGGAGAATCTGATGTGATGCGGAGCTCTCGGCTAGCTCGACCGCGACCGCACGAGCTCTCTCGGGGTCGAAGTTGACGAGCACGTCGTCGAGCATGATCGGGAGGGCGACCGACCGCGCGGCAAACGAGTCCGCGAGCCCGAGCCGGAGGCAGAGGTACAGCTGCTCGATCGAGCCCCGGCTGAGGCTGGCGGCGTCTACGACCTCACCTGTCGAGGCAAGCACCCGGAAGCTCTGGTTCCCGTCTGCGCCCGCGTTTGCAAAAAGCCCCGTGTACCGTCCGCCTGTGACCCGCTTGAAATGCTCGCCGGCCCGGGCGACGACCGCGGGCTGGCGCTCGCGCTCGTGTTGGCTCAAAGTGCGCTGCAGCAACGCCTGGCCGGTCCCAAGGACGAGATAGCGCCGGAGCGCTGCATCGAGACCCATCTCGATAGCGTCGTGCCGTCGCTCGAGCTCTGCTATCCGATCCGAGGTCGAGAGCCTGTCCATCACCTCTGTGAGGCTCTGGTGTTGACGGACCAACTCCTCCTCGGAGCGACGGAGCTCCTCGATTGTCTCTCGCAGCTCTGCCCGCTCGTTGGCCCACGTGATCACGTCACCGCTCGCGAGTCTCGTGCGGAGTCGGTCAGCCGCCTCCCCGCGGCCGATCGAGTTCTTGAGAGCACCCTCGGCGGATTCCAGCTGGGCTTGACCCGCCGCGCGGCGAGCTTCCAGGTCGGCCGCGCTCTCGAGCTGCTGAACCAGCTCGGTGACATGTCCCTTTATCGTCTGGACGCTCAAGGGTAGCCCCGCGAATGCGGAGCAGCGGAGCAGCGCCGGGTCGATCATGTCGTACAGGTTCTGGTACCGCTGGGCGAAGGAGGCGACGGCGGTGCTGCGCTCGGAGATGGCGTTCTCGATCGCGCTCAGGTCGCTCAGGCGCTCCCTGAGCTCAGCCAGGCGCGCGATGGTCGCGAGGGTTCCCTCGGTATCGATGTCCCCCGCGAAGCCGTGCGTTACGCACCAGGAGCGGTAGGAGCTCTGTGCCTCGTCGAGGGAGCGTCTCGCTGCGTCGAGCTCACGCTCAGCCGCGTCTCGTTGCAAGCCGGCCGCGCGGCGGGACTCTTCTCGGTCGTCGAGCCGGTTGCGTTGCTCGAAATGTTGCTGGAGGGTCGCTGCGTAGCTTTCGATGTCTACCCGTGAGGGTGGCGTGCTCATCGCGAGGGCGCGGGCCAGCTCGGTGATCCGAGCACGTGCGCGCTTGAGCAGCGCTTCGCGACTGGCGATCAGTTGGACCGACATCGGCCCGTCTGTCTCCCGAGACCCCTCGGTGTCGGACGGTGGGCGCCCAACGGGATCGACTTGATCGGCCCCATTGGTCCGTGGTGGCGGGCCGCCTGACTGGCGATTGGCGTGGCGCCGAGCCGACGACCACAGGACAGCTCCCGTCAGGGCGAGAAGCAGCCCCAAGAGCACCGCCGCGAGGCCGAACCCCCACTGGCCTCCCGAGAGCAGCGTGCCACCGAGAACCAAGGCGAGCAGCCCGCCCAGAAGCAGGGCCACCAACGCCAAAGTGCCGTCTCGTGGGATCGTTGGACCGGTCGCCACCGCGGCAGCCAGCCTCTGCTCGTGGCTCAGCACCTCCAGCTCCAGGCGCTCGGCGTCAGCAAGGTGCCCTCTCAGCTCGGAGAGCATGGACCGGCGCCACTCCAGCAGATGGCGGTCGGGTGGCCCGACGGTGTCGTCCTCAGCCGGCATTTCGCTGAGCACGTGTTCGGCTTGGACGAACACGGCTTCGCGCATCGCCACGCGGGTAGAAAGCTCAGCCAACTGGTCGCGCTTTTCCCGAACGGTAGCTGTCAGTAGCTCCGGCGCCGGTGCGTCGATTGCGTCCTGGCGCGTCCAGCAAGATCCGATCTGGGCAATGCGGTGGTTGATGGAAGCCTCGAGCGCGGACTTTCTCCGCTCGAGCAGCTCGAGCTGCTCGACCCGCTCGAGATGGCCCGAGAGATCACGTGCCAGCTCACGCAACGGCTCGGCGTGTTCGAGCAACGTGGCCTGCGGCCCTGCAGGCGGCAATGCCTCGAGGTTGCGGCGCGCGGCCGTCGCTTGCTCGAAGGGCTGCCGGCTCACATCGAGCAGCTCGAGGTCACGCTCTCGGGCACCGGCCTCTTTCAGTTCGTCGCGCAACCTCCTCAGCTCGTCCTCGATCGCGAGGGACCGGCGTTTTAGGTCAGCAAAGCTCTCCGTCTCCGCGCGGGCGGCCGTGAGCTCTGCTCGGACCTGCTCGAGCTGTGTCTGGAGCCGGTTCGCGGTGGCGTCGTTGCGTCGAGGGCGGGCCAGCTCGTCTCTTGCCTCCCCGAGATGGCGCAGCGCCGCCGAGGCCGAGCGGCGCTGCCCGAAGATGCTCGCGGCGAACAGCATCTCGCGGACATCATCGCTCTCCAGGTTCTTCAGCTGACCGAGATCGTCGAGGCGAACCGCAAAAACGGCTTCGAAAAGAGAGGCGTTGGCACCTGCGAGAGCTTCAGTGAGGCTCTGCTCGTCGCCGAGGGAGCCGTCCGGGAGCGTGACCACGAGCCCACGCTGTGCGCCTGCATGTCTTTCGACGATCCACGAGCCGCCAGCTTCGTCGACGAAGCCGATCCGCCCGCCGTGCCGCCCGCCTCGTACCGGAGCCCGGAACCTGACGTTGTCGCGGCGAAGCGGAAACCCGAACAGCACACCTGTGAGGAAGTCGAAGAGAGTTGACTTCCCTGCCTCGTTCGGACCGAGAAGAACGACGAGCCCTGGTGCGAGATTGTCCCGACCGAAATCAGCAAGCGCTCCGAAGCCATCGACGTGAAAAGACGAGATCCTCACGTCAGCCTCCTCCGCTGGTAGGGCTGCCGCTGACGCCCAGCTCGTCGAGTGCCGTCATCAGCCCGAGGGACAGCAGCTCTTCGCCGGAGATCTCCAATGCCAGGGCTCGTGAGCGAAGTGCCTTCGGCAGCGACGCGGTGATCTCGTCAAGGAGGTCCTGCGGGACACCGCTGTCCAGGCTCGCACCTTCCTCGCGGTCGGAGAGAGCGCCTTTCAGGCTCTCGGCTAGGGATATGAGGTCGGCGGCAAAGTCGGATCCGTGCCTTAGCTGCTCGACGTCGATGAGCGGCTCGCTCACGTCATCGATTCGATCCCACCATACGGAGGGGCCGCTCGTCTCGAAGCCGTCTCGGAGCGACTCGAGCAGTTCGCTCACGGCACCGTTGCCCTTGAGCGCTTGATGGATGTCACTACGACCACTGAGCAGAGCGCGTACGACGATTGAGCGGCTGTCCGCGGCGTCAAGCGCGCTCCGAGCGGCCTCCTCGAGCGCGTCGCGCACCGAGTCGAGGGAGTGAAGCGGATTCAGGTCGACACCGACGGTCGCGAATCGGATCCGATCGCACGCGACGAACTCGATGTCGGCGACGTCGCCCCCTCTCACCTCGACGACAACGGCGCCCTTCGGTCCCCGTTCGCTCGGCTTTGGGCTGCGGGCCTGCAGATTGCCGGGGTAGACGATCCAAGGCTCGTCGCCATAGGGCCTTCCACTCAACACGGTGCGCGAGTGGACATGGCCGAGCGCCCAGTAGTCGAGGCCGATCCGTGCGAGATCCTCGACCGAGCAAGGGCTGTAGTCACTGTGCCCCTCGCCGGCTCCGCTTACGTTGCAGTGGAGCAACCCGACTTGCAGTCCTGGTCCTCTCCGACCAGAGAAGCGGAGCGCGAGGTTCTCGGTCACGTCTCTTCGCCAGTACGATATTCCTTGCACGAGGGCAACCTGTGTGCCGTCGCGAACGACTGGCACGGCATCGACCCCCGCGGTGCCGAAGATCGTAACGAGCGGCGGCCAGTCCGTCACGGCCGACCAACCAGAGTCCACCGGATCATGATTGCCGTGGACCACGAATGTCGCGATACCGGCCCGCGAGAGGCGATCCAGCCCCGTGCGGAATCTGAGCTGGGCACGGATGCCCCTCGCGGCCCCGTCGTAGATGTCGCCGGCGATGACCAGGAAGGCTGCCCGACGTGCGAGGCACAAGTCGATCAGGTTGTCGAACGCCTCCAGGGACGCTTCTCGCAAGGCTGTCGCGACGGTGGGTGTCGTAGCCCCGATTCCCTTGAACGGTGTGTCCAGATGGAGGTCCGCGGCATGAACGAAGCAGAAGTCGTTCCTCTCGTCTTCGGGGTAGGCCACATAGGGACGATAGAACGGTGGTGTGTCAACGTCGGGGATATCGAGGAATACCCGCCGACGCCCAGTGGCTCGCAGCTAGGAGCGCAATACGCAATGGTGCAATACTGCGGTGGCGACGCCGTCATCGATGTTCTCGAGCAGGCTGGCGTCCGGGTCGTCTTCGGGATACCGAGCGTTCACAACCTGCCCATCTATGACGCGATCCGCCGGCGCGGCTCGATCCGGGCGATCACGGTCCGTCACGAGCAGGCTGCCGCCGGCGCCGCGGACGCTTACGCGCGGGTGACGGGGCGCATCGGAGTCTTTCTCACCTCGACCGGCCCTGGAGCGGCCAATGCAATGGGCGGACTTCTCGAGGCCTGCGTCTCTGGGTCGCCGGTCCTGCATCTGACCGGCCAGGTGGAGACGCGCTATCTAGGTGAGGGGCGCGGATATATCCACGAAGTCCCCGACCAGGCGGGCATGCTGAGGGCACTCTCGAAGGCGGTCCACCGCCCTGACGCGGCGAGCAGCATCTCGAGAGTGTTGGCACGGGCGATATCACAGGCGCTTACAGCGCCATGCGGTCCGGTGAGCGTCGAGCTCCCAATTGACCTGCAGTACGCGCAGACGGTTCCGACGCCACGCGACGAGCTCGCCATTGCGCTCGCACCGGCACCGACACCGGGACCCGATCCCGGCACCGTCGCGCGCGCGGCTGAGCTTGCGTGCTCCAGCCGCCGTCCGCTTGTCTGGGCCGGTGGGGGCGCCGTGTCGGCCGGAGCCGCGCTCGAGGTCGCCGAGCTTGTCCGCTTCCTCGGCGCAGGGCTCCTCACGAGCCCCAACGGCCGCGGGGTGCTCGATGAGGGCGACTCCGCCTGCATCGGGAACCTCTCTTGGGATCCAGGTGTCCGTGCCCTGTGTCGTGAGATCG
>JAKACA010000211.1 GCA_021796455.1 Actinomycetes bacterium
CCACTCGCAGCTGCGGGGTGGAGCGTGAAGAGGCGATGATGGCTGTCATCGCAAGCACGAGCGAAGCGGCACCGAGGAGCGCGACTATTACCGAGATGCGACGCCGCCGCTCCAACGCCATGACCGGAGCGGCAATCAAGGCAGCTCACCTGTGTCGAGGAGACGTTCGAACGCCTCCTCGTCCAGTATCGGGAGTCCCAGCTCGACTGCTCTGGTGATCTTGGCGGCTCCGGGTCCAGCGCCCGCCACGACGGCCGTCGTGCGCGCGGACACCGACCCTGGTGCCCTGCCGCCGCGGGCGACGACGGCCCTTTCGGCCTCATCTCTCGACCACCGCGAGAGCGTGCCTGTGACGACGACCGACCTGCCTGCCAGCACCTGCGGTACCCGCGGTACCTCGGGGCCCGAGCGAGCCCCGAACGACACGCCCGCGCTCCTCAAGCGCTCCACGAAGGCCCGGTTCTCTGGCAGGGAGAAGAAGCGGGCGATGCTCGACGCGATCACGGGCCCAACTCCCTCGACAGCTCCAAGAGCGTCTTCGCCTACCTCCATCACCTCGTCGAGATCGAAGAAGCGAGCCGCGAGCGAGCTCGCTACCGTGCTCCCCACATGCCGTATGCCCAGGGCCACCAACAGGTTCACGAGGGGCCTTCTTCGCGAGCTCTCGATAGCTGCGACCATGTTGCGTGCCGAGACGGCGCCAAAGCCATCGAGCGCCTCCAACTGCTCGGCCCGCAACGCGTAGTAATCGGCTGCGTCGCGTATTAGCCCGCTGTCGAGCAGCTGTGTCACTCGCTGCTCGCCCAAGCCCTCGATGTCCATGGCAGCGCGCGACGCGAAATGAGCTGCACGCTGCACGCGCTGGGCCGTGCACTCGCTGTTCAGGCAGTAGGTGTCCGACTCTCCCTGCAGTCGCACGAGAGCGCTGCCACAAGCAGGGCAGCGAGACGGAAAGCGCCACGTTGGGAGCCCCTCTGGACGGGCCGACAGGATAGGGCCGACTACCTCTGGTATCACGTCTCCTGCCTTGCGGACAACGACCGTGTCGCCTGGGCGTAGGTCCTTCGAAGCGACCTGGTCCTCGTTGTGGAGACTCGCGAGCGCTACCGTCGAGCCGCCGACGCGCACCGGGACGAGCTTCGCAAACGGAGTCACCCTCCCAGTGCGGCCTATCGAGACCAGGATCTGCTCGAGAAGGGTGGACCGCTCCTCTGGCGGGAACTTGTAGGCGATCGCCCAGCGAGGTGCATGCGAGGTTGACCCGAGCCGACCATAAAGCGAGACGTCGTCGATCTTGGCGACCGCTCCGTCGATCTCGTAGTCGAGCGAGTACCGGCGCCCTTGTAGCTCGGTACAGAACTCATACACCGCTTGCACTCCCTTGACCAGCCTTGTCTCGGGGTTCACGGGCAAGCCGAGCCGCCGTAGGATCTCAAGCAAGTCGCTGTGGCGCGTGGTCCGGCCGGGGTTGCCGCTCGGTCCATCTGAGCCCAGGAGGAGTTGGTATGCCCAGATGGAGAGGCCCCTTCCCGCGGTGACCTCAGGGTCGCGTTGGCGTAGCGATCCGGCCGCAGCGTTTCGCGGGTTGGAGAACAGCTTCATCCCGTTCGCGGCTTGGCGAGCGTTCAGCTCCTCGAATGCTGCGAGCGGGAGGTAGACCTCGCCGCGTATCTCGATCTCGCCGGCAAGCTCGCCATCTCCGGCACCGCCGAGGTGCTTCGGGACAGATCCGATCGTGGCCACATTGGCCGTTACGTCCTCGCCGACGTAGCCATCCCCACGGGTAGCTGCTCGGACGAGCCGGCCGTTGTGATAGCTGAGCGAGATCGAGAGCCCGTCGATTTTCGGCTCACAGACAAACGAAAGCCCGTCAAAGCTCTCGGCATCGAGGTCCAGCAACCGTTGGGTACGGTTCCCCCAGGCAAGGATCTCGTCGAGGCTGACGGCCTTGTCAAGGCTCATCATCGCGACCCGATGGCGCGCCGGCGGGAACAGTCCAGAGGGTGGCGCGCCCACCGAGACCGCAGGTGAGTCGATCGTGGCCAGCTCGGGGTGCTGCTCCTCGAGACGGGTCAGGTCGTCCACCAGGCCGTCGTAATCCGCATCCGGAATCTCGGAGCCCGAGGGGTCGTTGTAATACTTCTCGGCATAGTGCCTGACGGTCTCCCGTAGCAGAGAAATGCGCTCGGCAGGCGCGAGCGACTCATCGGGAGAGAACGGGTGCGGCTCCTTAGTCAATATTGATCACCGAGAGCGACCCCTGAGCCGACGACATCGTCGCCCACGTAAAGGGCCACTGTCTGGCCCGGCGCAACTCGCCGACGCGGGGCAGAAAAAGCGAGTCCCTCGTCTGTCACGACGGCCTCGAAAGCGCCGCCGTGCGCGCTCGCCTGGGCGCTGACACGCGTTCCCGGCGCCAGCGCCCCGTGCACCCAGGTCCGCTTCGTCAACCGTACGTCTCGTCTCAGGAGGTCGGTCTCGGAACCGACCTCGACTCTGCGTCTCTCGACGTCCACACGTAGCGCGAAGCGTCTTGCCGAGGTGCCAGAACCGAGGCCGCGCCTCTGCCCGACAGTCACCAGCTCGACGGCAGGCACGCTTCCCACCACAGTTCCCGTGGCGACATCGACCACCTCGGCCGGATGCAAGCTCACCCGGTCCGAAAGGAACCTCGCGCGAGCTGAGGCACCCGATCCACCGAGGATGAAGCAGACGTCCTGACTGTCCGGCTTGGATGCGGTGCCGAGCCGGAGGGAAGACGCGACGGAGCGGACTTCGGCCTTGGTGAGACCACCGATCGGCAACACCAACCTGTCAAGCTCGCGCCCGGTGAGGCATGAAAGCACATAGGACTGGTCCTTGGCAGAGTCTCTTGCCCGACGGAGGCAGCGCCGGGTGCCTCGTTCCTCGACACGGGCATAGTGGCCGGTGGCCACCGCGTCAAAGCCGAGCCTGAGCGCGCGCTCGAGAAAGCTCTGGAATTTGAGATGACGGTTGCACTCGATGCATGGGTTTGGAGTCAGTCCCGCGGCGTACCCACTCACGTAGGGCCCGACGACGTGCTCGTCGAACTCCGCTTTGAAGTTGAACACGTGGTGGGCTATACCGAGCCGATCCGCCACTCGCCGAGCGTCCTGCGCGTCGGCAGCCGAGCAGCAGCCGGAGTCCGATGCGCCACCCCAGAGCTTCATAGTCGCGCCCACTACGTCATGGCCGTCCGCGCTCAGAAGGGCAGCCGCGACAGAGGAGTCGACACCGCCGGAGAGGGCAACGAGCACGCGCACCTGACTAGTGTCTCAGACGCGCAGACGTGCAACAGCCTCGATGACGGCCGCCACCGCAACTTCGACGTCTCGTGCAGTACTCGAGTACCCGAGCGAGAGCCGGATGTGGCGCCTCGCCTGCGCGGCGGTCCTGCCCATCGCCAACAGCACATGACTGGGCTCCAGGGCTCCCGTCGCACAGGCAGCACCTCCCGACGCGCAGACCCCGAGCTCGTCGAGGACAATGAGGAGCTCCTCGCCTACCACGCCGTCGAAGAAAATGTTGCAGATGGCTCCGACCCGAAGGTCACAGGGTACTGCCGCGCCTGCGCCGGGGACGCCGTCGAGGATCCCGGTCACCAGGGTCCGGGCCAGCTCGGTGACTCGCCTGGAGGTCTCCTCCCGCTCCTCGGCGCAAAGGCGCGCTGCCCGTGCCATCCCGACGACTCCAGCGACGTCGTGCGTGCCGGCCCGCAGCTCCCCTTCCTGGGGACCGCCAAGCAGCAGAGGATGCACCCGGCTACGAGCCCGCGAACGGACCACAAGGGCGCCGGTACCCTGCGGACCGCCTATCTTGTGCGCGCTCACGGACAAGAGATCGACCCCTGCGCAAAGTGACGAGACGTCCAGCCAGCCGAGTGCCTGCACGGCGTCTGTATGGACGAGAGCGCCCGGGGCTGCCTCCCGTGTCAGATGCTCGACCATCTCGATCGGCTGGATGACACCCGTCTCGTTGTTGACGAGCATCACCGAGACCTCGACGACGCGGCCGGGATTCGAGCAGAGCCAGCCCTCGAGTCCCTCGAGGTCGACGATTCCCTCACTGTCGACAGCAAGGACTGCCCCGCCGGTAGCGCGTACCGGCTCGAGCACCGCGGGATGCTCCACCGCGGAGCAGGCGATCATGGGGCGGTCGAGGCCTCGCGCACGGGCCGCGGCGGCCACACCGCTGATCGCAAGATTGTCCGCCTCGGTGCCCCCACTGGTGAAGACCACCTCAGCGGGCTCCACGCCGAGCACGTCCGCCAGATCATCACGGGCATCGTCCACCGCGCGGCGCGCGGCACGCCCCAGGAAGTGCCCAGCCGACGCGTTGCCAAAGGCCCTCGTCAACCAGGGCGCCATCGCTTCGTACACCTCGGGCCGCAGTGGCGCCCCGGCGGCATTGTCAAAGTAGACAAGGGCTCTCGGCGCGGCTGCCGGCGTCGCTGGCATCGCCTGTCGGAGAGCCACCGTCAGCATCCGCCTACCAGGGGCACGTGCGGCATAGTCGACGCACTCACGACAGTCGAGATCTGGGACGCCCCGGCTACAGTGCCGGCAGCCATGATTGATTGAGCCGAGGCCGATGACGACCGCCCCTTCAGCTCGAGCTCGAAGAACTGCGTCGTGACAGCGTCGACTACCGCCGCCCAAGGCGCGACTCCCCGGTAGGGCCCAAGGTGGTCGGCGCCGAGAAGCGTGACGAACCACTTCGATGTCAGGCCGCCTTGCACACTCGAGAAGAGGTCCTCGGCTGCCACCGGCGACACGCACCCGTCCGCGTCGCTCTGCACCTGCAGGAGTGCGGGCGAGGATGAGCTCGCAACGTACTGGCCGATCCCGGCGCCGGGTAGGTAGCCCCACGCGTAGCCCGAGAGGACCGCCACCGCCTTCGGGGCCGAGGGCAAGTCGTCGTACAGACCGCTCAATCCGGAGGCATAGCTGAGAGCTGCGACGACGTTTGCGCCGTCCGACTGGCCCGCAAGACCGATGTCGTTCAGATCCATGACTCCCTCAAGGTGGCCGCCCCACGGCTGCTCTGCGAGCGACTGCAGCTGCTTGAGCACGTAGACGATGTCGCCCGGCTCGTTGTAGACGTCATCTTCGAGAGTGTCCGCGATGGTTCTGCTCGTCAGGCCTCCTGCAGCTGCGACCGCCTGCAGGCTCTCGTCGGGAAAGATCGGCGAGACAACGACGAAACCCGCCCTGACCCAGGTGTCGAGCAGGGCGGCATAGGTTGAGGGATCGGTCATGAATCCATGGGCGAAGACG
>JAKACA010000212.1 GCA_021796455.1 Actinomycetes bacterium
GCCCACCGGAAGCTGCGACGCAGCCGAGCGCTTCCGGTCACTAGCATCGCCACGGTGGTGGACGACACGATGCGAGACCGCTCCGCGGGCGCCTACGGCGCGAACGCGTGGCTTGTCGAGGAGATGTACGACGCGTACCTTGGCGACCCTAGCTCGGTGAGCGAGAGCTGGCGGGAGTTCTTCGCCGACTACCGTTCCACATCACGTTCGCCTGCCGCGAATGGGTCCTCTGGCACCTCGTCTGTGTCCAGCTCAGCCCTGGCTACGAGCCTGCAAGCTTCCCCGCCTGCGCCAGGGGCCGCGCGGAGCACGCCAATCACGCCCGTCACTCCGCTACCGACAGAGGACAGGGTGGTCCCGATACGTGGCGCCGCCGCGAGGATCGTCGACAACATGGTGGCATCGCTTTCGGTGCCAACTGCCACGAGCGTGCATCCCGTTCCGGCCAAGCTTCTCGAGGTCAACCGGCAGATCGTCAACAACCATCTCGGCCGGACCACCGGAGGAAAGGTGAGCTTCACTCACCTCATCGGGTGGGCTGTGGTTCGGGCCCTGCAGGCGGTTCCCGCCCTCAATTCCGCGTTCCTCGCCGACATCGACGGCGCTGGCACGCCCGGAGTTGTACGCCACGAGCACGTTGGCCTTGGGATAGCGGTCGACACCGAGCGCCCTGACGGCTCGCGGTCGCTCCTCGTGCCATGCATCAAACGGGCAGATGAGCTCAACTTCGCGGAGTGGCTCCATGCCTACGAGGACCTCGTGCGCAAGGTCCGAACGAACAAGCTAGCGGTCGAGGACTTTGCAGGCACGACCGTCACGATCACGAACCCGGGCACGCTCGGCACTACTCAGTCCGTCCCGCGTCTCATGGCGGGCCAGGGTGCCATTATCGGCATCGGGTCGCTTGCCTACCCGCCGGAGTTCGCCGCGGCAGACCCCGGGGCCCTCGCTGAGCTGGGGGTTTCGAAGGTAGTTGTGCTCACCTCGACCTACGACCACCGGGTGATCCAGGGAGCCGAGTCGGGCATATTCCTGTCGCGCGTGCACGAGCTGCTCGTCGGGGAGCACGGTTTCTTCGACGAGATATTCGACGCTCTGCACGTGCCCTACCAGCCCGCCCGGTGGCACCAAGACGTCAACCCCTTTGCCCGCGCCGAAGGTGAGCACGGGCGTCTCGCCAAGCAGGCAGCTGTCCAGTCCCTGATCAACATCTACCGCGTCCGGGGACACCTCATGGCCGACCTGGATCCGTTGCGCCAGCACGCCCCCGAGCTGCACTCCGAGCTCGATCCGCTGACCTACGGCCTCACGGTCTTCGACCTCGAGCGGAATTTCGTCGGCCTCACAGGGGATGTCGAGATGCCCTTGGGCCGTATCCTCGGGGTGCTGCGCGACGCCTACTGCCGCACAGTCGGCATCCAGTACATGCACATCCAGGAGCCCGAGCAGAAGCGCTGGATCCAGGAGCACGTCGAGGGGGTCCCGGTCACGCTCGCGAGCGACGAGCAGCGCCATGTGCTCGAGCGGTTGAACGCAGCGGAGGCCTTCGAGCGCTTCCTCCATACCCGCTATGTGGGCCAGAAGCGGTTCGGTCTCGAAGGTGCCGAGTCGGCGATAGCCCTGCTTGATGCCCTGCTCGACGAGGCCGTCTCGACCGGCGTGGAGGAGGCCGTGCTCGGGATGGCACACCGCGGGAGGCTGAACGTCCTCGCGAACATCGTGGGCAAGTCGTACCGGGAGATATTCGCGGAGTTCGAGGGCAACCTCGATCCCGAGTCGGTCCAGGGCTCCGGTGACGTCAAGTACCACAAGGGCGCAAGCGGCAAGTTCGTGGGCCGCAGCGGGCTCGAGCTCAAGGTGGCGCTCGCTTCCAATCCCTCCCATCTCGAGGCTGTCGGTCCTGTGGTGGAGGGTATGGCGCGGGCCAAGCAGGACAACCATCCCAACTTCGGCACCTTCCCCGTGCTGCCAGTCCTGGTGCATGGCGATGCAGCCTTTGCTGGCCAAGGAGTCGTGGCTGAGACGCTCGAGCTGTCTCAGCTCCACGGCTACAAGACCGGGGGAACCGTACACGTCGTCATCAACAACCAGCTTGGCTTCACCACCCCGATGGCCGCGGCTCGCTCGTCGGTCTACTGCACAGACGTCGCTCTCACGGTTCAGGCCCCGATATTCCACGTGAACGGTGACGACCCGGAGGCCTGCGTCCGCGTGGCCCGTCTTGCAGTCGCCTTCCGCCAGGCGTTCCACAAGGACGTCGTTATCGACCTCGTTTGCTACCGCCTGCACGGTCACAACGAGGGCGACGACCCGAGCTACACCCAGCCGCTCATGTATCGCGAGATCGACCGGCACCGCAGCGTCCGCAAGCTCTACACCGAGGCTCTAGTGAAGCGCGGCGACATCACGATGGAAGAAGCAGAGGCGGCCCTGGCCGACTTCTCCAAGCGGCTGCAGCAGGCACTCGACGAGACGCGGGCCTCGGCTCCTCCCCATCTGCAGCGGCTTCCCCAGAACGCTTCACCCACGGTGCCGCCACTTTCGGCCACGGCCACCGGGGTGACGCGTGCGCGCCTCGACGAGATTGCCCGGGTGCTGCACGAGACCCCGCCGGGCTTCACGGTCCACCCAAAGCTCGCCCGCCAGCTCGAGCACCGGGCCGAGATGTACAGCTCCGGCCAAGTCGACTGGGCTCTGGCCGAGGCGCTGTCGATGGGGACCCTGCTGGCAGAGGGGATCGACTGCAGGCTCGCCGGCCAGGACACCCGCCGGGGCACCTTCAGCCAGCGCCATGCAGTTCTCGTCGACTACGAGACGGGAGCCGAGCACACCCCGCTCGCAGGGGTGTCGTCGCTTCCCGATCTGCTGCCCGGTCGGGCCGGAACTCTCATGATGTACGACACGCTCCTGTCGGAGTACGCGGCGCTCGGCTTCGAGTACGGATACTCCGTCGAGACGGCCCGAGCGCTCGTGGCCTGGGAGGCGCAGTTCGGCGACTTCGCCAACGGAGCCCAGGTCATCATCGACAACTTCATCGCGGCGGCGGGGGAGAAATGGGGACAGCACTCGGCCGTCGTGCTGTTGCTCCCGCATGGTTTCGAGGGACAGGGGCCGGAGCACTCGTCCGCGCGTCTGGAGCGTTTCCTGCAGCTGTGTGCCGAGGCGAACATGACAGTTGCCCAGCCGACCACTGCAGCCCAGTACTTCCACCTCCTGCGGGCCCAGGTGCTGCGCAACACCCGACGCCCGCTTGTCGTGATGACGCCGAAGTGGCTGCTGCGTGCTCGCCAGTCACGTTCCGAGATAGAGCTCCTCGTAGATGGCCACTTCGAGCCCGTGCTCGACGACCCTCATACTTCGACCGGCTCGGAGGTCGACCCTTCGGTTGTGAGGCGACTGGTGTTGTGCACGGGCAAGGTCGCTTTTGACGCGATGGGCCGGCGCGACGACATCGCGGCCTCGGTCGGTTCTGGCGCGATGGGCCGGCGCGATGACATTCCGGCCAATGTTGCCGTGGTCCGGATCGAGCAGCTGCACCCGTGGCCCGAGGAAGAGATCGCGGCCGTCATCGGTCGCTACGGGAGCTTGGCTGACGTCGTGTGGCTGCAGGAAGAGCCCGCGAACATGGGGGCTTGGAACTACGTAAGCGGCCTTCTGACCGCTCTTGTGCCACCGGCCGTGGCCCTGTCGCTTGTGAGCAGGACGCCCTCGGGCAGCCCGGCCACTGGATCGGTGACTCTTCACCAGCTGGAGCTTTCCGATCTTCTCGACCGCGGCGTCGGGCCGCTTCCGGAGCCAGCTCCGGCTCCGGAGACCGTGCGAGTGCCGGAGACCGTGCGAGTGCCGGAGACGGTGCGAGTGCCGGAGACCTCGGCCGGCTGCGAGCATTGAGTGCCGCGCCGTAGGCGCGGCTCCGCATCGACGTCACGCCGCTCGGGGACTGTGCCGCCCCGCCAAGCCCCGCGAGCTGAACCTCGGGACGAACCTCGTGCCGAAAGCGACCAAACTCGCCCCGCCGGGTCACCCCAGGCACACAGTTCGCCCCGGCGCCTCCCCGGCATGGGCATCGGCGCCTTGACCGGGCGGAGTCCACAAGCCCTGAGCGGCCAGCTTTCAGCGGCGGTGGCCCGTCGCCGCAACCCGCTCCTGCCACTCGAGCGTCTGGGCGATCTGATTGAAGCTGAACACGTGCAAACCCTCTACAGCCATCTCGGTCGAAACGAGGGACGCTCCCATATCGACGAGGATGTCTTCGGGCCTGTACGAGCCTCCACGGATGAGGCTACCGACTAGACCGTGCTGCTTTGTGAGGTACCGGACGGACGTGCCGACGCCGATCCTAAGGGAGAGCTCGACGAGCTTGTGAACCTGCATCGGAGCGGCAAGACCGACGTGGAGGGGAAGCGTGATACCGGCTGAGCGCATCTTCTCGAGCCACGCAACCATGGCACCCGGATCGAAGCAGAGCTGGCTCACCATGTAGTTGGCGAACGGCTGCTTGGCCAGGAGGGCCTCCAAGAGACACTCGTCGGAGATCTTCGGGTGTCCTTCGGGATAGCAGCCGACTCCGATCGTCTCGAGCTCATGGTCGATGCCGGCGAGCGATTCCAGGAGATCTGCAGCCGAGCTGAAGGATCCCGCTTGCTCCTGGGCGTCTCCTCCGATCACGAAGATGTCTCTGACCCCTGCGTCTCTGAGGCGCCCAAGTATGTCAGAGAGCTCCGCCTTGTTAGCTACCTGGCGCGCAGCCAGGTGGGGAACCACGCGATACCCGGATCTTGCGGCCTTCGCCGCGTGCTCCACCGTCCGGTCGAGACCGAGCTTCACCGAGCAAGTGATAGTGAGCCTGGTGCTGATAGGGACGGCCTGCAGCTTCTCTTCAGCGCCCTTGAGTGGAATGAACTCGATCGCTGCCGAGGAAACGAGACCTTTGATAGCGCCCCACGTCCCATCGGCTGCCTGGGTGCTCACTTGATGATGCCTCCTTGTCGATCCGACACAGCTCAGGTCCCAGACTCTCTCAGATGGCGTTGTTCCGCCAGCCTGCCGCCTACGAGGCGTGAGCTACCTGCCAATAAGGGCAGGGTTGACGCTCGTGAGGCTATCTGTTTGAACGTGGCGCTCGATGACTGCCTTGCGAAAGCCGCCTCCCCCTCCGCCCCAGATACTGCTGACTCCGGCCCCGATCGGGACGGCACCTAAACTGTCCCGGGCGGGAGCAGCGATAACCGGTTCGAGGTGAAGCAGAAGGAGGTGGACACTTCCGTTCCCGGCTCCTG
>JAKACA010000213.1 GCA_021796455.1 Actinomycetes bacterium
CGATGTCACGGCCGAGAGCGACTTCGAGCGGGTGGGTCGCCCGGCGCGCGTCGCCCGTCGAGAGCACGTCACCGAGCGTGACGAGCTGTCTGTTCTGGTTCGGCACCTCGACGCCGATCGCGGACCGCCCGGGGATCGGGGCGAGGATGCGCACGTCGGCCGAGGCCATCGCGTAGGCGATGTCCTTGGCGAGGTTCGTCACGCGAGCCACCTTCACGCCAGCGCCCAGCTCCAGCTCGAAGCGAGTGACAGTGGGACCGACTGTGAAACCGACGAGGTGGGTTTCTACGCCGTGGGCGGCAAGCGCCCGCTCGAGCACACGGCCACGCGCCTCGATCTCGACGCGGTCGTGTGCTTGATCCTTGCTGCGCTTTAGGAGCCGGAGCGCGGGAAGGCGCCAGTTTGCGTTGGGCAGCGGCACCGGGAGTGTCAGCTGCTCGGGCTTGGCGCCGATGACTGCCGGATCGAGCATCCCGCCCGGGCGCGGGGAGCCGTGCTCGGTGGCTCCTTGCGAGACGTTGGGCAGCTCCGGCGGCTGCTCTGGGCCGACCTCTGGGTCGGTGCGGCCCGACTGCCCGGAGAGAGATACGGAGAGCAGGACGTCGTCACTGTCCTCGGTGTCGCCGTCGTAGAGCGAGGCCAGAGCTGGTATGTGTCCTGCCGCCGCTGGCGCCGGTCCCGCCTCTGCCGCCCCTGGCGCCCCGCGCGCCCCTGGCGCCCCGCGCGCCCCTGGCGCCGGTCCAAACGGCGCCGTGAGGGCTGCGCCACGCCCGGCCTCGAGCGTCGCACCGGCAAGAGCCTCCCGGCGCAGGTCCCTGAGAGCCGTCGCGGCGGAGGCAAGCGCCCGGGCAAGACCGGAGACCGATGCGCGCAGGACTTCGACGACACGACCCCCCAGGATCCAACAGCTCGCGGTGAAGGCAGCTGCCCCGAGCAACACGCCAGCACCACCGACCCCGAGAACGGTCGCGAGCCCACCTCCGACCCCGGAACCGACGAGACCTCCCGCACCGCCCAGCCGCGCCGCAGTAGCTGAAAGCGACGGGGTCCCGCCGGCCAGATCCGCCAGCCCTGCTGCAGCAAGTGCGAGAAGGGCCGCCGAGCCGAGGGTGCCCAGAAGGCCCCACCGGGAGCGTTTCGCCACGAGAAGCGCTCCTCCTACGAGGAGGCTCGCGGGGATGACGTCCTCGCCCCAGCCGACCAGCCGGCCGCCGCTGTGCTCGATGGCACGACCCGCGGGGCCGAGGGCGCCGAAGTGAATTCCAAGGGCGAGCAGTACCCCGGCAAGGAGCAACAGGAGCCCCGAGGCGTCGTCGGGTTGGGCTCCGACAAGAGCCAGAGTGCGATCGAAACCCCGCCGCATACCTGCCACCATCCGCCCCGACCACGATGCCCGGCGCCGTGCCGGTCGCCTCTTCGTCGCCCTTGGCACCCGCGTCGCCGAGGCGTTTCGAGTCGAGGCGGAACCAGAGCGGGGGGCAGGGCGCGCTGCGGGGCGCGAGGCAGAGCGGGGGGCGGGGCGCGGGGCCGCGCGGGAGGCCGCGCGGCGGCGGCCCCCTTCTTGGCGGTTCCCGGCGGGTGATTTCGTCAGTGCCACAATTCTAACAACGCTAACACCAGCAACAACAGGCAACGGTGACCTCGCCTACCGAGTGGGACGTAGACGAGCGCCAGAGGACGCAACTGGGAAGGCGCCGGCGCCGAAACGCCTACCTCGCGGCCCGCCTACCTCGCGGCCCGGACCTGGTCGAGGAACGTAGGTGACGCCGGATCGAGGTGTACCAGACCGGCCACCTGCGCAAATGACCGATCAGCAGACGCCAGCGCCCAGCCGCGACGCAAGGTGGCAGCCGCGAGCACGGCGTCGAAGGCACCAAGGTCACGCGAGACCTCGAAAAGGTTGAGCCCCTCGAAGAGATCGCCCTCGTCGGGTTGCATGAGCGGAGAAAGGCCGCGGCCGTACTCTCTCCCCCGCGCGGCGGCCTCTGCTCGCGACCGGCGTCGCGCCCGTACCTGCGTGAACTCCTGCACGACCTCGATCGTGGTGCCCGCCCGTACGACACCGTCACGCGCAAGCTCCAACAGGCTGCGACACGGCGCCTTCAGAGGGTGCTCGGTGCCGACGGCGTAGACCAAGATGGTCGTGTCAAGGACGATCACGCCAGCCGACGGGCCCGAATTGCCTCCAACTCGTCGTGGAGCTCGTCGGGATCGGGCACGTCCATCGTCGCCGCGTCGAGGATCGCCTGCAGCGCCTCTCGGCGTGTGTCGGCGTCTCCCGGGAACCGCTCATCGATTGCCTCGCGCACCAGCACGGCGACGGACACACGGCGCCGAGCTGCTTCACGGTCGAGTCGGCGCCACCGGTCCTCGTCAATAAGGACCTGCAGCCGGCGATCCAACATGCTCATATAGTAGCAGGTCATATTGCCTGGAGGCTCGGCCGGCCCGTCCACCCGCAGCCGGCCCGTCCACCCGCAGCCGGCCAGCCGGCCCAGGCGCGCCGGTCGCGCGATGCTCGGCCTTCAGGCCTCTACGACAACGACGACAACCATGGGCCGGCGCCGAGTGCGCTCGTTGACGAGTCGGCCGACGGCTCGCCGAACGACACGGCGGATCGCGTCCGGATCCCGGTTGGTCTGCCCGGCACCCTCCGCAACCGCCTTCTGGACCGCCGCGCGGAGCTCCTCCGCGATGTCCTCGTGCCCGGGCTCGGAGAGAAAGCCGCGGCTCACTATCTCCGGCGGACCGACGAGATCGCCGCTCTTGCGGTCCAAGGTGACGACCGTGACGACTATGCCCTCCTCGGCGAGCACACGACGGTCGCGCAGCACCCCGACGCCGACGTCGCCGGCGAGCCCGTCCACGAACACGTAGCTCGACGAGACTTCGCCGTCGAAGTCGATCCCTTCGTCGGTGAGCGCGATGACATCTCCGTCCTCGCATACGAGCACTTC
The DNA here is from genome assembly GCA_021796455.1 of Actinomycetes bacterium. GTDB lineage: Bacteria > Actinomycetota > Acidimicrobiia > Acidimicrobiales > Bog-793 > JAKACA01. The sequence goes on from JAKACA010000213.1 coordinate 2,958, forward strand.
GCTCGCCTCGACACCCATCTCGATGGCGAGTCGGGAGTGGCGGAGCAGGTGGCGGTACTCACCGTGCACAGGCACGAACGACTTCGGCCGGGCGATCGACAGCATCGTCGACAGCTCGCCTTGTCGGGCATGGCCGCTCTCGTGGACATGGGCGATCGATGCATGCACGACTTCGGCGCCCTTGCGAGCCAGACCGTCCATCACCTTCGCGACGGCCCACTCGTTCCCCGGGATGGCATGGGAGCTGAGGACGACGACATCACCCTCACCGACTTCGATCCAGCGGCTCGCGCCCTCAGCCATGAGCGAGAGAGCCGACATCGGCTCGCCCTGCGATCCTGTCGAGATGACGCAGAGCTGGCCAGGATCGAGTTTCGCAATGCTCTCGATCTCGACAAATGCGCCATCGGGAACCTTGAGCAGGCCGAGCTCACGGGCGACCCCGACGTTCTTCACCATCGAGCGGCCGAGCAGCGCGATACGGCGACCATTTCCAAGAGCCGCGTCGACCACCTGCTGGATGCGGTGAATGTGGCTGGCAAAACACGCGACGATGATGCGCGACTTGCGGTTCGACATGAAGATCGTCCGCAGCGACGGCCCGACGCTCGATTCGCTGCCTGTATAGCCGGGCTCCTCGGCATTGGTGGAGTCAGAGAGCAGCAGGCGTATGCCCTTGGTCGAGGATATCTGGCCTATCTTCGCGAGGTCGGTGCGCCGTCCGTCGACGGGGTTCAAGTCGAGCTTGAAGTCACCCGTATGCAAGATGACACCCTGGGCCGTGTGGAACGCCACTGCGAAACCGAACGGCACCGAGTGGGTGACCGGTATGAACTCGACGTCGAATGGTCCGATCCGGCGCCGCTCGCCGTCGGCAACGGGCACGAACTTGGTGGACGAGGCGAGGTTCGCCTCCTCGAGGCGGTTGCGGGCGATCCCGAGCGTGAACGGCGATCCGTAGATCGGGACCGGCACCTCCCGGAGGAGATAGGTGAGAGCGCCGACGTGGTCCTCGTGGCCGTGCGTGAGCACGACGCCGTCGACGTCGTGAGCTCGCTCGAACAGCCAGCCGAAGTCCGGGAGCACGAGGTCGACCCCGGGCATCTCGGCGTTCGGGAACATGATGCCGCAGTCGAGGACGACAAGCCGGCCCTCCTGCTCGATGACGGCGCAGTTGCGCCCGATCTCACCGAGCCCCCCGAGAAACGAGACCCGAACTTTCTCAGCCACGCGACACCCGCCACTTTTCCAGCTCCGCGAGGACAACTCCGGCCCGTTCGTCCAGCCAAGCCGGTGCCGGGCCGTGCGGGAGCCGGCACTCTCCGGCACTCATGCCCATTGCCCGAAGCATCGCCTTTGCCGGCATGGGGTTCGGTGCCTCATCGCTCGACTGGAAGGCCACGAAATCGAGGGTCTCGGCGTTGACCTGGCGCGCCCTTTCGACGTCGCCATCAAGGTAGGAGGTGATCATCTCGCCGATCTCACGCCCCATCCAGTGCGACGCGACGCAGATCCCCCCGACCGCGCCAACCGAGAGCAGCGCCAGGGTGAGAGCGTCCTCGCCGCTGTAGCACTCGAAACCCTCCGGCGCCTGTGCCAGCAACCTCGCCGTCCCACTCACGTCCCCGGCGGCGTCTTTCACACCCACGATGTTGGGCACCTCGCGGGCGAGCTGCAGGATCGTGTCGGTCGCGATCTTGCGGCCCGTGCGCAGCGGGATGTCATAGAGGATGACGGGGAGCGATGTCGCCTGCGCGACCGCGGTGAAATGGCGGACGAGACCCAACTGCGACGGCCTGTTGTAGTACGGCGTGACCGCGAGGATGGCGGCGCAGCCCACAGCCTCTGCCTGGCGAGTGAGCTCGACCGAGTGGGCTGTGTCGTTGGTCGTCGACCCGGCGATGACAGGGATCGTGAGCGACTCTGCTAGCACGCTGAACAGCTCCAGGCGCTCGGGATCCGACAGCACCGGCGACTCTCCCGTCGTGCCGGCCAGCACGACAGCCTCAGTCCCGTTGTCGGCGAGGTAACGGGCGAGGCTGAGCGCGCCATCGAGGTCGAGTTGACCTTCGTCGTCGAACGGAGTCACCATGGCTGTGGCTACAGCTCCGAAACGACCGGGGGCGCGCTTTCTCATCAGCGCGAAACTACCAGGGTGCCATCCCGGCAAGCTCGGCTCACAGGTGTCGAGGTTCCGGTAGGAGTGCTCGTGGGAGCCGGGAGCCCGAAGATCGGAA
>JAKACA010000214.1 GCA_021796455.1 Actinomycetes bacterium
CCTCAGGCCGGGAAGTCCCGCTCGCCGGCGGTGCACTGTGACCAGGTAGGCGACTACGAGCGTCCCGCCAAGCAAGACCACCGAGCGGTGGGTGAGCTGAAGGGCCACCAGCCCACCCGAGGCTCGACTGCCCGAGCACACCGGCCAGGACTGGCAGGCAGACTGGGCTCCCCCGTCAACCACGAGGGAGCCCGAGACGAGGACCAAGAACAGTCCCACAACTGCCACCAAGGCAAGCCGCCCATGCTCTTGACGCAGCGACCACGAGTGCTCGGGCCGGACGAACGACGCGACCACGACGACCGTCACGACGCCGAGAAACAGCAGCCCAACGGCGAGGTGGGCGGCGACGGTGGCAGGTGCGTTGTGGGTTACCACCGTCACGGCGCCGAGGATGATCTGCAGGACGATCGTGCCGACCGCAGCAAGTGCGGGGCCGCGCACGTGACGCGCCCTGTCGCCGGCGCGCCAGGCGAGCAAGGCGACCCCGGCTATGAGGACCGTCACAAGGCCAGCGAGGTAACGGTGAGACTGCTCCAGCAAGGAATGAAAATGGTCGATCGGCCCGATCTGCCCGTAGCACAGCGGCCAACCGGGGCAGCCCATCCCTGAGTCGGTGACACGCACCGTGCTGCCGAGAACTACGAGACAGTAGGTTGCGACGAGAGTCGAGATGGCGAGCACACGCAGCCACCGGACCGCACGATCGCGACGCCCCTGGCCCTGCCCAAGGGGCATCCTCTCCGAGAACTGCTGGTCCCCGCTTAGAGACGACTCCATCACGGGCTGTCAGCCGAGACCGCGCAGCATCAGCTGCCAGTAGAAGGCGGGAAGGCCGTAACGCTTCAACAGCCACATGTCGTAACGCTCGCGTTGGGTGTCGATAAACGGGATGGTCGGGTGCGGTGACATGCTGTAGTCGAACTCGGCCAGCACCATCTTTCCCCGCGCAGTCGTGAAGGGGCAAGCCGCATAGCCGTCGTATCGGGCGGTCGCCTCCCTTCCGGCCAGGGTCGCAAGGATGTTGGCGACGACAACGGGAGCTTGGCGGCGGATCGCGGCTCCGGTCTTGGAGGTCGGCGCGTCGCAGACGTCGCCGAGGGCGAAGACCTCCGGGTAGGAAGTGTGAACGAGGCTGTGCCGGTTGACCGGCACCCAGCCAAGCGGGCTCTGGCCCGACAGCGCGCCCTCGCGGACAAAGCCCGGCGCACGCTGCGGCGGGGCGACGTGCAAGAGATCGTAAGAGAGGACCTCGCGTACCTTTTTCTCGGGGCCGGCTATCTCGAACGTCGCCTCGCGAGCGCTCGGATCCACCTCGACCAGCTCGTGGCCGAAGCGGGTTTCGATGCCGTAGCGCTCCACTACGCCGGACAGGACCGCGGCGAACTCTGGCACGCCGAAGATCCCGCCGGCACCGGTCGCGTAGGTTACGTGCGTGCGTTCCAGGACGCCGGTGCGCCTCCAGTGGTCACAGGCGAGATAAGCGGCCTTCTGCGGGGCTCCGGGGCACTTTATCGGCGAGCCCGGAGCGCTGAAGAGCGCCGTACCGCCCCGGAAGCGCCGGACGAGCTCAGCGGTCTTCGGGGCCAGCTCGGCCGCATAGTTCGAGCTCGCGGACGGGCTCGCCATCGCGTCGGCGAGTCCCGGGACGAGGTCGAAGGCGAGCTCGAGACCGGGGCAGAGAACGAGCACGTCATAGCCGACGCGGGCACCGCCGGCAGTGACGACGGTGTGGGAGTCGGGATCGATCTCTACGGCGGCATCTTGTAGCCAGCGGACGCCCCTCGGCACGAGGGTGGCCTCGCGGCGGCGGCTGGTCTCGATGGGAACGATCCCGCCCCCCACAAGCGTCCACAGCGGCTGGTAGTAGTGGAAGGCGGCCGGCTCGATGAGGGCCACGTCCTCCTCGCCGGCCCGCCGCAGCCGGGCAGCGACGCTGATACCGGCACTCCCACCTCCGACGATCACGATCCGATGGCGCATTGCGGTTCCTCTCGACGTGGGGCACTAATCCCGACTAGATAAGTCAACATTAGAGCCGAACGTCAAGAATGTGCAAGACGCAAGCTGGGCGGGCCGTCACTCACCGTTGCCTCCGCCAGCTTCGAGCTTGGCAGCGACCCTCGTGAGGAACGAGCGCACACTCGACTGGGCGACGCGGTGGAGCACGGCACGGTCGAGGCCGCGACCAAGACCACCAAGGGGAGGAACATAGGAGGCAAAAAGCGTCAGACGACAACTGTCAGCCCCGAGGGGGGTGAGCTCGAGGTCTCCATCGAGCACAGGAAACAGTGCCGGCAAGGCGGCAGCCTCCCAGGCAAGCGGCACGACACAGCTTTCCCCTCGCTCCCGGGTCGGCCCTAGGCTCACTCGGACCTCTCGGCTGACGCGACCAGCAGCCCACGACGGCCCGATCCGCATGTACAGCCGCTCCCCATCCTCCACCGCGGCCGTCGCGGACGGCTCGAGCCAGTTGCCATCGCCGGCAAAACGCTCCCGCACCTGCTCGAGCCGAAGCGCGACGTCGATGAAGTCTTCGAGGAAGATCGCCTGTCTCCGCCCGCCACGCGGGGGCTCAGCAGATCGACTGTCGCCTGCAAGCTCGGTCACGCGCTTATGACACCAGATCCACTTCGGGGCATGCGAAGTGGGATGGTCGCGACCACCTTGGTGCCCTCTCCAGGCGCAGACTCTACCTCTAGGCGGCCGCCGAGAAGCCGCGCGCGCTCGCCCATACCCGAGAGGCCGAAGTGGCCGGATCCGAGCTCGCCGACCTTGTCAGGTGCGAAGCCCCGTCCGTCGTCTGCCACCGTCACCGACAGAGCCTGGCTCTGGAACGAGACGGTCACCCGTAGCTTGCGCGCCCCGGAGTGGCGGACCGTGTTGCGCACCGCCTCCTCGACGATGCGAAACGCGCCGAGCTCGAGCTCGGACGAGAGGCGAACCTCGACACCTTCCACCTCGATGTCGGCCAGCAGCTCTGACTCCTCCTCCACATCGGCGACGAGGCTCGACAGCGCCGCGAGAAAGCCGAGCTCGTCGAGAGCCGGTGGGCGAAGGTCTCGCGCGAGGTTACGCAGGCGGGTCGCCGCATCGAGCGCCTGGCGCCGCGCCTCGGCCAGCTCGTGCGCGACTGCTTCGGTCACTCCCGGGTCCCGCCCCAGTCGCTCGAGACGCCGCCCGAGGTGCAAGAAGAGCTGGAGCGGCTCGTCGTGCAGCTCACGGGCCAATCGGCGGCGCTGCGCCTCTTCTGCCTGCACAACGAGAGCTGCATAGCGAGTGGCGCGCCGGCCCTCGCTCCGTTCCTCGGTGACGTCTTCGAAGATCATCTGCACCGAGCCTTCGCCCAAAGTGTCGTGCAGGCTCACGAGGTCGATCCGGTAGTCCCGGCCGTCGGCCATGGACACGACCTGCCCGGCCTGCTCGTCGAGCGCGACCTCCCGGGCGATGGCGCTCGCTCCCGGGCGGCCGACGAGATCGGGTCCGAGCAGCGCCGTCGCCGCCGGGTTCGCATCGGTGATGGTGCCAGCGGTGTCGAGGACGAGTATCGGCGCGCTGTTGGTCTGGAAGAGCTGGCGGTAGCGGGTCTCGACCGCGAGTGCCGCGGCCGTCGCCCTCTCGACCCGGGCATGCGCGAAACGTTCAGCTTCGATGCGCTGGCCGAAGAGGAACGCGACGATGTCGACGAGAGCCAGGTCGACGACGTCGCCGCCCACGTGTCCCTGATCGTGGGGAAGCAGGAGATCCGGCAGCCACAGCAGGGTTGCCCAGATCCCCGTTGCGCCCGAGCCGGCCAAGCCGTAGCGCAACGCCGCGTAGCCGACCGGGATGATCAGGAGCGCAACAGGCAGGCCGGAGGGAAAGGCTCCGCCCTCGACTGAGGTGTGGAGGTCGACGATGAGATGGAGACCGGCGATAAGGACCACCATCGCCTGCACGACCCAAAAGCGCACCTCGCGGACGGGCGGGTGCGTCGCTTGGCGCAGGACCGTCGCGCGCTCAGCCGGCGTGGGTCGGCTCGCCATGGCTCTCCCCGGTAACGAGGCGGTGACCGAGCGCATAGGCGACTGCCTCGGTCCTCGAAGCGACCCCGAGCTTTGCGAGCACGTTCGAGACGTGGCTCTCGACCGTGCGCAGGCCAAGGCCGAGCTCGGAGGCTATCTGCTTGTTCGATCTCCCCCGGGTAAGACAACGGAGCACGTCTGCTTCCCGCTCGGTGAGCTGGGTCGCGCCGGCCGAGCCGGGCCGCCGGCGGCGGACGAGCCGAGCCGACACGGCCCGGTCGAGCACGAAGACCCCGTCGGCCACCGCCCGCACCGCGTCGACGAGCTCCCTCGCGGAGGCGGTCTTGAGCAGGTAGCCGGCGACGCCGATCTCGAGCGCCTCGGCAACATATGCATAGTCGTCGTAGGCGCTCACGATGAGGACAGCCACGTTTGCAGACGAGCCGGCCGCGCTTCGTGCCAGCTCGAGCCCGCTCATCCCAGGGAGGTTGATGTCGACGAGCATGACATCGGGCGCGAGCTGCTCCAGCAACGAGAGTCCCGCCTCGCCGGTCCTCGCCTCGCCGACCACCCTGATGTCGGTCTCGGACTCGAGCAGCTGGCGCGTGCCTTCGGCCACGAGCGCGTGGTCGTCGACTATCACGACGCGAATGGGCGCCTCGCCTGATCTCCGGGCTGTCCCCCTGGTTGGGTTGAGCTCTGCCTGCTCCAGGCGAGCACCACCAGGAGACGCTGGGAGGAAGCGCTCGGCCATCACTCACAAGTGTGCGCCTTGGACCGTCATAGTGCCAACCAAGGGCCCTGCGTCCTCCGTGGTCCCACGGGCACGACCTGTGGGATCTGGGGAACCGGACCCGTGGCCTCGGGGTTCCAACGTGCTCGTGCTGAGCGCACTATGACGCCATGACCGAAGGTTTCGAGATCTTCCTGGGAGTGCTTGTGGTCGCCTCGCTCGCGACCATAGTCCTCTACCTGATCACGTTCGTGGTGGCTGCGGTCTCGACAGCGCTCCGTGCCCGCCGGCGTGACCCGTTAGCCGACGAGCTTGAGCAGGTCCTCGCCGGCATATTCGCGGAGCAGATGCGAGATGAGCTGGACGGCCACAGTGTCGCCCGGATAGCGCGGCACCGATGATCGCGATCAGACCACACGACTCGGCGCTCTCCGGTCGGCAATGGTGACC
>JAKACA010000032.1 GCA_021796455.1 Actinomycetes bacterium
TACCAGTATCGCCGCTGGCATCGGCGTGCTCGAGGTGAGCCGACTCGCCGGACACACCTCGACCAGCTTCACTCTCGACCGCTACGGGCACCTGTTCCCTCAGTCCAAGCGCCAGTCGGCGGCAAAGCTCGACCGGTACCTGGCCGATCTGCCTGTTGCACGTATATTGCACAAGCCTGCCGACTTCAATCCCACCAGAAACGACTAATAGCCTCTGACCTGGGCACTAACGAGTGGGGCTAAGAGGACTTGAACCTCTGACCTCAGCATTATCAGTGCTCCTGGCCCCCCTCTTCGGAGCAGCCATACCAAACGAATATAGCCGCTCACCTGCGGCGTTGCTGAGCGGCGCAGCGCCCGAGATGGCATCACTTGGCGTGATTCTGCGGGCTCATGGGGCGCAATGGGGGCGCAGGGCTGAGCCTTCGTCCACCGGCGACCCGAGCGCCCGCCGAGGCACCGAGGCGTTCGTGGCACGACGCCGGGTCTCGCCCTGTTCTGGCGTTGTGCAGGGCAGTATTCTGGCGTAGTATGGAGCCATGCAGACGTTGCCCCTCTCCAAGGTTCGTGACAAGCTCAGCGAGCTGGTGGACGCCACGTCGATCACCCATGAACAGGTCGTGATCACCAAGAACGGCACGCCGGCTGCGGTGCTGATCGGCGCCGACGAGTGGGAGTCGATCCAAGAGACCCTGTTCTGGCTGTCCCAGCCGGGCATCCGCGAGTCCATCGCCGGGGCCGAGGCCGACATCGCGGGCGGCCGGACCTACGGCGAGGACGAGATCCGCTCCGAGTTCTCTGTTCCCAAGCGCAGCCGGTGAGCAGCCGGCGTGCCCTATGAAGTGCGCTTCACCGCGTCTGCGCGCCGGAACCTTCGCCACATCCCGCCCCGGATCGTTCCAGCAATCGTCGAGTTCGCTTACGGCGATCTGGCCCGCGAACCCCGCCGAGTCGGCAAGCCTCTCGAACGCGAGCTAGCTGGTACGTTCAGCGCTCGCCGCGGACCCTACCGGCTGCTATACCGCGTCGACGACAAGGCGGCGCGGATCTACATCCTGCGCATCGATCACCGTGCCGACGTGTACCGACAGCCCTTGTAGCACTACACCTTGGGCGTGCGTGCCGCGACGACAACCTGACCTGCAACGATGATCATTCAGGCGTGGGCTGGCACCCGTGAAGCGTGGTCGTCGGCCTCGATGCCGCCGGTTCCCCTCAGTGCGCCGTAATGCGCCGTGAGGCCGTTCAAGATGCGCATTACCTTGCGCAGGCTTCCCTCGGTTTGTCCGTCGTACATGCGCTCGATCCCAAAGGCTCCACAGCTCAGACTGGCCCGTTGCACGGCTTGCCACTCGGGCGCCACCGGCCAACGCGAGCGCGTCTCGTCGGCGGTGGGGGAGCGGTACGTCAGCCAATCTCTCGTCACCGACACCCACAGCGCCGGCACGGCGGCGAGTACGTCGTCCAAGGTGGTCAGTCCGTACTGGCGAAGCGCCGTGCGAGCGAGCTCGAACTCGATGCGGAACACCGGCTGGTTCTTGTCGAAGCTGGCCCCCACACATCAGGCCAGAAGTCAGCACCTTTGTGCTGAGCATCCCTGGTCTTGTCGTAGATCCGAGCAGTCACCGTGCCGCTCTTCCTACGGCCGAACGTGAAGCCCGTCAGGCGCGTCGCCGTCTTCGTATGTGTCACGCTCTTTGGCCCGACAGACGAAGTTGTGCCGCTCGTCGCCGGTCGGGCACCAGCCCTGGAAGTCGCCATATAGGTCGATCCTGTTCACCGTGAACACGCACGCCCCAACCTCGGCACTTAGCAGCCTCATGAACCAGTCGCACGCTTCGCGAACCCCAGCGCCGTGCAGGAACTCAGTGCGGGGTTGGACTCGCAGAGCGGGCAGACGAGTACTCGGGCTGACCCCTACCTGGCCGTAGCGATGAGTGAGGCAGTACCGGTAGCGACCCATGCCGTGGGAGGCAACGTCGAAGTCCACGCCGCCTACCAGGACTGACGATGTGCCTCCTTCACCGGCTGCTTCCCTTGCAGCTGCTAGCCGCCGCTCGAAGTCCTCGGGCAGAGCGGCTCGACCCGAGAGGTAGAGGGCATCGATGCCCGACGCCAGCTCGACGGGATGCGGAGGCGTAGAGTTACGCGCGAGTAGTTCCATATATGGGACTATAGCAAAGTACCAAGACTGGGACTAGACGCCGCCCGGACCACGCACGTACGGCGTCGAGGCGTACTTCGCGAGGTCGATCGAGACTCCTGCGAGCTCGAACTCGTCCGGGTGCCATCCGGTGATCTGGCGGAAGCGCTTGATCCGTCGAAAGATCGTCGTCCGGCTCATGCCGAGTCTCTGCAGCCCCTCGAAGCCACCCTCGAGATGCCAGATCAGCCAGAACCCGAGCAGCTCCTCGGTCATATGAGCGCCGAAGCGTTTCGTGACTGGTTGGAGCGGTGGACTGAGCGCCTTGCTGACCGTCGTCGCGTACTTCTCCCAGGCCCTCTTGGCAAGGCCTTTACCTTCCACCGTCTCCATTCGTGCCGAACGGTAGTCCTCGATCACATCACCCTCCTAGTGTCACCTAGCCACTGTGACAGCAAGCTTGCGGCGAGCACAGGACCGCCGTCAGGGCGACATGGGCAACACCGGGGCCGGAGGCGGCTGGCCGTGTCCCCAAGCGTCGGCCCCCCCGTCGACGAGGATAGTCGCACCGGTCATATAGCTCGCGCCGGGCGAGACAACAAACGCGATCACGGTGGCTACCTCCTCGGGTGTCCCGAGCCGCCCCAGCGGAACAGCACGCTCCCAGGCAGCCACCTCCTCGGGCCCGTAGCCTGCGAGCGCTTCTGTGTCTATGTTGCCCGGCGCCACGCACAATGCCCTTATGCCATAGCGGCTCCACTCACAGGCGAGGCCTCCCGCAAGGTTCTCGAGCGCGGCCCGGGCCGCGGACGCATGGACCAGCCGGTGGATGCCGCGGCGTGGGCTGAAGCCTATGAACACCACCACTCCGGAGCGCCGCGGGATCATTGAACGGGTAGCGACCTCCCTCGTCAGATCCCACGCGGCCTCGACGCTGAGACGGTGCACCGCCCGCCAGCCGTTAGCCGAGATGTCCTCGGCTTGCGCCGCGAACTGTCCCCCGGCATTGTTGACCACGACATCGATGCCCCCGAAGAGGGCGAGAGCGGTGTCGACCACGCGAACCACTTCGTCGTGCTCCCGAATATCGGCCGTGACCGCCGCCGCCCTACCTCCGAGCCCTGCTGCGAGCCGGACTGTCTCATCGAGCAGCTCCCTGCGACGTCCGCAGACGACAACGGCCGCGCCCGTGCGGGCCAGCTCGAGTGCAGTTGCCCGGCCGATACCCGTTCCACCTCCTGAGACGATGGCGGCGGAGCCGGAGTTGGCGTCGTGCGAGAGCGGTGATCGGTGCATCGGCCTACGCTATAAGGAGATCGGGCGTTCGACTGCGGGCTTGCTCCCTCGTGGCAGGAGGAGATAACGATGGACTTGGGCCTGGAGGGTCGTAGGCTGGTCGTGACGGGGGCCTCTCGCGGTCTCGGCTTCGCGGTCGCAAGAGAGCTTGTCGGTGAAGGTGCGCGCGTGGTGCTTGCATCTCGGTCCGCCGAGGCGATCACCTATGCGGCAAGACAGCTCGGCGAGCACGCCGCTGGGATCGTGTGTGATGTCACAGATGATGACGCGCCTGCGAGACTCCTCGATCGAGCGTCAGAGCTGATGGGCGGCCTCGACGGAGCCTTTGTGAGCCACGGCGGACCTCCGGCGTCGACCGCCACCGCTCTTGGTGACGCGGAGCTGCAAGCCGCCATCGACACGTCGCTGCGCGCCCCGATCCGACTTGCCCGCGAGATCGGGAATGCGCTCGGTTCCGGTGGTTCCCTGGCTGTGCTCGTGTCGAGCAGTGCGCGCGAGCCGATCCCCGGGCTCGTCACCTCCAATCTCGCGCGTCCGGGAGTGTGGGGGTACGTGAAGACCCTTGCTGACGAGCTCGGGCCAAAGGGAGTGCGAGCAAACTGCGTCATTCCTGGCTCTTTTCTCACGGACCGGGTCGTCGAGCTGATGGAGCGCCGTGCCGAGGTGACCGGGCGCAGAGTCGAGGAGGTCAGGGCCGAGGCCGAAGGCGACATACCCATGCGTCGCATCGGCGACCCCGCCGAGCTCGGCCGGGTGGTCGCATTCCTCCTGTCGCCGGCGGCGTCGTATGTGACGGGTGCAGCCTGGGCGATAGATGGAGGCGCGATGCGCAGCCTGTAGCGGTCCTTCAGCGGCTGAAGTCCACCCAGGTCGTCTTCAGCTGGGTGTAGCCGTCAATGGCGTGAAGAGACTTGTCGCGTCCGAAACCGGACTGCTTGAAGCCCCCGAAAGGTAGCGCGACATCGGTCGCGTCATAGGTGTTGACCCATACCGTCCCTGCCTTAAGGCGCGAGGCCATCCGGTGTGCGGTGGAGATATCCCGTGTCCACACGGCTGCCGCGAGGCCGTACATGGTGTCGTTGGCCACCGTCAATGCCTCGTCGGGTCCGTCGACGTCCAGCACGGCGAGAACGGGTCCGAAGACCTCCTCTCTCGCGATCGCCATCGAAGGGGTGACGCTGTCGACGACCGTCGGTGCCATGTAGTTGCCGCCGGTCTCCTGTCGCAGAGCGCTCCCGCCGATCAGAACCTCGGCACCGGCCGCAGTCGCGCCGTCGATATAGGAGAGGATGCGACCCTGCTGAACCCCGTCAATGACGGCCCCGACCTGGGTAGCAGGATCGAGCGGGTCGCCGACCACGAGTGTGCGCGCAAGGGCGACCACCCGCGCGACGACCTCGTCCTTGACGGAGCGGTCGACGAGCAGACGGGAGCCGGCCGAACAGCTCTCTCCCTGGTTGTAGAAGATGCCCCAAGCCACCGCGTCTGCTGCCACCTGCAGGTCCGGGGCATCTGCGAGCACGATGTGAGGGCTCTTGCCGCCGCACTCGAGGCTGACCATCTTCATGTTGGACTGGCCGGCATATGAGAGGAAAAGCCTTCCCACCTCCGTCGAGCCGGTGAAGGCAAGCTTGTCCACGTCCGGGTGCAGCCCGAGAAGCCGGCCTGTCGTCGGACCGTCTCCGGGGATGACGTTGAGCACGCCGTCGGGCAGGCCGGCTTGAGTGGCGAGCTCGGCGAGGCGGATGGCGGTGAGCGGAGACTGCTCGGCCGGCTTGAGGACGACGGAGTTGCCGGTGACAAGGGCCGGTCCGAGCTTCCAGGACGTGATCAGCATCGGGTAGTTCCAGGGAACGACACAGCCGACGACGCCAACCGGCTCGCGAGTCACGGTCGCGAGGATCTCGGCGCCCATCGGTGCGACCTCGCCCATCAGCTTGTCGGCGGCCTCCGCGAAATACTCGATGCACATCGCTGCCCCACCGACGTCAACCTTGACGGCCTCGGTTATCGGCTTTCCCACGTCCAAAGTCTCGAGCACGGCGAGCTCGGCGGCGTTCTCACGGATGAGGCGGGCAAAGGCGAGCAGCACCTTCTTGCGGTGCCGGGGATGGACCCGTGACCAGCGGCCGTCCTCGAATGCGGTTCTCGCAGCGGCGACGGCGCGGTTGACGTCGACTTCGTTGCAGAAGGCGACGTTCGCGAGCACGGAGCCGTCGCGCGCGGATCGGTCCTCAAAGGTGGCGCCGGAGCTAGCTGGTACCTGCGATCCATCCACGAAGGCGTCGCAGGGCATGGTTGTGCCCCCGGCAATCTCCATCCAGCCTGTATAGGAGTTAGGGAGGTCAAGCGTCATGCTGCTCATGAGAGCTCACTTCCGGTCGTAGCAGGCGAGATGACTTCTAGCGGGCGAAGCATAACTGCACCTCGGCTATGACGGGCGAAGAGGACCGCCACCGCCAGTACGGCCAGGCATGAAAGCTCGGCGAGAGCGAACACCGACCGGGCGCTTAGATGCTCGGCGACGGCACCTGCCACCAAAGGTATGACGACCGCCGTGGCAGCCCAGACTCCGTTGAGCAGTCCCATCACGACACCGAAGCCTGCTCCGGTACGGGCTGCTCCCGCGGCGCCGAGCGGGTAGCTGACGGTCCAGACGACCGCGCGAGCGGCCGATGTCGCACACAGCATCCCGACCACCGCAAATGGAGCAGCACTGAGCGCCGCCGGAGAGATGGCGAGAGCAACGGCGAGCATGCCCGCAAAGGCAATGCTCAGCCGCACCGCCCGGCGGCCGTAAAAGGCTGTGATAACGCTCCCTATCACAAAGAGAATCCCGGCCGCCGAGAAGGCGAGCCCGATGGTCCCAGCCGATCCACCGGCTCGGTGCAGCTCCTCTGGGGCAAGGAGGTAAGCGACTCCGGTGGATATGCCCGCGACCACTATTGCAGCGGTCGCGGCGATCGTGGTGCGATCGGCAGCGATGACGCGGAGGTTGTGCCCAAAAGCCACGCGTGGCATCTGCGACGTGGTCGGCAGTCGGACGAGGCCTAGCGCGGTGGTTATTGCGACGATCACGACGGTCGCGCCGAAGAAGGGCACCCGCAGCCCGAAATACTCGGCGAGTACACCGAAGATCGCCGGACCGATGATCCCGCCGATGCCCGCGCTCGCCACCGAGCCTCCTAAGCTCGACTCGCCGGGGGCACCTTCGGCCAGCCAGGAAAGCCCTGCGGTCCACGTGACGCCGTAGCCGACACCGAATATGAGCCGCGCCAGTATGAGCACCGAGAACGTCGGCGCGAGAGCCTGAATGAGCGCCGCGACCGCCATGAGCTCGCCAGCCCATAACGTTACTCGCCGGGCGCCTAGTCGGTCTGAAAGCGCACCGGCTGGAAGTGATACCGCCAGAGTCGCTATGCCGGTGGCCGCGAGAAGGAGGCCCTGTTCGAAGCTAGAGAGACCGAAATGATGCGCATAGCCCGGCAGCATCGGTACGACGGCCAGCTGCATGCAGCTGGCCACAAGAACGAACGTGTACAGCAGCAGCCTTAGCGTGCGCACCCTACTAGTGCGTTCGATACCTCCCACTCTTTGCCTCCTGCCCCTAAACTTACCATGAATTGATTAGCGTTTAAGGTGGAAAATGTGCACATGTGCGATCGACTCAGCTCATCGTACATCGCGTCCATGCAGGCAGACGGTACTTACAGTCAGGTCCCCAGCTCAGGATCTGTGAGGAAGCGAGTACTCCTCGTACTCTCCCATCTCGAGATGAAGGCGGTCCCCCGTGTAGGGGTGGAGAGCGGCGACTTCGTCGTCGATCTCGACGCCGAGACCTGGCTCCTCCGGCGGGAGGAGAAAGCCGTCCTGCCACATAAGCGGCCTTTTCAGGATCTCCGCCGGAAAGCCGCCCATCTGCTCGATGCTCTCCTGGATGAGGAAGTTCGGCGTGCTCACACCGAGGTGGATGTTCGCCGCCGCCTCCACCGGGCCCGCGTATAGGTGCGGAGCGATGTCCACGTAGAAGGTCTCAGCCGCATGGGCGATCTTCTTGGCCTCGAGCAGGCCACCAACCCTGCCGACCGCCATCTGGAGGATGGCAGCTGCACGACATTCGAGAACTCTCGCGAACTCGTACTTTGTCGCAAGGCGTTCGCCGGTAGCAATCGGAATCGAAGTGCCCCGGGCAACGAGGGCCATCTGTTCCGGCATCTCGGGCGGAGTCGGCTCCTCGAGCCAGAGAGGGTCGAACTCCTCGATCGCGCGAGCGAGGCGGATCGCGCTCGAGGGGGTCATCTGACCGTGGGTGCCGATCAACAGATCGGCGGAGGTGCCGACGGCTTCGCGGACGATCCGCACGTACTCACGTACCTTGTTCACGGTGCGGGTGCTGAGCTGTCGCGGGTCGAGGGATGAGTAGCTCACGACCGGGTCGAACTTCAGGGCTGTGAAACCCTGGCTCACATAGTCGGCCGCGCGTTCGGCGCCGAGCAGCGGATCCCGGTAGACCGACTCGTCTGCCCCGGCGGCGGGGTAGATGTAGGTGTAGGACCGTACGGCGTCGCGCACCTTGCCTCCGAGCAGCCGGTACAGGGGCTGGCCGACCTCCTTGCCAATTATGTCCCAGCAGGCCGTCTCGAGGCCGCTCAAGATGGCGACCACAGATGTGTCGGGTCGTTGGGTGAAGCCGCGCGAGTAGGCACCCCGCCAGAGCCGCTCGATGTCAAACGGGTCGGCACCGACGAGAGAGCGTTCGGCGACGTCGGACACCATCTGAAGTATCGCCGGCGGTCGAAAGGGCGGAGCGTAGATCTCCCCGAGTCCGGTGATGCCGCTGTCGGTGGTCGCACGGACGAAGATCCAGAAGCTGCCCCCGTAGTGCGGTGGCGGTGTCCCGACTACGACTGTCTCAACGTCGACGATACGCAATGAACACGTGCCTTTCTATGCTCCGGGCGGCTCGAGTGGGAGTGCAGCGATCTCTGGTGGGGCACCGTGCTCGAAGTGCGCAAGGCCGTCATCGCCGATGACCTCGTAATCGCTCGCGTCCGCGGTGAAGATCCGCGCGACGACGCGAAGGCCGCTTGGGGGCTTGAGCGTCCCGGCCGCGATCGATATCGTGTCGCGCTCGGGAGCCTTCCAGAACAAGCTCGAGCCGCACTGCGCGCAAAAGCCGCGACTTGGGAGCTTCTCGCGAGACGGCTTCTTGTACCAAGTCAGCAGACCAGAATCGGAGATGACGACGTCCTTGTCGTAGGCCGCAGTCGTCGCGCAGGCATAACCGTGCCAGCGGCGGCAGTCGGCGCAGTGGCAGATGAGGATGGGACGCAGAGGTCCGCGGACCTCGTAGCTCACGGCGCCGCAAAGGCAGCGGCCGCGCGCACGGACTTGCTCGCCGGGGCCGTACGTCTTTGAGATCACCTCGCGACGTGCCGGCTCTCTCCGAAGACGACCACGGGTCGCAGCTGCTCGCCGCGCCGCGCCGAGTCGATCGCCTCGTTGATGTGCGCGAGCTCGAACCGTTCGGAGATGAGCTCGTCCAGCTTGAGGCGGCCGGACCCATAGAGGCCCACGAGCTTTGCGATGTCCTCTTGTGGCCTCGAATTGCCCATCTTGCTCCCGAGGATACGCAAGCTTCCGTCCGCGATGGAGACCGGGTCGAGCGAGACGATCGCACCGGTCGGAGGCATGCCGACGATCACGAGTGTCCCTCCTCGTCTCAGCATGGCCGCACCCTCCTCTACGAGGCTCGCGACGCCGGCGGCGACAAAGACGTAGTCGGCGCCACGGCCGGACGTCGCCTCTCTGACGGCATCGCCGGCGCCGCCGGTCGACGCGTCGAAGCCGTGGGTGGCGCCGAATGCTCTCGCGACTGCGAGCTTCGCCGCGACGATGTCGACTGCCATGATCTGCTCGGCACCGGCAAGGGCGGCTCCCTGGACGCAGTTGAGCCCGACTCCACCGGTACCGATCACGACGACGCTGCTGCCGGGCTGGACGTCCGCGGTGTTGACAACGGCACCGAAACCGGTGAGGACTCCGCAGGCGAGGAGGCTCGCAGAGTCGAGGGGGACGTCCGGCCCCACGACCGCAACCTGGGACAAGTGGACGGTGACCAGCTCGGCAAAGGCACCCACTCGCATTCCCTGGTGAACAGGCGAGCCATCGGATGTGCTCAGCACCTCGTCCCCGCCGCCAGCCGGCAGGCCCTCGCACAGAGTCGGTCTTCCCTGCGCGCACCGTTGACATCTGCCGCACGCCCGGATCAAGGTGACCACTACATGGTCTCCGACGGAAATCCCCGAGACCGTGCCGCCCACCTCCTCCACGACGCCGGCGGCCTCGTGGCCGTAGACCGCCGGTAATGTCCCGCCCCACGCACCGCTCATGTAGGCAATGTCGCTATGGCAGATGGCGCAGGCGTAGAGGCGCACCATGAGCTCCTCGTCCCCAGGCGGTCTGATTGCCAGCTGCTCGATCACAAGCGGTGAGCCGAACGAGTGGCACACGGCCGCCTCGATGGAACGAGCACGTCCACTGCTCTGTCCGGGTTCCGAAGTGGCAGTCATGCCGGCTGGAAGAAGGAGTTGAAGGGCGCGCGGGCCGCATCGAGGAACTCGTCGACGCCGGGCAGCTCGGCCTTGGCATTTCGCAGGGCTTGGACCGTCGCCGTCGTGTTGTTCTCGAAGACCGTGCCAGCGTCGTCGGCAGCTGGATTGACCCATACCGCCGCGATGAGGACGAGCTCGTGAACTTCGTCACGCGCGATGACGCCCTCCTCGAGCGCGAGTCCCACACCGCGCGCCACGCCTGCCTGGGCCGGTCCCCAAGTCAGGTTCGCGTGAGTGCTGTCCGCGATGGCGGCCTTGTTGACGAACAAAGTCGGGGGCTGCACGGCCACACCTGGTCGGGCCGTGACCACGAAGCTCGCGTGCCCGGCTCGCGGGGTCGCCAGGCCCGTTGCCCACGAGACGCCGACCGGCCCGTCACGGCGGCCGAGCACGGTATTGACATGGGCACCGTTGGGCCCGGCCCCTGCGCGCGCCTCACCGACGAGCATCCTGCTCACCTCCATTTGTGGATCACTTTCGTCACACCTTGATGAGTCCTCGAGTGCTCTTCCTCGTGGGAAGCTTCGCGTACCCTCAGCCAACCTCGAGGACGATCTTTCCGAGCTTGCCGGAGGCGAACCGGGCGTAGGCTTCTTCGGCCTGCTCAAGGGGGAAACTAGCCGCGACCGGTACCCGGACCTTCCCGCTTCGGACCAGAGGTAGCACGTGTCGTTCGACCAAGCGCGCCGCGGTGGCCTTCTCCTCGAGGGGCCGGGCACGCAAGGTCGAGGCCCGGAGCACCGCACGCTTGCTCATGAGCTGGCGAAGGTCGACCGTCGCGCTCGCGCCGGCCGCGGTGCCGATCACTACGATGCGCCCGCAGGTCGCGAGGGCCCCGAGGTCCGTCTCGAGATTCGGCCCGCCGACGAGTTCGAGGACGACGTCATAGGGTCCGGAGTCCGCCACCTCGGCAGGGTTTACGACCTTGGCGCCGAAGGCGGCCACGCCTTCGTGGTGCTCGGGACGGCGGACGCTTGCGACGACGCTTGCTCCTATCTGCACCCCGAGCTGGACAGCGGCAAGGCCGACACCGCCGGCTGCTCCGGTGACAAGGAGGCGCTCTCCGGCACCGAGTCCGCACTGGGTGAAGAGCGCGTCGTGAGCCGTCGTGAAGACCTCGGGAAACCCCCCAGCCTGCAAGGGCGAGAGCGAGGGCGGGACCGGCATGGCAACTCTCTCGTGCACGACGCAGAGCTCGGCTTGGCCACCGCCGGCCGCGATGCTCATCACCTTGTCGCCCGCCTTGAAGCGGAGCACCTGGCTGCCGACCTCGAGGACCGTGCCGGCAAGCTCGAGACCTGCCACGTCTACTGGAGCACCTGGCGGCGGCGGGTACCGCCCTGCGCGCTGGGAGATGTCCGCCCCGTTGATGCCTGCTGCCTCGACTTTGACGAGGAGCTCCTGCTCGGCGGGAACAGGGTCCGGGCGGTCCTCTACCGAAAGCCCGCCATCCGCGAGTACCACAGCACGCATCTTGTTGCCTCACTCCCACAGGACTGTGGCGCAGCTGTCGCCGGGCCGGTTTCTTGTTGCCACACAGTAACCGTGCCGATCAAAGGTCGCAGATCTGGGACCTTGCGAGCCGGCGTCGGTCCTGCCGGGCGACGCCCACCGCCTCAACGATGCTGCCACGGCAACTAGCCTCGACTGCGAGCTGCTTGCCTGGGCGGGCTCTGGTCCACCTTCAGTGGACGTTGTTTCCTAGACCTACTATGATTCCTCTTCCGATGGAGCCGCGCGAGAACCGCCCGATATCAACGCGACCATTTGGTCGGCGACCGAAGGGAGCTCTGTCGAGGTACTCGGCGCTCAACCTCGTGCGCCATGGCCTCACCCATGAGGATTGGCCACGAGTGTGGCGCAACTTTGAGCTCGAGAAGAGCTACGACGTCGTCATCATCGGTGCCGGTGTCCACGGCCTTGCCACCGCTTACTACCTCGCTGCTAACCACGGCATCTCCAAAGTGGCGGTCGTCGACAAAGGCTACGTCGGCGGCGGCGGCTCGGGTCGCAATACCGCGATCTTGCGGTCGAACTACCTCACCCCCGAAGGAGTGAGGTTCTACGACCGGTCCGTGCAGCTGTACCGCACCCTTGCCGCCGATCTCAATTTCAACGTCATGTTCGCGCCCCGGGGGCACTTGACGCTCGCCCACAACGACTCGTCACTGCGGACCATGCGGTGGCGGGCGGAGGTGAACAAGCTGCAGGGCGTCGACTCGGAGGTGATCACCCCCGAGGAGATAAAGCGCCTCGTCCCGTTCATGGACGTCTCCGATGACACTCGCTACCCGATCATCGGAGCTTTGTACCACCCGCCCGGCGGCATCATCCGCCATGACGCCGTCAACTGGGGGTACGCCAGGGCCGGCGACCGCCTAGGGGTGCAGATCCACCAGAACACAGAAGTGACAGGTATAAGGACGGAGAAGGGCCGCGTTAGCGGCGTCTCGACTAACAGGGGCGAGATCGGGGCGCCGATCGTCCTCAACTGCACGGCAGGGTGGGCGAGTCTCGTGAGCGCGATGGCCGGAGTGAAGCTGCCGATCATCACTCACCCTCTGCAGGCGGCGGTCACCGAGCCGGTGAAGATGTTCCTTGATGCCGTGGTGGTCTCTGGAAGTCTGCACGTGTACGTGAGCCAGACAGACCGGGGCGAGCTCGTCTTTGGTGCCAGCACCGACCCCTATGCCTCGTATTCGATGCGAGGCTCGCTCGAGTTCACTGAGGAGCTTGCCAGCCATGTCCTCGAGCTGATGCCCTCCATCGCGAAGATGCGAGTGCTCCGCCAGTGGGCCGGGCTGTGCGACATCACGCCAGACTTCTCCCCGATCATGGGGATAACCGAAGTCGAAGGCTTTCTCGTCGATGTCGGCTGGGGAACCTACGGATTCAAGGCCGGTCCGGCTGCTGCCGAGGCGATGGCCGAGCTCGTCGCGACGGGAAGGACTCCACAATTGATCGCCGCCTTCGATCTTGCCCGTTTCGCCGAAGGGCGTCTCGCGAGCGAGCGTGGCGCTGCAGCGGTGGGGCACTGAGATGATCCGCATTCCCTGTCCCAACTGTGGGCCCCGCAACTCGAGTGAGTTCTCCTACTTCGGTGAGCTCGGGTCGCGGCCTGCCCCAGATGCCGTCGACCCGGCGCATTGGCGTCACTACCTCTACGACAAGAAGAACCCGGCCGGATGGACAACCGAGAAGTGGTACCACGCCTCGGGCTGCCGGAAGTTCTTCGCCATCGAACGCAACACGCTGACCAACGATGTCAAGTCGGGCCGTCCTTTCGGTGTCGAGAGCTCCAGCGAGGAGTCGTCATGATCAGCTCGCGTCGCAGGCCGACCGCCATGATCTCGCGCCTCGGTCGCCAGGAGGGCGAGCTCATCGATCGCTCCAGGAGGCTCAGCTTCACTTTCAACGGGGTGGAGCACCGTGGTTTCGACGGAGACACGATCGTCTCGGCGCTCATGGCCGAAGGCGAGCGCATCTTCTCACGAAGCTTCAAGTACCACAGGCCCAGGAGCGTGCTGAGCGCGACCTTCCACGACCCGGGATGCATCGTCCAGGTTGGCGACGAGCCAAACGTGCGGGCCGCCCACCGCCGCCTTCGCGATGGCATGGCCGTCGAGGCCCAGACAGGGTGGCCGTCGCTTCGCTACGACGTGGGCGCTGCCAACCAGCTCGTAGGTCGGTTCATCGGAGCAGGTTTCTACTACAAGACATTTATCAAGCCTCAGCGCCTCTGGCCCACCTATGAGAAGGTCCTCCAACGCTTCGCCGCCGGTGGCCGCGTGCAGGCATCGTCGCCGCACGGGACCTATGACAAGCGTTATGCCCATCCCGACGTCCTTGTGGCTGGGGGAGGGCCGGCCGGGATGGCCGCGGCGCTCGGAGCAGCAGATGCCGGAGCGAACGTGATCCTGGTCGAGGAGGAGTACGAGCTAGGGGGTCACCTGCGCTTCGGCGGGTCCGAGGATCTCGTCGCATTGCGGGAGCTGCGCGACGAGGTCGGAGCGCACGCCGGCATCGAGGTCATGACCAACTCGGTCGTCACCGGCCGCTACGACGACAACTGGGTGGCTGTGCTCCAGCGCGAGCTGCCGCAGGTGGCAGAGCGCCTGGTGAAAGCGCGCGCGAAGACCCTCGTCGTCGCGAGCGGGCTGATCGAGCGGCCCTATGTCTTCGAGGGCAACGACCTCCCGGGAGTGATGCTGTCGACCGCGGCGCGACGGTTGGTCAACCTCTATGCCGTGAAGCCTGGCCAGCAGGCGGTGGTCTTTGCCGCCAACGAGTCGGGCCAGGCCGCGGCGGCAGACCTTGATCGAGTTGGTGTCGAGGTGTTGAAGGTAGTCGATCCGGCCTCGGGAGGCGAGCTCGTGAGGGCGCTGGGCCGTGGGCAGCTCGAGCAGGTCGAGCTCGGAGACGGATCGATCGTCGACTGCGACCTGCTCGTGACCGCGGTCGGGTGGACAGCGCCTACGCTGCTTGTCAACATGGCGGGGGACAGGCCGCGTTATGACGAGCGGGCCGCCCGCTTCGTTCCAGGTGGCGCCCTGCCCGACACGGTGCTCGCCACGGGGGGCATCGTCGGTGACGGGCCCCTCCAGGCGCTTGTCGCCCACGGGCGCGCGACGGGCACTGCCGCGGCGCACAGGGCTCTCGGGCGCGCAGACTCGATCGACATTCCCGAGCTCGAACCGGCACCGCACCCCGCCCTGTTCCGGGCGCGCACTCACGGTATCGTCGACTACTCCGAGGACGTCTACTCAAAGGACCTCGTTGCGGCCGCGCGGGAGGGCTACGACTCTGTCGAGCTGCTCAAGCGCTACACGACGGCGACGATGGGCCCGTCGCAGGGCAAGCTCGAGACGATCAACACCGTTGCGGTTCTCGCGGAAGCGACTGGTCGCTCGATCGAGGAGACCGGGACGACCGTCTGGCGGCCGCCGTACGCTCCGATCAGCCTCGGCGCGCTGGCGGGCCGCATCCTCGAGCCGGTGCGCTACTCACCGATGCAACCCTGGCACGACAGCCATGGCGCCAAGCCAATCGTGGCAGGCCAGTGGATCCGCCCAGAGCACTATGGAGACGCTGCGGCAGAGGTGCGCAACGTGCGCGAGAACGTCGGGATAATCGACGTCTCGCCGCTCGGCAAGCTCGACCTGCGGGGGCCCGACGTCTCCAAGCTGCTCAACTTTGTATATGTCAACAAGTGGTCGAAGCTGGACGTTGGTTCTGTCCGATACGGCGTCATGTGCGGAGAGGACGGCGTCGTCATAGACGACGGCGTGACCGGGCGTCTCGCCGCCGACCACTACTTCATGTCCACCACGAGCTCGGGCGCTCAGGCGGTGCACGAGTGGGTCGAGAACTGGTTGCAGACCTCGTTCCCCTCCTGGCAGGTGCACGTCACCTCGATGGTGTCGGCCTATGCCAGCATCAACATTGCCGGTCCGCGCTCACGCGAGCTGTTGGGCAGGCTCGTCCCCGACGTGGATCTGTCGCCGGAGTCGTTTTCGTACATGCAGGTCCGGACTGGGACGATTGCCGGTGTTCCCGGCTGCCACATGTGGCGGATCGGCTTTACCGGAGAGCTCAGCTTCGAGATACACGTGCCAGCCGGTTACGGCCTGTACGTCTGGGAGCGGCTCATGTCTGATGGCAAGGACCTAGGAGTGGGACCATTCGGCCTCGAAGCCCAGCGGGTGATGCGGCTCGAGAAGGGCCACTTCATAGTCGGACAGGATACCGACGGCGTGACCCAGGCACTGAGCGCTGGGCTCGACTGGCTCGTAAAGCTCGACAAGGAGGACTTCGCCGGCAAGCCGGAGCTTGTCTGGCAGCACGAGCGAGGTGACGGCATGCGACTCGTCGGCCTGCAGCCGAGCGATACGCACCTCGTGCCCGCGGAGGCGAGTCAGATAGTGAGCCCCAGTGGCGCCATCGAGGGCCGGATCACCTCCAGCCGCTTCTCGCCGACGATCGGCCGCTCGATCTGCCTCGGTCTCGTGTCAGCCAGGCTCGCCGTCGCAGGAACCGTAGTCACGGTCAAGCTGCCCGACGGCCGCCATGTGCCGGCGACGGTCATGGAGCATCATGCCCACTTCGACCCCGAGGGGAGCCGCCTGCGTGGATAGCAACCGGGAGACGTCGATGGTCGCGCGATCGCCGATCAGAGCCCGGGGGCCGGTTGGCCGCGAGCACGGCTGGGAGGTGTCGACCACGGCCCGCAAGGGTGGCCTCGAGCTTTGCGACCTGACGCCGTACTCGAAGGTGCTCGTGAGAGCAGGGGTGCTCTCCAAGGCGGCCGAGGTTCTCGGATGCGCACTCGGGCTGGCGAGGCGCGCCCCAGACGGCACCCTCGTGGCCGGCACGGGCCCAGGCGAGTGGCTGCTTGTCTCTGGGGCGGGCACGTGGCCCGCTCTGGCCGATGAGATCGGTGGTGGGGACCCCACCGCGCTCACGACGGTCGTCGATGTCACCCACGGCGGGTTCCTCATTCGCCTGAGCGGGGCGGACTCGAGGCGCGTGCTGGAGAAGATATGTGCGATCGACCTCTCCGACGGCGTCACCCCCGACGGTGCGGTGTTCCGTAGCTCCGTGGCTCGGATAGTCTGCGACGTCATTCGAGATGACGATGGCGGTGTCCGCTCCTATCTTCTCCATGGCGACCGGTCCGCCGGCCAGTACCTGTTCGACGCTGTTCTCGATGCCGGTTCGGAATTCTCGATCGGCATCTCCGGTTACCGAGAGAAGGAAGCCTGAGATATGACGATGCCCTCTGACCTCGAGATTGCCCGTAGTGCGTCCCTTCGGCCAATCTCCGAAATCGCCTCGGCAATGGGTATCCCAGAGAGCCTGCTCGAGCATTACGGCGCGAGCGTGGCCAAGGTCAAGCTCGACGCGATCGCGGAGCTCTCCGACCGGCCTAGGGCCAAGTACGTGGTGGTCACCGCTATCACGCCGACTCCACTGGGTGAGGGCAAGACGACGACGACCGTCGGGCTCGGCCAGGCCATGGCCCACGTCGGCAAGCGAGCGACGATCTCCATACGACAGCCATCGATGGGCCCTACATTCGGCATCAAGGGCGGCGCAGCCGGTGGCGGCTACAGCCAGGCTGTCCCGATGGAAGCCCTGAACCTTCATCTGACCGGGGACATGCACGCTGTCACCTCTGCGCACAACATGCTCTCGGCTATGGTCGACAACCACCTGCATCAGGGCAACGCGCTTGGTCTGGACCTCAACAACATCACCTGGCGCCGGGTCCTCGACATCAACGAGCGCGCCCTTCGCAACATCGTGATCGGCCTCGGATCGAAGGATGACGGCGTCACGCGCCAGACGGGCTTCGATATTACGGCAGCCTCGGAGGCCATGGCTCTCCTCGGCCTTTCGACCTCCTTGCAGGACCTGCGTGCTCGTCTCGGGCGGATCGTCGTCGGCTACACGAAAGACGGCATGGCAGTCACGGCCGAGGAGTTGAAGGGCGCCGGGGCGATGACTGTCATCATGCGGGATGCGATCAAGCCCAACCTCCTCCAGACGATCGAGAACACGCCGGTCTTTGTTCACACGGGCCCATTTGGCAACATAGCGACAGGTAACTCTTCTGTGGTCGCCGACCTGATCGGCATCCACACCGGTGACTTCCTCGTGACCGAGGCCGGGTTCGGCGCCGACATGGGCGCCGAGAGGTTCTTCAACATAAAGTGCCGGACATCGGGCCTCACCCCTGATGCCGCGGTGATCGTCGCGACCGTGCGTGCTCTCAAGGCACACTCAGGCAACCACCGCGTGGTGGCCGGCCGGGCTCTGCCCCCAGCCCTTCTGGAGGAGAACCCTGACGAGGTTCGAGTGGGTGGAGCCAACCTGGCCAAGCACATCGAGAACGTGAAGATGCAAGGGGTCACGCCGGTCGTGGCGATCAATGCCTTTCCCACCGACCATGCCTCCGAGCACGCGGCGATCAAGGAGCTCGCGGCCGAGCTGGGTGTGAGAGCCGCGGTCTCCAACCACTTCACCGAGGGCGGCAAGGGGGCGACCGAGCTGGCAGAGGCCGTCATAGATGCGGCCAGCAGGCCGAGCGAGTTTCGCTTCCTCTACCCGCTCGAGGCGCCGCTTAGGGAGAAGATCGAGACGATCGCGACGCGAGTCTATGGCGCCGATGGGGTTGACTACTCAGCCCCGGCGAACTCGCAGCTCAACCTCTTCGAGCAGAACGGCTTCGGCAACCTGCCGCTGTGCATGGCAAAGACGCAGTACTCGCTCTCCTCGGACGCCAAGCTCCTCGGTGCCCCGAGGGGCTGGAGGCTCGCGGTGCGCGAGGTCAGGGCGTCTGTGGGAGCAGGGTTTATCTATGCGATATGTGGTGACATACGCACGATGCCGGGGCTCGGCTCGAGCCCGGCCGCCGAGCGGATCGACATCGACGAGAACGGCGAGATCGTAGG
This sequence comes from Actinomycetes bacterium, assembly GCA_021796455.1. Lineage (GTDB taxonomy): Bacteria > Actinomycetota > Acidimicrobiia > Acidimicrobiales > Bog-793 > JAKACA01. The sequence continues at coordinate 18,507 of JAKACA010000032.1, forward strand.
ACTGTCTTGAAGCCGGCCGCCGGGCGCCTTCTAGTGGAACAGCCAGCCGCACCGTAGATGCCACGAGCGGATCTATCGGTCGCCGGCAGAGTCGTGCGGGGTGACGGCGAGCCGCGGCGTGGCCAGGTCCTCATATCAAAGGGGCGGATCGTCGAGATCCTGTCGGGCGAGCCGACGGGTGAGGAAGCGACCCGTGGCATCGATGTCGCTTCGGCCTATGTGCTGCCGGGAGCGATCGACTGTCATGTGCACTCCGGCAGCCACCCGGGCGAGGGGATCACGGCACTTACGCGATCCGCGGCAGCCGGAGGCGTGACGACGGTGGTCGACATGCCTTATGACGCCGAGGCGCCCGTGGTCGACCCGGAGGTATTTGCCGCCAAGAGCGACCGCGTCGCGCGTGAGGCGGTCGTAGACGTAGCGCTGCTCGGTACCGTGCGCCCCGGGACAGGAGCAGAGGATGTGGCCCCGCTCGTGGCAGCCGGGGCGGTGGGCTTCAAGCTCTCGCTTTTTTGCACAGATGCGAGGCGCTTCCCCCGCATCCACGACGGCCAGTTCCTCGAGGTGCTCGAGGCCATACGCGAGTCAGGTTCCGTCGCCTGCGTGCATGCCGAGAACGAGGAGATCATCAAACCGTTGATCGAGCAGGCGCGCCGCCTGCCCGCGAGCTCCCCGCTCGCGCACTGCTTGTCGCGGCCGCCGGTCAGCGAGACCCAGGCTGTGCTCACGGCGCTTGAGTACGCGCGTTCCACCGGAGCGAGGCTTCACCTGTGCCACCTGAGCCTTCCTCGCTCGGTCGAGCTGGCAGGCCGCTTTCGATCCGAAGGTACCGCCGTGAGCGTGGAGACCTGCCCGCATTACCTGTGGTTCTCCGAAGACGACATGGAGCGCCTCGGTGGCCGACTCAAGATCAACCCTCCTGTGCGATCGAGGCCGAGCATGGAGGGACTCTGGGAGCAGATAGCCGGCGGGTCGATCGACCTCGTCGCGTCGGATCACGCGCCCTGGCCGCTTTCTCACAAGACGCACCCCGACATCTTCGACAACCACTCCGGCGCTCCGGGAGTGGAGACTTTGCTTCCCCTTCTTGCGACCGGCCTGTTCGCGCGCGGAGGTGCCCCGGGCGACCTCGCGCGGCTCGTCTCGGCTACACCAGCACAGCTGTTCGGGCTCCCCGGCAAGGGCGCGCTCGAGATCGGCATGGACGGGGACGTCGTGGCCTTCGACCCCACGTCGAGCTATGCCATTGACGAGCAGGACTTGCACTCCAACGCGCTTTGGAGCCCGTACGACAAGATGACGATGGGTGGTCGGGTCGTGCTCACGGTCTCGCGTGGCGAGGTCGTCTGGGACGGTGCCACAGTGCTTGGCTCGCCTGGTCACGGTCGCCTCGTCAAGCCTGGCCACGGTGGGGCAGTCGGTGGTTGAGTCGCCAGGGGTCGAGCAAGTGCGCATCCTCGCGGGTCGCGGCCCGGAGCTGCGGTGCCGGGGCTGGCGCCAGGAAGGGCTGTTGAGAATGCTCGAGAACGTGCTCGAGATCGGCGAGCGACCCGAGGATCTCGTCGTCTACGCCGCTCGCGGGAGGGCAGCGCGCAACTGGGAGTCGTTTCATGGAATAGTGCGGTCGCTTCGCTCCCTTTCGGACGGGGAGACGCTCGTCGTCCAGTCGGGCAAGCCGATCGGCGTATTTCGGACCTCCGCCGGCGCTCCACTCGTGGTGATGGCGTGCGGGAACATCGTCGGTCACTATGCCACCCAGGAGTATTTCGACGACCTGGAGAGCCGAGGCCTCATCATGTGGGGCGGCCTTACCGCGGGCGACTGGCAGTACATCGGCTTCCAAGGGGTGCTCGAAGGCGTCTACGAGCTTCTCTGCGCAGTTGCAGCCGAGCATTTCGGGGGCTCGCTCGCAGGCAGGTTGGTGCTCAGCGCGGGTCTGGGAGGGATGGGAGCGGCCCAACCTCTCGGGATCACGATGGCGGGCGGGCGGGGCCTTGTCGTCGAAGTCGACGAGGCCAAGTGCGCGCGGGCGCTCGCGCGAGGTCACGTCAGCTTCGTGGCGACCAACCTCGACGAAGCGTTGGGTGCTCTGGGTCATGGCGCCTCACCGCTGCGGCGCTCGGATGGCACCGGCGTCGTCGCCCTTGTCGGCAACGCCGCGGCTGTCTACGCCGAGCTTGCCGAGCGAGCTGTCGTACCCGACGTTGTCACCGACCTCACCGCAGCCCACGATCCGGTCTTCGGCTACTGCCCGCTCGGCGCGTCGCTCGCGCAGTGGAGCGCGCAGCGCGCCCGTGACCCTGTCGAGACGGCACGCCGGGCGCGCGAGTCCATGGCGGTCCAGGTCGAGGCGATGCTGGCCCTGAAGGCAGCTGGTGCGGTGGTCTTCGAGAACGGGAACAACCTGAGGGTGCAGGCCCAAGCGGCGGGAGCAGGTAGAGCTTTCGAGATAGACGGCTTTGCTGAGAGGTACCTGCGGCCTTTGTTCTGCAGGGGGATAGGCCCGTTCCGCTGGGTCGCGTTGAGCGGTGAGCCAGCCGACATCGCCGAGCTGGATGGCCTCGCGGCGAAGACGGCAATCCGCCCGGAGGTCGCTTCCTGGCTCGAGCTGGCCCGCCGGCACGTCGATGCCCAGGGCCTGCCTGCCCGAAGCTGTTGGCTAGGTCACGGCGAGCGGTCTCGCTTTGCCCTTGCGACAAATGCCCTTGTCGCAGAAGGCCGCCTCGCCGGCCCCGTCGCCTTCACCCGCGACCATTTCGATTCGGGAGGAATGACTCACCCCCACATCGGGACCGAGCAGATGGCCGACGGGAGCAGCGCAATCTCGGACTGGCCGATCCTTGACGCTCTCGTCGTCTGTGCATCGGGTGCCGACCTCGTAGCTGTGCACGCGGGTGGTGCCGGCTACGCGGGCTACATGCAAAGTGCCGGAGTCACGATCATCGCGGACGGGACCGAGTCCGCCGCCCGGCGCCTGCGGTCCGGCCTCGACGCCGACAGCGGTCTCGGTATCCTTCGTTACGCGGACGCCGGCTACGAGCGGGCGCAAGGGGAGGCTGCCAGATTCGGGCTCGGGCTCGGAGGCGACGAGGAGGTGCTGGGGTGAGAGAGCTGAGCCGAGATGACGCCCTCGACGCAGTGTGGGGAGGATCGGTGCTCGCCTGCGGCGGCGGCGGGTGGGTCGAGCACGGGATGATGATGGGTGAGCTTGCAACGAGAGTCGGACGCCCTGTTCTCTGCACACCGGACGAGCTCGACGACACCGAGACAGTCGTCACCGTCACCGCCATCGGAGCTCCGGCCTCTCCGAATTGGGAGATACGCCCCCTCGACTACCTAAGAGCGCTCCAGCTGGTGATCGGGGAGCTCGATGGTCCGGTCAGCGGCGTCATGACTGCGCAGAACGGCTCTTCGACGACGTTGAACGGCTGGATCCAGTCCGCGATCCTCGGGGTCAAGGTGCTCGATGCCGCAGGCGACGTCAGGGCTCACCCCACCGGCAAGCTTGGCGCCCTCGGCCTCACCACGGCTCCCGGTTACCGGACGGTCCAGGCGGTCGCCGGTGGCAACCGTGAGCTTTGCGGGGGGATCGAGGTCGTCGTAAGAGGGCAGGTGATCGTCACCTCGGACGTTCTTCGGGACGTGTGCGTGCGCGCGGGAGGGTTCATCGCGGCGGCACGCCACCCCGTCGAGGTGGGTTACGTAAAGCAGCACGCAGCACTTGGAGCCATCAGCTACGCGCTCGCCCTCGGCTCGGCCATGCGCTCTGCGGCGCCGGGCGGCGAAGAGGTGATCGAGGCTGCGATCGCCGCAACCGGCGGGAGGGTCGTGGCGCGAGGAGCTGTCAGCTCCGTCGAGCCCCTGCGGACTGCCGGGGGTTTCGATCATGGAGCCTTTCGCATAGATGGTTGTGTGGCGCGGTTCCTCAACGAGTACATGACAGTCGAGTGCGACGGGGTCCGTCTTGCGACATATCCAGACGTCGTCGCGACGCTGTCGATCGACACCGGGAGGCCGGTCTCGATTGCCGAGATGTCCGACGGGCGCGAGGTGGCACTGTTCGTCGTCGACCAGAGGATGCTCCCTCTCTCCTCGAGCACGCATGACGAGATGGCTCTGAGGGAGGTCGAGCAGATCATGGGGGTCGAGCTCGTCAGCTACGGGCGGCAAGAAGGAGCGACGATTTGAGTCGTGACAGCGGGCCCGCGCCCGATCTCGGGCGGGTCGGGCACGACCTCGAGGTGATCTCGACCTACCGGGATCCCGACCTTTTGGGATGGACGCGGCGCGTCTTCTCACCCATCGACATGGCGGCGCGCGCATGGGTAGGAGAGCAGATGGCAGCTGCCGGTCTGACGGTCGAGACCGACGCAGGTGGCAACCTCATAGGAAGGCTCAGGGGCACCGAGGGTAGGCGAGCCGCGCTCGTCACCGGATCCCACACCGACACCGTGCATGGCGGCGGCCGCTTTGACGGCATCATCGGCGTTCTCGGCGCGATCGAGGTCGTCCGCATGCTGACCGAGTCGGGCCGCGAGCTTCGCCACGATCTCGTCGTCGTCGACTTTCTCGGCGAGGAGCCGAACGACTTCGGGCTCAGTTGTGTCGGAAGTCGCGCCATCGTTGGCGCCCTCGGGCCGGAGCACCTGGATCTCGTCGATCCCGGCGGGCGCCGTTTGCGCGACCTGCTGGCAGAGGCTGGCGGTGATCCCGAGAACCTCGCGGCAGCTTGCTGGCCACAGGGCGCGCTGCGATGCTTCGTCGAGCTCCACATCGAGCAGGGTCCCCGCCTCGAGAGGGCTGGTGCCTCAATCGGAGTGGTGAGCGGGATCGTCGGGATCCACAGGTTCCTGTCGACCTTTACGGGCAGACCGGACCATGCCGGCACGACCCCGATGGGAGAGCGCCGGGACGCATTGCTCGGAGCGGCCGAGGCGGCTCTGCGCATCGAGGATCTCGCGACTGGGGGCGTTGCGACCGCAGGGCGCCTCGACGTGCGTCCCGGCGCCCACAATGTCGTTCCGGCAGAGGCGGACCTGTGGGCCGAGGTGCGAAGCGACGACACCGGCTGGCTTGGCAGCTTCGGGCGCGACGTCGAGGTCTCCGTCAACGAGATTGGAAGCCGGCGATCCCTCGCGACGTCGCTCAGCTGGGTCTCGCGCGAGGATCCCGTCCTCGCGACGAGCTGGGTCCGCGACACTGTCGCACGTGCGGCGGTCGAGTGTGGCTTCGAGCCGGTCGTTCTCCCGAGTGGGGCGGGCCATGACGCGGCCCACATGGCTCGGCTCGGCCCGATGGGGATGATCTTCGTACCCTCGCGCGACGGTCGGAGCCACTGTCCCGAGGAGTGGACGGACCTGGTCCAGATCGGAGATGGCATCTCGGTGCTGGCCGAGACGCTCCTCGCCTGCGACACTCTCGACGAGGCCGGTACCGACGGGGCTGCTGACAACGGTGCACGGCCGTGCCTGCGGGTGGGCTCCGGGAGTCGCCAGCGCGGGGAGTCAGGGACGGTCGGGTGAGCCCGCGGGTAGTCGAGCTGACCGGGGAGAGCCTCACCGTCGAAGATGTCGTCGCCGTCGCGCGCGATCACGCACGCGTGACGATCTCAGGCGAAGCTCTAAAGCGCGTGCGCCTTGCTCGCGACGTCGTCGAGGCGGTGCTCGCAAGTGGCCAGAGCGTCTACGGGCTGAACACGGGCCTCGGCTCGTTCTACCGTTACCGCATCCCCTCGGACCAGCTCGGCCGCTTCTCTTTTGCGACCGTCGCCGATCAGACTTCCTCCTACGGACGGCCGCTACCCGTGGACGTGGTGCGCGCGATGATGGTGACGCGAGCCAACGGCATGGCCAAGGCGGGCGTCGGCGTTCGCCGTGAGCTCGTCGAGCTGATCGTCGCGCTCCTCAACGGCGACGTCCACCCAGTTGTCCGCGAGGTCGGATCTGTCGGTCAGGGGGATCTGTCGGAGATGTCTGATATCGGCAAGGTCCTCATCGGTGTCGGACGTGCCGAAGTGGCAGGCAAGGTGATGAGCGGCCGGGACGCACTCGCGGCCGTCGGTCTCGAGCCGATAGAGCTCGCGCCGAAAGAGGCGCTCGCATTGATCAGTGCCAACGGGGTCACCCTGGGGCGGGGGTCGCTCGTTCTCCATGACGTCGCGGATCTTGCTGACTGGCTCGAGGTGGCGGCGGCGATGTCGCTCGAGGGCTTTGCGGGGAACCTGTCGATCATCCATCCCGGGGTTGCGCGCCTGCAGCCCCAGATCGGTCCGAACGCCGCGGCCGAGCGTCTCCGGGAGCTCCTCGAGGGCTCGTACCTCTGGGAGCCCGGCGCGGCCAGGAACCTGCAGGATCCGCTGTCGTTTCGGTGTGTGCCGCGAACTCACGGAGCTGTCTACGACGCTCTCTCCTATGCGCGCTCCACCCTCGAAGCAGAGCTCAACTCCGCGAGCGACAACCCGCTCGTCCTCGTCGACGAGGGCGTCATCGTCTCGGTCGGCAACTTCGATGTTGCCGCGATCGCGATGGCCCTCGACCTCGTGCGCATCGCGATCGCAAATGCGCTGAAGGTCGCCAACGAGCGGGTGCAAAAGCTCCTATGGAATCACTTCAGCGGTCTTCCGAGCGAGCTCGCGATAGAGCAGGGCTCGACCAATGGGCTGAAACCCATGGGGCGGTGGTGCGCGGCGCTCGCGGCCGAGGCTCGCTCGCTCGCGAATCCCGTTGCTCTCGACTACGCGGGCCAGGTGGCCGAGGGCATGGAGGACCACGCGAGCATGGCCCCACTTGCCGTGCGGCGGACCTTCGAGCTCGTGGCTCTTGCCCACCGCCTGATCGCCCACGAGCTGATCGTCGCGGCGCAGGCGATCGACATGCGCGGCTGCCTGCCTCTCGGGCGGGGTACCTCCCTTGCCTACGAGAACGTGCGTGACAAGGTGCCGATGTTGAGGGACGTCGCGACCTGGGACCCAGATGTTGAGGGCCTTGTGCGCTCCATCGCGAGCGGTGAGCTCGGCACGCGCGTGGCGAGCGCAGCGGGCGGCAGGCCGGAGCTCTCCGAGCACCAGGGGCCCGGCCTTCTCTCGGAGTCGTCGCTGAGCGACCTCGACGACCGCCCGACGCCGGTGCACGAG
>JAKACA010000215.1 GCA_021796455.1 Actinomycetes bacterium
CTCGAGCAGTCCGTGGCGCTCACCGAGATGTGGCCGAACGTGGCCGCCACCTTGGCCGCGACCGGCCCTGCGACGGTGATCGTGGACATCGGCCGCGTCCCGGAGTCACACTCGGGAGCAGGAGCGATGGCAAAGCTCGCCTCGCGCCTCATCGTCGTGACGCGGGCCGACCGCCAAAGCGCTGTGTTCCTGGCTTCGTGGTCCCAGACCCTTCGAGGGCTCGGCCACGAGGTCGAGGTCGTGCTCTCCGAAGCAAGTGCCCGTGGAGCAGCCGAGATGTCAGAGGCGACCGACCTCCCGGTCGTGGCGACGCTTCCGACGCTCAAGAGCGGCGGGTTCTCGGACTCGGGCTACGCGTCGCTTCCAGGTCGCGGCGAGTTCGCGAGCGCGATCGGGCTCATCGCCGGGCGCGCTCTGCTGTCGCCGAATGGGGCCCTGGCCCACTCCGGCGCCGGCAAGGGGCAAGCGCTATGACCCAGATCGACGTCGACTACGACCTCATCGTCCAGATGCGCGACCTGGTCGTAGCCCGCCTCAGATCGGGCGATCTCCCAGCCGGGCTGCTTGACGACTCAGACGAGGTCGGCCAGGCGCGCAGCCTCGCCGATCTCGTCGCCGGCGACTGGAACGCGGACCGCGGAGCGAGGGGGCTTTCGATGCTCGACCTCGAGAGCCTCGATCTCATGGTCGAGGCCGTGATCGCCGAGATGTTCGGACTCGGGCGCCTGCAGCCCTACATCGACGACGAGTCCATCGAGAACATCGACGTGAACGGCTGCGACGGGGTATGGGTGACCTACGCGTCCGGCAAGATGGAAAAGCATCCTCCCCTAGCGGACTCAGACGAGGACCTCGTGCGCCTCGTGCAACTGATAGCCCACCGCAAGGGCCATGCCGAGCGCCAGTTCGACCCCGCCCATCCCGAGCTCGACCTGCGCCTGCCCGACGGCAGCCGCCTATCTGCTGTCATGTCCGTCTCGAGCCGGCCCACCGTCTCGATCCGCCGCCATCGCCTCTCGAATCCGACCATGGACGACCTCGTGGGACGCTCCATGGTAGACGCAGGGCTCGCGCACCTTCTCTGGGCCGCGGTCAGGTCCCAGTGCAACTTGATGGTCGCCGGTCCGATGAACGCGGGCAAGACCACGCTTCTTAGGGCACTGGCGAACTGCATCCCTCCCTATGAGCGCATAGTGACCGTCGAGCAGTCCTTCGAGCTCGGCCTCCACGACCTCCCGAGCCACCCGAACGCCATCGCCCTTGAGGCACGAGAGCCGAACATGGAGGGCGAGGGCGCAGTGGCGATGAGGCGCCTCGTGCGGCGCACCAAGCGCATGAACGCGAACCGGGTCATCGTCGGCGAGGTGCTCGGCGACGAGATCATCGACATGTTGACCGCCATGTTGCAGGGCTCCTCCGGCTCGATGTGCACGATCCACTCCGACTCCGCCGCGGGCACTTTCACCCAGATCGGAAACTACATGTTGCAGGCCCCCGAGCGGCTCACGATGGAGCAGTCCCAGGCACTCGCCGCCCAGGCGCTCGACTTCATCGTCTATGTCAGCCTCATCGACGAGACCTCCGAGTCAGAAGACGCCGATCCAGGCACCGATCTGACCGTGTTCCACTCAAGGCAGTACAAGCGCGTCGTCACCGAGCTCATAGAGGTGACCGGCTACGACGCCGGGACCGCTCACTCCAACACCTTGTTCGGCCCGCTCGGCCCCGACCGCTACGGCTTCACCGGGGTGGCTCTCTCCCCGAGGATGCACGAGCGGCTCTCCCGCTTTGGCTACGACCACTCCATCTCGTGTCAGGACCTCTCCTAATGGGCATCGTCATAGCGATCTTGGCCGCACTCGTCGGGCTCCTCCTCGTCGCCTTCGTCGGGGCCGCCACCGGGCGGATCACGGTCCCTCCGAGGGCCGCGCACAAGAAGATCGACATCCAACCGAAGAAGATCCCCTGGGCGATCGTGATCTTTCTCGCCGTCTTGTTATGGACACACCTCGTCCTTGCCGCTGTCGTAGCGGCGCTTCTCCCGTGGCTCATCCCGGTCCTCCGGCTGAAGAACCCGCAGGCGGGAGCGATGGCCCGCCTCGACGCGATCGTCTCTTGGACAGAGGCGCTTCGCGACCAGGTGCGCTCGACCGGTATCGAGGAGGCGCTGCGCCGTGCGTCCACCCCGCCCCCGCCTGCTCTTGCCCGCGAGCTCTCGAACCTTGTCGCCAACCTTGATCCCCGCGTCGCTCTGTCCACAGGCGAGGCGCTTCGCCGCTTCGCCGACGACGTCGACGATCCGGCCTGCGACACGATCATCGCCCCGCTCATCATGTCCGTCGAGCAGCAGGCCAAAGGCGTGGCGGACCTACTCGGCGCGCTCACCGTGGCGGGCCGCGGCGAGTTGGCGATGCGCGGACAGATCGAGGCAAAGCGCGCCCCTTCGTACCTGAACGTCCGCATGGTCATCTACTTCTCCCTCGGCTTCTTCGGCCTGCTCCTGCTCGTGGCGAAGGGCTACATGTCCCCCTTCACCACAGCAGGCGGGGAGGTCGTGATGGCCGTCGCCCTCGCGTTCTACGGGGTCGGCATGTGGCTCATGTTGAAGCTCATCCGCCAGGTGCCCGAGCCCCGCCTGCTCGCCTCGAGAAAGGCCTCACGATGAGCGACGTCCTTGTTCTCACACTCGCAGCAGCAGGGCTCGGCTGCACGCTCGCCGGAGCGGTCTATGCCGGCACTCACACCACGCCCGGTCCAGGCCTCGCCTCGGCCGTGGCACAGGCGAGCCGCTCGGCGAACGAGGTCCCAGACACCTCGTGGCACGGGAGGATCACGGCGTTCCTCGCCTCCACCGACTACGCGAAACGCCTCGGCCCGAGTCTCGAGCTAGTCGGGCTCAACCTCGCCGGGCTCGTCTCCCAGGCGCTCTCAGGCGCTCTCGTGCTCGCTCTCTTTGGTGCGGCCCTGCCGATCCTTCTCGCACTTCTCGGCCTGCACGCGGCTGCCTACCTCACTCCACTAGGCGCTGTCGTCGGCGGAGGGTTTGGGATCCTGTTGGCCTTTGCCAACCTGAAAAAGCGCGCCGAGTCGAAAAGGCGCCACCTGCGCCAGAGCTTCGCCGGCTTTGTCAGCCTTACGGCGCTCGCAGTGGCTGGCCAGATGGGACTGGAGAGCGCATTAGCTGCGGCCTCACGTGTCTCTTCGGACTGGGTCTTCGCGGAGATCGCCGCCGAGCTGAAGGACACCCGCCAGATGGGAAAGCCCGCCTATGTCGCACTCGACCGCATCGGCCAGCGCTACGGCGAGCCCGAGATCACATCTGTCGCGACGACGCTGCGCCAGAGCGAGGAGTCAGGCGCCGGGCTTCGCTCCACCTTGGACGCCAAGGCCCAGTCGATCCGCGAGGCTCGCGCGTCCACCCTCGAGGCCGACGCCGGCAAGATGACAGAGAAGCTCTTCATGCCGACATCTGTCATGTTCATCGGGTACCTGATCTTCCTCGCATACCCGGCCCTGGCTCACATCCTGAACTTCCTCTAAGAGATAGGTCGAGACAAACGTGCTTCGCACCGGTCACAATGATCACAGGACATCTGGCAAAGGAGGAACAAGGGGGCATACCAAAAAGACAGGACAAGGAAGTGACCACAAAGGTCGAAGAGACATCGCGCTTCACACGAAGGTCAAACAGATCAACGAGAAAGGACAACCCAGATGTTGCTAGAGACACAAGTAAGAGCCCGCAGGCTGGCCTGGCGTGCCGGGGACGTGCTGAGGGACCGCCTCGCGGTTCTCGAGGCAGATCCAGAGTCCGGCCAGGTCGGCTCCATGGTGCTGATCGGGATACTGGTCATCATCGCGATCGTGGCTGGGTTCCTCATCTTCAACGCCGTCAAGGGCAGCGCTACGAAGACGGCCAACTGCATCCAAAACCCAGGCGCCAACGGGTGCAACGCAGCCCCGTGACGCCGCGGACGAGCCAGGACCGGGAGCAGTCTCGCCGTCACCCGGTCCTGGCCGCCTGCAAGTGCCGGGCCGGCCGCCGCTTTGGCGACAGGGGCGAGATGGTAGTCGAGATCGCCGTGATCTTCCCGATCTTCCTCTTCATGTTGCTGCTCGTCGTCCAGTACGCGATGTACTACCTGGCCGACCAGGGCGCTACTGCCGGAGCGCAGGCCGGGGCGCAGGCACTCTCGCAGGGGCTCCCCGCCTGGCAGACGACGGCCCTCGTGGCGGCCAACAACGAGGTCAGCAACCCGACGGTGTCCGAGTTCACTCTGTGCCATGGCAGCACGACTCCCCCTGGGCTGTCGGCTGTCACGGTGACGGGCTTCGCTCCGGAGATCTTCCCCTTCGTCCCTCACTTCACAGTCTGCTCGACCGCCTACTTCGCGAGGGCGCCGACCGCCAAGGCGGGAGCCTAGATGCGACGCCGCCGCGACGACAGGGGCCAGGCGACCATGGAGCTCGTGATCCTTGCTCCCTTCATCGTCCTCGTCGCCGTCTTCGCTCTTGCGGCCGGTCGGTGGTCAGAGGCGAGCTCGGTCGCCGAGAACGCCGCGCAGACCGCTGCGGAGTCCGCCGCCATCTCAAATGGTGGACCGGGAGCGTCTCTTGCCGCGACAGATGCCGCTGCGGGGGTCTTCGCGAGCCACGGTCTCGCCTGCGAGGCCAATTCCCTCGTCGTCCGGGTTCACTCGGGACCGGTCGGGCTATGGACAGCGACGGTGAGTTGCCAGACGTCGATGGCGCAAGTTCTCTTCCACGGACTCCCTCATATTCCTTTCACCTTCACAGCGACAAGCAGCGCCCCGGTCGTCCCCTACCGCTCGTCCGGGTCCAACTCCCCCTAGGAGGCTCAGTCATGCCAAAGCGCATGCAGATCACACTCTCCAACGACGTCGCCTATGTCCTCGGTGTCGCTGCCACCAACGACGGCGTCCCCGAGTCCGTCATCGTCCAAAAAGCCATCGAGCACTACCTGTCAGGACGGCTCCGGTACCCGCCGATTGCCCGTGCCGCGCGGGCGCTCGGCTCGAAGATGCCCGACCGCGTGCTCAACAACATCGCCCCGCCCACGTCGCGCCCCGAGACACCCCCGGGACCCGCTCGCGCT
>JAKACA010000216.1 GCA_021796455.1 Actinomycetes bacterium
GGGCGGAGGGTGACGTCGTAGACGTCCGGCGGTAGGTGGCGCGCGTTGTGGGCGTGCTCGTGCGCTCAGCTCGGTGTGGCTTCCCGCTCCCTCGGAGATGAGCCGAGGAGCTTTCAGAAGCTTCAGAACTAGGCCGCGCTGCTACCGAAGGCGGTGCCAGGTTCGACCGCCGTCTTCGGTGCGCCACAGTCCGCCATGGTCGGTGGTCGACAAGGCGTGCGCGGCCAAGTACGCGTCGTTGGGGCTGACCATGTCGAGCGTGTCACGCAGTGTGTCGATGCCCCTCTGTATGGTCGAAGGCATGGCGTTGTGCCAGCTGCGGCCGCCGTCGCTGGTCGCGAGCAGCCCGCCCCGGTTCATCTCAAGCACCCAGGCGTCGGTGCTCGATCGAGCTGCAAGCACTTCGATCGTGCCGTTGGGTGCGCCCGGTGGCAGGGTGGTTGTGAGCGGACCGAAGCTCGATTCTCCCTCCCATGAGGCGCCGAGGTCGGTCGAGCGGTACACGACATTTGGACGGAGTCCGACTGCCCCGTTGGCGCTGCAGACCAACCAAACGGTGCGCGACGACGGAGCCAGGGACAGCTGTCCCCCCAAGCGGAAGTCCACTGGGCAAGGCAGAGGGGTCGTCTGCCAGCTCTCGCCACCATCAGTGCTTACCAGCAGCACGCCAGGGTTGTTGCTGACGTAGCCCTCCTGGTCGGCCCACTCGGCCACGACCAACGTGCCCCCAGGTCCGACGGCGGTCTGGGCGTAGCGATACGGCCCGGACGGGAGGACGAGCGCCCGCCACGTGCGGCCGGCGTCAGTGGATGCTTCAACGCCGACGGTGCACGGTGCTGTAGACGGACTCACCGGACAGGTCGTGTCGGTGAGCCAGAGGCGGCGTCCGACGGCGGTGCTCGCGACCACCCGGCCCGAGACGGGGATCGGTGCCCAGCTACGACCGCCATCGTGGGTGACGAAGGCGCCCCTTGTCCCGTACTCGACGCCGTTGGACGCGTCCACGAAGGTGAGGGTGGGCAAATCGATCGCGACGGGGCCGTACCCGACTGGGGCGCGCCCCACGTCGTGCCACGTCGAGCCGCCGTCGGTGGTGGAGACGAGCTGCGGCCGCCCCGACACGGGGCCATATACACCGAAGCCCACCTCGGACGAGACGAAGGAGAGCGCTACCAGACAGTTCGTCACGTCGACGGCGCCGCTTCCGCACAATGACCCGCTGGTCGCAGAGCGGGTGGACTTCGCCGGCGCCTTGCTGTTGGAAGAGGGGGCAGCGTTCTTCGATGTGGGGGCACGGCCGCCGTGGCCGATTGCGCCATAGCTGATCCCTGCGCCTGCGGCGACGACGAGCACCGCAAGTACCCGTATCCAGCGCCGCCTGCGCCGCTGGCGGGCCTCATTGAAGAGGACGTCGGGCGGAGGCGGAACTCCCGCCTCGACCGGGTGCTCCAAGGTGGGCGGCCGCACCGTCATCTCAGCGGACCGCCTCGATCATCGCGATGAGTTCGCTCTTCGATGTGGTGTCGGGTGCAGCGATCACGCGCTGGCGTCGCAACGCTCCGCTGAGTGCACAAGAGCACGCGGAGCCTCACTTGACACCGTTCTGAGCGGCCGCCCGAGCTGTGAGGGTCTTCATCCCGGACCTGGCGATACCGGTTGTCGATGTGCTGCTGGGGGGTGTGACCACACCGGGCACGTCGAACTTCCAGGTGAAACCCGTCGTCGTGATGTGCGTGACCTTTGGTGCTCGGACAGAGAGTCTGACATGCGCCGTCCCGCCAGGCGGGATGCTCCCGACGGTGCGGCAGGCGAACGACCCCGTGTCGCGGGCGAGCACACGTTTACGCTTGGATGTGCCTGTGGCGGTGTGGAAGACCACCGTGTAGCGCGGGCAGGGCAACATCTTCACGGTCACACTGTTGAGGTTGTAGAGCGTGACCGTGTAGTGCAGCACGCTGCCGCCGATGACTGTGACAGGCAGGCCGGATAGCTCGACCTTCAAGCTCGCAACACCGCCGAGCCCAGCCGCGGACTTCCGAGGGATGCCGAGCTGGGTCTCTGAGATCCCGCAGGCCAGTGTGTACGAGAGCCCCGTCAAAGTGAGTGTGCCGCCACGACCGGGGAGGTCGAGGATGACGTTGTCGACGCGCCCGTGCGTGGCTCGTCCGCATGTCGTTGTGGTCTGTAGCCAGAGCTGGCCCTGTTCCCCGTGGGAGAGGACGGCGGGGACGAGTGTCCCGAACCAGGTGTAGTACCCGACGGGCAAAGACCGTTTGCCCGAAGGCGATGTGCCGAAGAGAAGGGGCCAACCACTGAGGGTGCAGACGGTCCCGGTGTTCGTGAGGAGCACCACGTCCAAGATGTGCCCGTCTGCACTGGCCCGTCGCCCCCGGCCCACCTGCAACTGGCTCGCCGTGCACGCTGGCGCCGATGTGGCGACCACGGTGGGGACGACTTGCGTCCACGAGGCCCCGCCGTCGCTCGTGTGCCACAGCGCGTTTGCGTCGAGGACGACCCCGTCTGTGGGCGTGAAGAACTCGAGGGCGTAGGGGCTTGTGACGACCCCCACCCCGCTCGACGACCAAGAGACGCCACCATCGGTAGTCTTCACGAGCGAGCCGTGAAAGCCGAGCTCGAAGGCGGTGGTCGCTGACACCGCGTCGAGCTTGCCGAGGTGCCCACCGAACACGTGGCTCGCGACCTTCGACCAGCGCACGCCCCCATCTGCCGAGGTGAGCACCGTCCAGTACTGCGACCAGTTGTCCTGGCCGGGATACGCATAGCCGCAGATCGCAAAGAGGGTCCCTGTGGGCGCCCCCGAGACCACGGCACCACTCGGCGTCTTCTCCTGAGGTGTTGCGACGTTGCCAAGCGCCCCGCAAGGAATCTCGCGCTTCACCCAGGAGCCGCCGGCGTCGGAGGTGGACCACAAGGGGACAGAACCAGACGTCGTGGTCGCCATCGGTTGGTCCTGTTGGGGCGGTGCCAAGACGATGGAGCCGGTCGACGCGCCAATCCTCACCATGGCCTGGGGGTCACTCCCCCCCGATGTGGAAAGCAGCGCTGTCGGAGGGAACACCTTTGGGTGCCACACCTTGCCCCCATCTGAGGACGCGAGGACTGCGACGGGGCAGTGCTCCGGGTGGCTTGTACTCGGCTGCCCTTGAGGGCACTTGCTCACGAGCATCCAAAGCGAGCTGCCCACCGGTCGAACCGAAAGCACGTTGCCCGGCTCCTTCTGGGCGACCCAGGTGCTGCCGCCGTCGTGGGTGACGTAGAGCCCGGGGCCGTAGACGAAGCCGTCTCCTTGGTCGTCGAACGTGATGGCGTTCGCGGCGCATCCAGGGAGCTCTGCGACCGACCTGAACTGACCGCCGCCGTCGGTCGTCTTCCCGACGAAGAGATGGCCGCATGTCTTCTGGGATGTCGCTCCGTATGGACCGGTCCTGAAGATCGCGTAGCCGTCTGTGGCGTTGAGAAAGGCCATGCCTGTTGTGAATGTGATGCGTGCCGGGCCGACGGGCAGGCTCGCCAGCGTGGTCTTTGGAACGGTCGGCGCGACACCCGAGGGCGCTGGGGTGGTCGGCGTGCTCGAAGGATGCGATCGGCGCCCTGGACCGTTCGTACCGACCCCGAAGGAGATGGCGATCGCCGCAGTCACGACGGCAACGGCCGATCCGAGCACCCAGCGCCGCCTGCGCCGCCGGCGTGCTTCTCGGAAGAGCACTTCGGGCGATGTCGGTCCTTCCGCCTCGGCGAGACGCTCCAAGGTGGGCGGCCGAACGGTCATCTCAGCGGACCGCCTCGATCATGGCGATGAGCTCGCTCTTGCGGTAGCCGTATCGTCGAGCCGAACGCACGAGGTCGCGCACCTGGGCGACGAGTGCGCTCTTGTCCGGCGTCCCAGCCACGGTGATCCCGTGACCACGTCGGAACTCCAGGAGTCCTTCGTCACGGAGGAGGTGAAGCGCGCGGAACACGGTGTTCTTGTTCACG
The DNA here is from genome assembly GCA_021796455.1 of Actinomycetes bacterium. Taxonomy (GTDB): domain Bacteria; phylum Actinomycetota; class Acidimicrobiia; order Acidimicrobiales; family Bog-793; genus JAKACA01. The sequence continues at coordinate 3,997 of JAKACA010000216.1, forward strand.
CCCAGCACCGCAGCGAGGTCTTTTGCGAGCGGCAGCCGGTCGCCGGGTCCAGCCTCACCCTCTGCGATCGCACGCCGGATCTCGGCCGCCACCTGTTCGGCTAGAGGCAGCGGATCGCCGCGGTCGATGTGCAGGTCCATGGACCCTATCGTACTAGGACCAACCGGGGAGCGGCAAGAGGTCGGGCCGGTGCGCAACTAACCGGCGGTAGAGGTCACTTCTCTTGACGCCGGTGATATGGGCGACGTCAGGCTGTCCGCGGTGTCGAGTCAGGCGACGTGGTAGTGCCCACGGCGTCACCCATCACGGTCAATGCTTCGACTGCGGAGTAACTCGCTTTCAGAAGCTCCTTCTCCGTTCGGAAACGTTCCACATCCGTCTGGAAGTGTTCTGAGATCGACGCGAGGTTCTCGACACGCGCTCCAATCAAAGCCAACTGCGTCTTCAGGTCGGCGATCTGCTCGTCGATGGCTGCTCGGACCGAGCCAAGGCTTCCTTCCGGGTCTTCAGCGCGCCGCGCAAGCTGCTGGATCTGGTACTCAACGACCTCGCGCGCTGACGCGGTGTCGGACACGCTGCGGCGGACCATCCTGAGAGCGTGGAGCAGGTCGTTGTAGGTGAGCTCGAGGTTGTCGGAGGGACTCCACTCATCGTCGGAATCCGTGGACGAGAGGTCATCGCCCTCCGACCCTGTCAGGACGAACTCTGCGGTCGGCTCCTGCAGGTCTTCCTCAGCCACTGTGGACCAGCGTACCTACCGACGCCCGACCGATCTCCCGCTGCCGGCGATTCGAGCACAGCGCACACCGTCGCGGCCACAGTGATAGGTGGCACCTTCAACCGACGGGGCGCCTTGACAGACGTCCTGAGAGCCGACTTCAGCGTCCTGACGGCGCTAGACACTCAGCTGATGTAACGCTATCCTCGCTAGTGTTATGGCATCTGGACGCACGACCAGCGGGAGCACCCACGAAGCCCGTCTGCGTCTGGCAGCGGTGAACCGAGCGGATCCCACCCTGCTCCATGAGCAGGTGGCCCTCGAACTACGACGGGCAATCGCGGAAGGCGAGGTCCGGCCCGGCGAGTGCATCCCACAGGCAAAAGACCT
>JAKACA010000217.1 GCA_021796455.1 Actinomycetes bacterium
TCGGCGCGTTCGCGGAAGCGGTCGATCATGGCCTGGACGTCCAACTCTTCGCTCACGCTTTCCACGCTAGTTGCCGTCGAATCTGTTGGAGCCTCCATGGGGGGTCGGAGGTGGAAGGTGGGGGGGTTTCGGTCGGGGGCGGTCGCTTGAGGACCAACTGTGTGCGAAGACTGACCGGAAAGGGCCTCGCCGGTCACCTCAGGCACGAGGTTCGCCCGCGCCCCCGCCCCCGCGGTCGCTTGAGGACCAACTGTGTGCGAAGACTGACCGGAAAGGGCGTCGCCGGTCACTTCAGGCACGAGGTTCGCCCGCGCCCCCGCCGCCCGCGGTCGCTTGAGGGCCAACTGTGTGCGAAGACTGACCGGAAAGGGCGTCGCCGGTCACTTCAGGCACGAGGTTCGCCCGCGCCCCCGCCCCCGCGGTCGCTTGAGGACCAACTGTGTGCGAAGACTGACCGGAAAGGGCCTCGCCGGTCACCTCAGGCACGAGGTTCGCCCGCGCCCCCGCCCGCGCCCCCGCCCCCCGGCGTCAGCCCGGACCAGCCTCCGGAGAGAATCGCCGCAAATCCCCGACCTGGGTGGGTCCTACGGCGTTATGATTGCACGTCACGGCAGGCGTCGATGTGTCAACGCGCGGGTTTTCGTCGGCCGAAGGACCGGACGCACTGGCCGAAGAGGTGGGGCGATGTCCTGGTTACCCTGGAGCAACTCGTGAAAAAAGGACGACACCGGCGATTCGAGGAGGCGCGCAGCCTCAAGCGCGCGTTCGAGGTGAGGGTCGAGCCGTGCCCCGAGTGCGGCCACGTGCCGCCGGAGCCGCACGCATCCTGGTGTCTCTACGAGTCCGAGGAGCTCGAGGATGCCGAGGACGAGGGTGACCGCCCGACTTATTGAGGCGCTCGAGCAGGTTCAGGTGCGCTGCGGCGCCCCTTGAACGGTCGTACCGGCGTGTCGATCGGCGCTCCGCAGCGCGGGGTGCGGAAGTCGAACTGCGGCGGTGGCTCTCTTGCGGCCCGAGCGCCCGTCCAAAGAAACCCGGCCGCGGCGGTCGTCGAGGTAGGCAGCCACCAGCTCGTAGCGATCGCTCCCCATCATCTCGACGAGCTCGTCCCGCATGGCCACGTAGACCGGCCTGGAACCGAAGAAGGCGTCGGCCGACTCCGTGCACCACCAGGCGAAATCTGCTCCACCCGGGCCCCAGTGCCGCCGTTTCCACTCGCCTATCGTGGTGGTGACGTGCCCGTCCGAGGCGGAGCTCTCTTCGCGTCGCAGGGGTAGTTGCCAACAGACGTCGGGTTTTACCGCCAGTGGAGCGACGCCCCTTGCCAGTGCCGCCTGGTGCAGCGCGCATCCGGCGCCGCTCTTCCAACCGGGGCGATTGAGGAAGATGCAAGCTCCGTCCACGAGCCGCGTCGTGACGGCCCGGCTGTGGCCGCCTCGGAGCGGGCCGCCTCGGAGCGGGCCGCCTCGCTTTTCGGCCACGGAACGAAACTCCCACTCATCCCCGGTCAGCTCGGCTGCCGCCGCCTCAACCCGCAGGGCATCCTCCTCGCCGGTGAAGTGGGCGCCATAGGAGCAACAGCCCTGTCCCAATTCTGGGGCTGGCTCAGAGAGGACGCCTCGGCATCCTCTCCCATATATGCACTGCCAGGCGCTTTCGAGGAAGGTGACGTCGACGACCCAGGTTCTATCCTCGGTCGGATCCTCGAAGCTGACCCACTCGTGGGCACCTTCGGGCCAGGATGCCGACCCGGCACCGCCCGACCCGGCACCGCCCGACCCGGCACCGCCCGACCCGGCACCGCCCGACCCGGCACCGCCCGACCCGGCACCGCCCGACCCGGCACCGCCCGTCCCCGAGCGCGCTCTCATGCCGGGGTGCGGAGACGCCGGAGCTGGGCTCCAGTCGGCTCGGCGCAGCAGAACCAGGACTCGCTCAGCCGTGCGCGATCGGCGCCGGCAAGCCACGGCGCCACCTTGCTCGGAGGCGGGGAGGCATCCAGCGGGGCTCCTGCCTGGCGAGCGAGCTGCCATATCGCCGCGAACGTCACATCGAGCGGCTCGTCGCCAGCGGCCTCGGCTCGCGCCGCGATCTCGGCGGCAAGCTCGTCGAGGGCGACGTCAGGGGCCGTCCATGTCGTGCTGCCCCCCACCACCTCGCCAATGCAGCTGCCCAGCGTGCTGTCCATCTGCTCCGGCGGCGGCGGCTCCAGCAGGAGCGAACCGCTCGGTAGCAGCAGGCGGATCGAGTACTGCACCGGATCGGTGCTCAGCACGAGGTCGTGCTCGGCCACGAACTGGAGCAGCGCCGCGAAAGATTCGAGTGTCGTCCAGGGTGTAAACGGCAGCCACGAAGGGCGTACCTCCACCCCGGCAGACCTGGCAATCGCGAGAGCGGCTGCCAGGTCTGCGACGCTGTGGCCCTTGTCGAGCAGCGCCAGGATATGGTCGTCGACCGATTCGAAGGCCGACACGACGAAGAGAAGGCCGGAGGCTGCCAGCTCGGGCCACAGCTTCTCGTGAGTCAAGATGTGCTCGACCTTGACGGTGGCGTCGAAAGTGACCGCCGGGAACTGCGAGTGAAGCCGGCGCGCGACCTCCAACGCATGTCGCGGGCGGTTGAGGAAGTCGGGGTCGGCGAAGCTGATGTGGCCCGCCCCGGCCGCGACCACCTGGCCTACGTCCCCGATCACCAGGTCGGGGGAGACCGCGCGCGAGCGCCCCTGGTAGACGGCGGCGACCGGGCAGTGCCTGCAGCGGTGGTTGCAGCCGGTGCTCGCCGCCACGCTCGCGGCGACTGTTTCGCGACCTCGGACCTTCAAGTGCGAGTACTGCTCCAGGGATTGCAGATCTCTTCGCAGGGGAACCGTCCCTGCCCTGCCCGGCCGGGCCGGTCCCAGCTCGATACGGACAGCCGGCTGCGCGGACTGCTGTCGACGGCCGGGCTCGGCCGTTTCGAGTGCCTGCAACCACTCGAGCAGGGCGGGTACCGCCTCGCCGGCCACGAGCAAGTCGTCGACTCCGACAAGCTCGTTCCCGGAAAGCGCTGGGGCGTAGAGGCCATGCCACGCGACTGGGAGAGCGGGCCGAGATCGGCGGATGGAGGCGACCGCCGCAAGGCCGAGCTGGGTGGCCGTGTGCATCGGGACGGAGATCGCCGCGGCGTCCGCCCAGGCGAGGGCGTGGGGTGGAAGGCCGGAGATCGACAAGTCGCATCCAAGGGTGTCGTGCCCGGCCATCTCCAAGGCGGCTGCCGGGACGGCTATGCCGAGAGGCTGATGCCCGAGCTCGTAGGTCGAGAGCATGAGGACGCGCATCAGGTCACCGTACCGGGAGCGCCCCGCCCGCCGGCGCCCGCGCCCGCACCCCGCCCCAGCCGGAGACGAGCCGGCGGCGCCACAGCTGCACCGGCCGCGGCGTCGATCTCGATCCTGAGGAGCCGGTGAGCCTCGCGGAGCGCGGCCTCGACCATGTCCGGGCTCCTCGCCGCCGCGAAGACGAAACCCAGGTAGCGGTCGCCCTCGGGAAGCCTGCGAACCGGTCTCCCGAGCGGAATAGCGATCTCCACGCCGGTGACGCCTGGCACCGAGCGAGCGTCCTTTATGCCACCGACGGCGACGAGGGTGCCGCTTGCCGGGATGGGTATCATGAGGATGCCGCAGGGCGAGGCGAGCCGGGCTCGCCCCTCTCGGATGCCGAGGGCAGTCGCGACCACGACCTCCTCGAGGCTCGAGCCGTCCTCCATCACCATCGCGGTGGAGCAGCGGCCACCGATCGTGCGGGCTGCCACCTCGAGCAACGCGACGGAGCTTGCACCGGGAACCCGGAGCTCGGCATGGAAGGGGCCGTCGGTCAGGCCAAGGGCCCGGACCGCCGCGCGGCAGGCCAGGTGGACCGCTTCCAAGGAGCCGGGGGAGAGCTCGCTCGGGGAGACGTAGAGGGTTTCTTCGAAGAAGGGTCCGTCAAGGGGGTCGGGCTTGTCGAAGACCGTGATGATCTCGGCCTCACCGTGGGAGATGATCCCCTCGACCGCCACCTCCGGCCCGGGAACGAAACGCTCGACCAGCAACGGCGAGCACCCTTTTTGACCCGCGAGGTCGCCGTCGCTCTCGAGGATGTCGTTGATCCGCCGGGCGGCACCCACCGCGTCGGCTGCCGAGTCGGCTCGGATCACCCCCCGGCTGGCCGAGAGCGAGGAGGCCTTGACGACGACGGGCGGACCGAGACGACTTGCCGCCGCGGCCACCTCGGCGAAGAAGTCGGCTCCGGCGCGCGCGACGACGGCGAAATCGGGCTGGGGGACGCCGGCCCTCGCGAATGCGGCACGCATCCCCGCCTTGTCCCGCGTGAGGGCCACCGCCCCGGGAGGGTTGTGACGAAGGCCCAGCTCCGCGGCGGCCAGCGCGGCCGTCATGAGCCCCTGGTCGTCCACGGCCACGACGGCATCGAGGTGCAGTCTCGGGTCCCGGCGAGCCTGTGCGGCGATCAGGCGAGCTGCCTCGTCCGGCCGCTCCAGGGGAAGCTCCAAGAAACCCTCCCCCATCCGCGCCGCCAGAGCCTGTGCCCTCTCCGAGCCGATCACTATCTCGGCTCCGAGGCGCTCGGCCGCCGCCAGGTACTCCTCGGCACGGTACGTCGCGGTGGGTAGGACGAGCAGCACTCTTGCCATGGCGGAACCCGATGCTATGAGCATTGGCGGGCGGACCGGATCTCGGGCGCGATGGGTCTAGCCTTTGGGCATGGCAGAGCCGGATGTGAAGGACGTGTTGAGGGTCAGCGACGAAGCGCGCGCGGTCGTGACGGAGATCCGCGCCGGCGAGGACAACGCCGCGGAGCTGGCGTTGTGGCTGGAGGTGAGCGGGTCGGCCAACGGTGCATATACCTACGACATGTGGTTCCAAAGGGCCGCTGATGCGGGGCCCGGGGATGCCGTCTGGCAGGACGGCGACCTCTACGTGGTGGTCGCCGCCAGCAGCATCGACCAGGTGCGGGGAGCGACTCTCGACGTGAGCAGCGCTGGGGGCGAGCAGGGGCTTGTCATGATCAACCCGAACGTGCCGGCGCCGGTTCGCGCACAAGGGGGGGCAGCGCCGGTGC
>JAKACA010000218.1 GCA_021796455.1 Actinomycetes bacterium
TTGCCGCCCACGCGGGCGACCTCTCGGGAGTAGTAATACGTCTGGCCCTTGATGGTCTTGCCGATGATCGAAGTCATATATTAGGTCATACACCCTGCAGCGACAGATCGCGAGCCTTTGACCAGGACAAACGCGCTGGTCAGAGGGTTATTTGGAAGAAACCTTCGGAAGGGCCAAAGAGGGGCTCAGAGCGCTAGCCCGGAAGCCTCCGCTAGGAGTTCGAAGTCCAAGTCTAGAGAGATGACGGCTGTCCCTACTCGGGACATCGCTCTGGCGAGAGCTCCTGTGCCACATCCCACATCGAGGATGAGGGAGCGAGATGGTTTAGCTTCGTCACCGTTCATTGGCGCGCCCCGCAGCCTCTTGGTCGAGGCGCTCGTAGACGACATCGAGAGGCGGGGAGTGCTGGAGCTCCCAGAGACGTACATAGACAGTGAATAGGGAAAATGGCTGGTAGATGGCTTCGATGACGCCTACCGTTCCGTCCCGGTAGCCCCGATGGAGGACCATGCGGCGCACGAACTCGCGCCCGATGACCCGGAAGTAGGTTCGCCACGTGACTTTTGGCGCCCCAGCTCTAAGCAGCTCGGCAGCTTGCAGCTCACCATACATTATGGTTTTGCGGAGACTCTGGGCGATCGAGCGGTGGGAGAAGTGGATGAGTGGGTTGGACAGGGTATCGACGTGGTTCGCGCCATTGGCGAGGTGTAGTTGCTCATGGACATCTCCGACGAATTCCGCCTCGCCGCGCCGGAAGAGACGCACCGGCCGCTCGCGCTCCCAGGCCCCGGCGCGCATTTCCTGGCCGAAGAAGTAGTTCTTTCTCGGGATCCGAAACGCTGATGCGGTGCGTTCGAGCGCATGCCCGATCTCGTCTGCGAGAGTCCGCGTCACCCGCTCGTCGGCGTCGACGATTAGCACCCATTGTCCCCGTGCCTTCTTGAGGCCTGCGTTCTTCAGATCGGAGAAGTTCGTGAAGTGAACCGGAAGAACGACGGCCATCGCGGATTCAGCGATCTCTGCACTCCGGTCTGTGGTGCGGTCGTCGAGCGCGACTATTACCTCGTCAGCAAAGCCCAGGCAGCGGAGGCATCCTGGTAGCATCGCTTCTTCGTCGCGGACAGCGACGACCGCGCTGAGACGAGGACCGGTGGGTACAGGGCCGCTGCGAAGCGCAGACTCGGATGGAAGTTGCACGTGGGCATCGTAGTAGCTCTGCTTTCGTTGACCAGGGAGGCTCGCTGACGCGCACTGCCCAGGACTAGAAGGAAAGGGGGCATGAGCGAGTCTGACGTCACATGGACCCGGGTATGAGGGCCATCACGCCAGCGACGAAGTCGGCGTGTGAACTCTCCACTGAGATCCGGGCCAATTGTGAGAGGCGAGCTCGCTCCTTCGGATCGCTTAACTCTTTCAGCACTTCTCGCCACGCCTCTACTCCAGCGCGGGGCGGCATGAGTCGTCCCGTGAAGCCGTCCTTAACCTGTTCTGGGATGCCGCCGACGGCACTTGCAACCACCACGGACCCGAGTGCCTGGGATAGGACAACCGCACCGCTTTGCGAGGCTCTCTCATAGGGGAACAGAGTCACGGCCGAGCTAGCGACTGTCGCGACGAGCTCAGCCGCTTCGAGAAAGCGAGGGACGGTTACTGCCCCTGCGAGGGACGCCGGGGAACCCTTGCCTACCAGCGCAAAGCACCACCCGTTGGCGCCGGTCGCCGCGACCTCCTCCAGTACTCGTAAACCCTTGTAGCCGCGGTGGAGATTGCCAAACAGCAGGGCAAGTGGCGCTGGGGAGGGAGCGATGACCGACACTGCATCCGTAGCGGACCTGATTAGCCCAACCTGCATCGGCAGTGGGAGGAGAGTGAACTCGCTTCGGCCGGTGTGTACCCGCAGGCGATCAGCGACATACCGGCTATGGACCACGACGATGTCGGCGGTACGAACAAGGTGTACGAACGCCGATCTCGAGCCGGGTACTGCGTGCGGCGGTGCCGGCTCGTGCGCTACGAGGACGACGGTGGCACCAGCGCGCTGCGCGGCGTGGAGCACAGCGATCTCAGCTTGCGGCATTACGGTACCGTGCAGGACGAGCACGGGGGGCGCTAGAGAGCGAACGAGTCGCTGACTTTTCGCTACCAGCGCGAGGTGCTGCAGAAGTCTCCCTCCATGCCGGCCCGCACCGTACGTCCCCGGCACCGAAGCTGCGAGCTCCCGCCCGTAGCGCGTCACGAGATTGACTCTCTTGCCAGCCCGGCGAAGCTCCTCTACCCACGCCTGTGTGCAGTGAGCGATTCCTCCGCGACCGAGCCAGTCGACCATGAGCACCGGGCGCTGGTCTGTTCCTTCCTGGCGCGTAGGTGGCTGACTGATGTCGGGCGTCTCGCTCAAAGCGTCTCGTTCCAGGACGTTAACGCTGAACGTAGCCCAGCTACGCGTGCCGTGAGCAGTGATCTGGTTGGCCTCGAAGGTTTCGTCGTAACGCGCGCCAAGCCAGTCAGTACGAGTCGGAACTGCCAGGCAATGGTCACAGCGTACGCAGCCCGAGCAGCACGACGGCCATACAACCGGCGGATACAGCGCACGGCGTTTCGAGCCAGCAATGCCGACTTCTCTGGGCTTGCAACAGCACGGCCCCCGAGGTGGACGACCGAGACTTCAGGTCGGAACTCAACGTGCGCGCCTCGGCGCCCGAGTAAAGCAAACCATTCGGACTCCTCCCAATAAAGGAAGTACACCTCCGGTAAGGGGCATTCGACAATGAGATCGTGTCTAACCGCTACTGCCAGGCCGGATGCCGCGTGTATGCGTTCCGGCACGTTCGGAGCACGCCACTTCTCGACGGAGATCCTCCGCGCTAGCCAGGATACGGGAGTGTCAGGCAGCAGCGCCCACTCGAGCACGAGCGAACGCAGAGATGGCACGGCTTGCACGGACCGCACGGGCGTTCCACCGGATCCGATCACGCGAGGCACTGCCACGTCGGCTCCGCCGGGACGTACGGCCGCCGCGAGGCAGCGCACCGCCGCTGCGTCGTACTCAAGATCGTCATTGGAGAATAAGACAACGGGAGCGTGGGCTGCAGCGACGCCGCGATTGACAGCGGCCCCATAACCTGGATTGTTCGGCACCATGACTTCAATCGCGAAGTGGCGCGTACAGATCATGTGGACGTCCGGGTCTTGTTCGATATTGACGACAACCAGTTCGATCCGTCGGTCGGCCGTTGCACCGAGAAGCGCATCCAGATGCTCCGAGCGGTGAAAGGCCACTACTACGAGGCTCACCTCTGGTTTGTTGAGTACGTCGTCGTCATCGAGCGGTTCGTCCGGCGGCGTCATATGTTCTTCCAAGGTGGCGCATGATGTGTCATCAGCGGGGTGGCGGCACGGGGACCAATCACGCGAGGCACACCATGCCGCCATGATGTTACCCGAAGTCCGGACCGCGAAGCCCTGAGTGGTGACTCACTGGGCGCCTATCGCCTATCGAGCGATCCGCGCGGCGAGCCGCGCAGCGAACCATCGGCGGAGTGACCAATGAGGAGCCTTCTTACGTCGTGGGAGTCAGGTGTGCTCCACGGTTGATCGCCAAACGAGCTCGACGACAATGCCTGTGGGATTTTCCGCGAGCGGCGCTGCAAAGGGAGAGGCCCCCTTTGACCGCGTGTACAAGAACTGGAACTCGGGGTGGGGGTACCTTGGTTAGCTCTTGGACCCTCAGGACCTCGAGAGCGCCAGGCGCCAACTCGATGTCCGGATTGCAGATCAACAACAGCTCAGCGTCGGTCGCAGCGGCACCGAGATTCGTTCCGCCACCAAAGCCTGAGTTGCCGGAGGCCGTGATCCACCTCACGTCAGGCTCAGCGAGCAACCCTGCGGGGCTTCGATCTCCGTCACCGTTGTCGACAACGACGATTTCTTCCACCTGGTTGGCTCTGAGGCTCTGCACACACCGCAGGAGCGCATCGCCTGAGTGGTACTCGACGACGATGGCGGCTACGCGCTCCGGCGATGTGGGAGAAGGAGTCATGCCGGTCCAGGAGCGCCGAGCCTAAGCAGCCATGGGAGGTGAGGGTCAGGGAGGGAGGGGGTTTCTTCTTGGGCGCAGGGGGAGGCCCAACCCAACTGTGTGCTTGGACCGACTGGCGAGGCCGTGTGCGGTCGCTGTTGGCACACAGTTCGTGCGGCGCCGGCGAGGTATCGGGCGAGGTATCGGGCAAGATCCCGGGGTCGCGACGTCCCGCGGCCTCGGGGGAAGAGGGTCACGGTGCCGCCGGAAGGAGCGTGAACGGCTTGCCCGCTGCCGTGCGCACCACACCGAAGTGCTGCCTGTCCAAGGTGAGCAGGCGGTCCGTCCTATAGCGACGGGCAAGGACCACGACCGAGGCGTCCGCGACGCCGATGTCCTGGTCCTGGTAGCGCTCGATAACGGTGCAGATATCACGGAGCTCGGCAGGCTCGAGGCACGGCACCTCCCAGGCGCCCCCGAACAGCTCGGTCAACGCCGCCAGCTCCGCAGAGGCACCGCGGCGCGTCGCGAGCAGGTAGTCGAGCTCGGCGATGACATAGGGCGATACCACGAACGGACCGGGATCGCTTTCGATGACCGCACTCACCGGGGCGCAGTGTGCGTCGCCCGCGTCGAAGAACGCGAGGAGGCCGCTCGTGTCGCAGACGAGCATCCTCAGCGATCTCCGAAGCCGCTCAGCATGTCCTCGGCGTGCTCAGCCAGGAGGGGATCGCCGCTGGCAAAGAGGTGACCGCGCGGTCGGGGCTTGGTGGCGGTGCGGGTGAGCGCCGTGATGGCGTCGCGAATGAGGGCAGCCTCGGAGCGGCCCGAGGCAGCCGCCATGCGCCTGAGCGAGAGTTTCAGGTCGTCGGGGAGGTAGACGGTCGTCTTGTTCACTTACGTATGGTACCTGCTATGGCACCATATAGGGGCACCGTGGTGCCAGGCTCAAGCTTCGAGCCGGTCGCAAGCTCCCAGCCGATCTGCAGCTGAGCCTCGCCGCGCACCTCGCCTGCCCAAGGACTCGC
>JAKACA010000219.1 GCA_021796455.1 Actinomycetes bacterium
GCGGACGAACAGGCGGGGCACCCGCTCGGGGCGCTGAACCCGCTGCTGTATCGCATCTATGGCAACTCGACCGCCTACCGCGCGGACTTCCACGACATCACGGTCGGCAACAACAACTTCGGGGGCGGCGGGTACCCCGCGGGACCGGGCTACGACTTGCCGACTGGGCTCGGCTCACCGAATGCCAAGGCGTTGTTCACTTCCCTCGCCGCTGGCCTGTAAGGCTTCACGCCAGGTGGCACTCATGGGGTAGCGACAGCGCCGGCCGCGCTGTGGTGAGTGCCGCGCCTGTCTGTCCGGCCACTCCGAACGCTGTGCGCTCGGGCGCGTGGAAGCGACGACGGGCGGCCTGCTCGATGGCACCTCGCGTCTGTCACGCGATGGAGCACCGGTTCACCACCTGCTCGGCGTCTCGTGCTTCGCCGAGCGCTGCGTGATTCCCGAACGTTCCGTGGTCCGGCTTCCCGAAGGCGTCCCCTTCCCGGTGGCCGCCATCGCCGGTTGCGCGGTGATCACCGGCGTCGGCGCAGTGCTCAATGCGCTCGACAGCCCGGCGGGCCGCTCGCTGGTGGTTGTGGGTGCTGGCGGCGTTGGCTGTGCAGCGGTGATGGGCGCGGTCGTCGCCGGTGCCTTCCCGATCATTGCCATCGATCCCAACCCCGGCGCCCTGGACCTCGCGCGTTCGCTCGGAGCGACTCACACCGTGCTCGCCGAGGGCGACATCGACGCCGTGATCCGCGAGCACTGGCGGCGCCGACTACGCGATCGAGGCGGTCGGGCGACCTGAGACGCTGCGTATCGCCTTCGGGGCGCTCCGCCCCAGCGGCACGCTCGCCGCAGTCGGCCTCGGTGCGGTCGGCGAGCAGTTCTCCTTGCCGACCAACGAGCTCGTCCAACAAGAAAAGCGGGTCGTCGGCAGCCTGTATGGATCGGCCAGCCCGCCGCTCGAGCTGGCGCGCATCTTCTCGCTCTACCGTTCCGGGCAGCTTCCGCTCGATCGCCTGATCGGAGCGACGTTTGGCCATGCGGACGTGAACGAAGCATTCGCCCAGCTCGTCGCCGGCGGCGCTGGCCCGAGCGTGATCCTCCCGCGGGTCTGAGGTGATGGAGTCCGGGCCGGCCCCAGGCGAGCGCGACGCCGATCTCGATGGGCTCGAGCACTTCGCCCGCTACCCGAGCCTGTCGGAGCGGGTGGTGGTGGTCACCGGCGGCGCCACCGGAATCGGCGCCTCGATCGTCGCCCATTTCTGCGCCCAGGGATCGGCCGTCGCCTTCATCGACGTCGCAGCAGCCCAGGCCCGCCAGCGGTGCGACGACCTCGCAAGCCGCGGCCTTCCTGCCCCGCTTGCCCTCATCGCCGACGTCCGCGACGTCGCCGCGTTACGCGATGCGCTCGGGCGCGTCGAGGCCACCCTCGGCCCCATCGCCGTGCTCGTCAACAACGCCGCCAACGACCGGCGGATGCCGAGCAGCGAGGTGTCGGTGAGCGACTGGGACGATGCCGTGGCCACCAATCTCCGACCACACTTCTTCGCCGCACAGGCGGTTGCGCCCGCCATGGCGGCCAACGGCGGCGGCTCGATCATCAACCTCGGATCGGTGAGCGCGCACACGAACTTCGTCCACCTCGCCGCCTACATTGCCTCCAAGGCCGGCATCGAGGGACTGACGCGCACTTTGGCCCGAGAGCTCGGCCCAGCGGGAATCCGCGTGAACTGCGTCATTCCCGGTTGGATCATGACCGAGCGCCAACGCGGCGGCCTCGTCACCGCCGAGGTGCTCGCCGCCCTCGACGCAGCCCAGAGCCTCACGATTCGGCTCGCGCCCGCTGACGTCGCCCGGCTCGTGCTCTGGCTCGCCGCCGAGGACAGTCGAGGAGCGACGGGCCAAGGGTGGGTGATCGACGCCGGCTGGATGTGACAGCCTCGCCCGAAGGTCGGTCTCGAGATCCCTCAGCTCACGTCGAGGCTGTTCAGCAAGCCCTTGTGGAGCGCAGCGGCCTCGAGCTCGCGACCCCGCCGGCAAGCTGGATCATCGAGGCCAGGCTCGAAGTGACACTGCCGGTCGAGTCTGGGCAACGCTGCAGCGATCACGCTCGCGCCATGATGCACGTCCCCGGTCGCCGATACCCCGAGCAAGCGGGAGCTTTCCGGGGGAGCCGTCCGAGACCCGCTCCGAGGCCCGCCAGGCGGATCACGGCGACCTCGTTCGGGAAGATCCCGACGACGCGGCATCTGCGCTGCAGCTCCTTGTTCAGGCGCTCCAAGGGATTGGAGCGCTGCACCTGGCGCCAATGAGCCCGGGGGAGCGCGGAGAAGGCGAGCACCTCCTCGCTTCCGGTGAGCGGGCGCGGGACGCGGGTAGCGAGCGGGGGAAGGCGACGGCATTGGTCAGCGACGGTGAGGGCCCGTGCCCGTCAAAGACAGGCACGGGCCCTGGAGTCCGCGGTTGCCCGCTGCGAGCTACGACCCAATCGGCGTGGCTCCGCTGGTTGCGTAGTAGCTCACGCAGTCGCCCTGGTTCTTGAAGGCTGTCCCGTCAGGCTCGTGCATCGAGCTCCACCCGCCGTTTTTGCACTGTGCTCCCGTAGCAGCTGCAATCTCCGCCACGGTGACGTCGCCGAGAGCCGCCCCGCAGTTCGATGTGTTGTCAGATGCGAAGGTGAGGGTCGTTGAGTCGCTTGCGGCGACGAAGGAGTAGGTCTGAGGTGCCCAACCCATGTCGCTGTTCGAAGTCTTCGCAGTGTCGACGAAGTAGGGCTGGGTCGGCGTGTCCGCCGCAGATACTGTCAGGGTCTTGCGCGAAGGCCCACAGTTTGGGTTGCCAGCCAGTTCGAAACCCACGACGTACGTTGCATTGACATCGGTGGCGAAGGTCTGCGTGAGCACCCCAAGGGCGGTCTGATTCGACGTGGCGGTGCCGTTCATGTCGATGCTGTACCCTCCGAGAGGAGGTGCCTGCCAATAGCCCTGGATCCAGTCCACGCTTCCGCCGGTAACGGTCCAGCCCGTCATTGCAGTGGCGTTGCCAAGCTCGGGCGAGAGCGTTTCGAAGCCTGAGCCTGCGTAGCTGGCCGTATAGCTGCCGTCCGTGAAGTTGCCGTTTTGGAAGGCGGTCGCTGCAGCCGCCGGACCCGCGAAGGCGAGCATCATGGCTGCAAAGGCGATCGCGCCGAGCGCGAGCGGTGACTTCAAGTGTCGTGGCTTCATGGCAATTCATGCCTTTCGTTGGACTGGGGGAAAGTTGAGTGCCCCGCTCGACTCCTCTCTGGCCATGGGGCGAGCGTGAAGCGGCTGCGTCGATTGACTGCCCCCGCGGTGGCCGGACAGCTGTAGCTGTGGATGATCTAGTACCGAGAAGTACGTATTGTCAACGGCCTCACCGCCTCAGCCACTGAATGCGCACGCTTCATGACAATGCGCGCGAATTGTGGGGCAGGAGCACGGCGGCTCGGGCACGGCGCCGGAGGCGTCGCACCTCAGGCGGCGGCGCTTGGCGCATGCGCTTGGCTTGCGGGGCCGCTGGCTGACGAAGTCGCGCGCCTGGTCGGTGCCCTTCGCGGCCCTGCGGACCGAACGCGCCGCGTACCGTGCAGCCGGGCGCCGAGACCGCCTCTGGAGGCAATGGTGGGGCGCGTGAGGGGGGCGACGTCCGTCCTCGATGCGGCGTGGGGACGGCTCGGTTGCAGGCACGGCTGTGCTCCACCGGTCCGCCCTTGCCGGTCCTTTCCTGCTCGATCTGCCACCGACGTGCACCTTGTGGGATCTCACGGCGCACCGGAATGGCCTGGTGACTGCGCCGTTCATCAGCCTGAAGCGCAAACGCCAGGCCATCAAGATCATGAGCCGGTACGTTCACGACCGGACCGCCGGCCCCGGGCGGCCACGGGCTCGGCGGCCGCCTACGAGCTGCGCTCGGTCGCGGTGCTTTTCGGCAACTGCATCGAGCCCTCCAAGGTGAAGGCTGGTGGCAAGGCCGGTCCGATCCGCTTCGCGTGCGCCGGGGGTGGCTTCTGCCGCCTTGACCCGTCCTACCTGCCGGTCATCGAAGAGGACATCAACCCATTGCGGGCCGGCAAGGAGACCGCCGCGGCAATGGACGCCGAGGAACTCGTCGTCTCCAACCTCGCCGACCAAGCATCCGCGTTCGGAGCGATCGCCCAGTCGATACGCGACTGTTCGTCCCCCTCGATCAGCTCCAACCCGGGGACCTCGTGTGCTTCAACCCCGGCGAGTTCATCGCCGGCCTGCCCGGACGTGTCGGCATCTCCGTCGGCTCGGGCGAGATGGCCGACGCCCTCCACGCCGGCGCCACCGCCAGGATCGAGAACCTCGCCACCTGGCCGACGCCCTTCGGCGCCGCCCGGCCGAGCCGAGGCCAAGACGAACGGAGCCCGGCGCAGACCAGCGCGATGCTGAAGGCATGGGCCGCCATCCCGGCAGCGCCCACCACCAGGTTCTGGTCCGCGCCCTTGGCATCGCGAGCGCAACCGGCGAGCGCGCTCGGCCGGTCCACCTGCTCGCCGCGCTCAGCGCAACAAGCGGACCCATCTCCGAGGCGCTCTGGCCACCCGGTGGCGGCCCGCTCTTCGGCCACGTCGACGAGGCGGCCGATCGCGGGGGCGGATCCAGCTACCTCCTCGCACAGACCCAGCAGGCGGCTCACCTTCTCGCCTCCGGCCGAGGCGAGTCCCCCAGACCCGAGCATCTCCTCTTGGCGGCCCTCGACCAAGCCGAGCCGCAAGCCATGGCGTCGCTCCGTCGGGTCGGCATCGATCCGAACGGCGTGCGCTCAGCCGCGTTGCACATCCTCGGTGCCCCCGCCGACCTCCCGCCGATCCCGATGCCTGCCCTCGCCCCTGCGGGGACGATGGACCGGCCCGCGCTACCGGTCGGCGAGTTGGATCCTGCCGCGTGGGCCGCGTTGTCCTGGCGCCAGGAGCACTTGGCACTGCGGCGGCTCCGCAGCGCTGGCCGCTACCACGCGCTCTGCCACCTCGAGTCCCGGGCCTGCTCGCTCATCGCCACCAAGC
>JAKACA010000220.1 GCA_021796455.1 Actinomycetes bacterium
TCGAGGCAGTCCTCTGTCAGCGCTGTCAGCGTCGTGAGGGGACCCGCGGATGCTCAACGACGGTGGCGCTCAACAGCGGGTCAGCCGGGCTCTTCACCAGCCATTTCGGCTTCACTTGCACGCCGTTTTCGAAGTCGGTGCCAACCGACAAGCTCTTTGAGCGCTCGGCCCACCAAGAAGCCGTCGCCCGCATCCGCTACTGCATTGCCGAGTCGGCCCTCGGAGTGATCACGGGCGAGGTTGGAGCTGGAAAGTCGGTCGCCGTGCGGGCTGCTGTAGCAGGCCTTGATCGGACCCGCTACAGCGTCGTCTATCTCGCCAACCCCTTAGGTGGCTGCCGTGGGCTGTACGTGTCGATCACGACAGCACTAGGAGCGACACCGAGGTTCTACAAGGCAGAGGCGATCCAGCAGCTAGAACTGACGTTCCGCACTTCTCGACCTGGTTTTGGCCCCCCATCTCCCCGGGTCAGCGACCCGGTGGCGGATCAGTCGCCTTTGACCTGACGGAGCAGGATATCGCCGGCGCGCGCTGAGAGTTCCTCCATCTCGGTGACGATCGCCTCGAGGTGCTTCCGGTTGGCGATCCAGGACCGGTAGAGCTCAGCCTGAGCCGGGTCGAGGCGCCGGCTCAGCGTCTTGCCGCCGACCGCCCGGCTCCACTGGTAGTAGGGACCGTGGCGCTGGGGCGGGTCCGCCTGACAGCGACAGCCGGGTTTGCCACACGAGGTCTCGCGCACGACGAGGCTGCCTGCGCTGATAAAGCCGACCTCCGCGAGCTTGGCCGCGAGCGCCCGGTACTTCGCTTCGTAACCTTGCAGTCGGCTCGCCATCGCTGTCCTTGGTCGGGGTATCCGCGCGTCGCGGTCTGTCAGCGTCTACGCTGACCGATATCGGGAGCGTTGTCAAGGAGGTGGCGGTGACTTCTCCGGGAGGCTTCGAGCTCGAGAGCGAGGGGGTCGGCGGCCTGCCGATCGTCGAGCACTTCTTCAGCCGCATCGGCCTGGTTGAGATCCTCGACAAGTACCTACCTGCCGACGATGCACGGCTGCGTCTCGATCCGGCGGTCGTCATCGTTCTGGTCGTGGCCAACATCGTCGTCTCGCACCGACCGCTGTACAGCCTCGCCGAGTGGGTCCGTACCTATGACCCAGGCCTGCTCGGGCTAGAGAGCAGCCAGGCCGCAGCGTTCAACGACGACCGGGTCGGGCGCATGCTCGACCGGCTCTTCGACGCCGATCGTGCGAGCCTCGTGACCGAGACGGTGCTGAAGGTCATCGGAGAGTTCGAGATCGAGCTCGACGAGCTGCACAACGACTCGACGACGGTCACGCTCACCGGCGCCTACGATCACGCCGACGGCTACACGAGGGGTGGGAAGTCGACACCCGCGCTGCGGCAGGGTCACAACAAGGACTTTCGTCCGGATTTGAAGCAACTGCTCTACATCCTCACCATCTCAGCTGACGGAGCGGTGCCGATCGCGTACCGGACGGCGGACGGCAACACCCCCGACGACCTGACCCACATCCCGACCTGGGACGAGCTCGTCCACCTCGTCGGCTCACCCTCGTTTCTCTACGTCGCGGATTCCAAGCTCTGCTCCTCGAACGCGATGCGTCACATCGACGCGAACGGTGGGCGCTTTGTCACCGTTGTCCCTCACGGGCGCAAAGAGGACACCTTCTTCAAGGACTGGGTCCAGACCCATGTGCCCGCCTGGGAGGAGGCGGACCGCAGACCCGGCGCTCGCCTCGAAGATCCCGACCGGGTGTGGCGGGTCTTCGAGGCGCCGGTCCCCTCCACCGACGGCTACCGGGTGATCTGGGTCCACTCCTCCGGCAAGGCAGCGCGGGACGCGGTGTCGCGCATCGCCCGCATCGAGACCGGGCTCGCCGCGATCGAGGCGCTCCAGGCACGGCTTTCGAGCCCCAAGTCACGGATCAGGACGAGGGTCGCTGCCGACGAGGCCGCCGCATCCTGCCTCGCCGATACGGGAGCGAGCCGCTTTGTGGACTTCACCGTCACCGAGCAGGTCGAGGTGACCTACCACCAGGAGAAGCGCGGGCGCCCTGGGACGTCCACCCGCTATCGCAAGAGCGAGAAGCTCCGCTTTTCTGTGACCGCAGCGGTCCGTTCAGAGAATGTCGCCTACGACGCGATGACCGATGGCATGTTCCCCCTCATCACCAACGATCGCCAGATGACCCCGGCCGAGGTGCTCGCCGCCTACCGCTACCAGCCCAATCTCGAACGGCGCAACCACATGTTGAAAGGACCCCAGGAGGTCGCACCGGTCTACCTCGAGCACGCGCACCGGATCGAGGCGCTCATGCTCTGCCACTTCCTCGCCATGATCACCGAAGCGCTCATCGAACGCGAGATCCGCACCACCATGAAGAAGGAAGGGCTCGCCGGCATTCCGCTCTACCCCGAGCTGCGCAACTGCCCATCCCCGAGCGCGCCGAGGATCCTCGAGATCTTCGCCGGTGTCCAGCGACACCACCTCGTCAGGGAGGGCGAGCTCATCCAGGTCTTCGAGCCCCAACTCGATCCTCTGCAGGTGAAGGTTCTCGAGTTCCTGCACGTCCCAGCCGCTGCCTACGAATCCAGAGATACCTCATGACCGTGCTGTTCTCTCGGTCTCCGCTGCTCAAGTGGGGGGCCATATCGTCATCGAGATGTGCGGAACGTCGGCTAGAAAGCCTGCTCGCGGCTGAAAAGGCTGAGCGACACCGCAGCATCGTAGTTGTCTTGGACGAAGCTCAGCTGCTCTCGGTCGACCAGCTTGAGGAGCTGAGGCTGCTCACCAATGCCGACATGGACAGCTCCTCACCGTTTGCTTTGATCCTTATCGGCCAGCCGGGGCTTTCCACAAGGCTCCGCCAGGGCATCTTTGCTGCCCTCGACCAGCGCATAAGCGTCCGCTACGCGCTATGCCCGATGGAGCTTTCCGAGTCACTCGCTTACCTGCGCCATCACCTGGAGCTTGCTGGGCGGAGCGACCCGCTCGTAGCAGACGATGCCGCTGCACGGCTGCACCGTTATGCCAACGGCATCCCCCGGGCGCTCAACAACGCCGCCACTGCCGCCTTGATGGCAGCCGCCGCCGATGGCAAAGGGCTCGTCGACGACCTCTGCGCCAAAAAAGCGGTCGCCGAGCTCACGCGTACTTAAGGCCGGCAAGTGACCGAACCGTCCGCCTTAAGCTGTCGCGACGCCTTGGCAGCACAAGTGCGCTGTTACTACGCGGACCCGGACAAGCGGGTCGAGCGGCCATACTGCCAAGACATCGGCGTCGTCGCCTACGGGGTCATCGTCTTGTGCCAAAGCTGCGACACGATGCGCTCAGCGGTCGGTTGGACCGAGGTCGCCGCCTTGCTCCCAGGCGCCGAGCTCTTAGAGCTGATCGATGCCGCGACGAAGCTCGCCCATGCTGAGGATCATGTCGGCCAGGCGCTGCGACAAGCCCGGGTAGCTGGGGCTTCGTGGACGAAGTTAGGCGATGCTCTTGGCATCAGCTGGCAGGCAGCACGATCACGTCTTACAAACGACGACAAAGGCGGTACCGCCTTGGTCCCCTGAACTTTGCCATCAGCAAGCTCTAGGCACTACTTGGAAGAAGGGACCCCCTAAAGGGCGGCCCCTTCTTCGCGACCGCTGTCATCTCGCGTCCGCATGCATTCGTGCCGAAACGCCTTTACCAAATGGTGCCGATCCATCTTCATCTAATCCCGCCGGCAACAGCTCGCCGCGACCCGATGTCCGAGAGCGAGCAGCTCGCCCTGGATGCGCTGGTAGCCCCAGGCAGGGTTGTCGGTCGCCATCTCCACGATGAGCGCTGCCAGCTCGTCGACGATCGGGGGACGGCCGGGCCGACGGTGGGGATACGTCCAGTGCCGGGCGACCAGGCGACGGTGCCAGCGAAGGAGCGTCTCGGGCCGTACACAGAAGGCTGAACACCGCTCCCTCGGCAGCAACCGGCTCAGCGCGGCGAGCCACGCCCGATCGGCCGACTCGAGGTGTGGCCTCGCCTGGTTGCGGCACAGGATCTCGAGCTCGTGGCGAAGCACCAGGATCTCGATGTCTTTGGACCGGCTGGACCGGAGGATCAGCACCATGAGCGAGAGCGCCCTCCGCGAGACGAGGTAGGCGAACGACCAGAACTGGGAACGGACGGTGTCGGATAGGCGCACGGAGAGGGCACCGTAGTCGGATCGCTCGAAACCGAGACTCCCTACTCAGCGCCCACGATCGAGTTTTGGGACCCTACTGGCGCCCGAGGACGTTGGCGACGCGGCCCTTCGAGACCGTGACGCCGAGCTTCTTCAGTTCTCCGACGATGCGCAAGTACCCCCAGCGCGGGTTCTCCCGCGCCAGGCACACGATGAGCTCGATGGTCTCCTCTGGGAGCTGCGGTCGCCCCGGACTGCGGTGTGGGTAGGACCAGTGCCGCCGGACGAGGACCCGGTGCCATCGCAGGATCGTCTCGGGCGTGACGAGGAACGACGCCCAGCGCTCTTGCGGCACGAGTCTCGCCAGAGTGGCGATGAACGCCCGGTCCGACCAGAAGAAGCGGGGCCTGGTGACCTGCCGGCGAGGGACCGCCAGCTAATGACGGAGCACCAGGATCTCTGCGTCTTTGGCGACGGCGTCCATGCGGTGGAGCGACAGGGCCTCGACGACGCGGCGGAAGAGACGGTAGAGGAAGCTGAGCGCCATGGGCGTGCAGGTTCGCCGTTCGGGTCCTGCCTGGTCAAGGCGCTGATCGCGTTCTTGGACCCTTCACGTCTCCGCCGGTCTGCGCACCAGTGGCAACCTCGCCGGTGCGCGTGCGGCATCACCACACAGACTATAATTCTGGTCGATGACAATGTTGCCCCTGTCCGAGGTGAAAGCCCGGCTGTCCGAGATCGCCGAAGAAGTGGCGACCACCCATGAGCGGGTCCAGATCACCAAGAACGGGCGAGAGTACGTGGTGCTCCTCGCCGCCGAGGACCTCGAGTCGATCGAGGCCACT
>JAKACA010000221.1 GCA_021796455.1 Actinomycetes bacterium
AGCCCGTGGCGGTCCGAGGTCCCTGCTGCCCATCTACAAGCTTGTACCAGACGGCGACGAGAAACGCCAGTACCGTCACGACGAACCTGGTCAGGTCACTACGTCAACGACTATGAATTCGCCCTGCCACCCGCGGGGACTTCTCCTTGGCCACACGCGGGGACCTCGAAGTGGCCACACGCGAGGACTTTTTCATGGCCATGGACACCATGGAGGTCGTTCGGGCGCCTAACGTACTCGGATGGATTCCTCGACGACGAGCAGGCCGCCAACCCCCTTCACCGCGGCGCCCTCATGTCCAAGCAGCGGAGCGGCCCGAACGTGGGGCTAGCAGAGCTGGCCGTACTGTGCGAACAGTCCATCCCTGGTGTCAATGCCACGGGCAGGCCGGAACGCAGCTTCTCGATGACCCCGCTGCTCAGGGAAATTCGTAAGCTCCCCGACTTCACCGACCTCTTCCCGGCATTCGCCGATCTGGAATCGCACCTCGGGACGAAAGTCGGCCTTCAGGTGCTCGGGCATGTCGTCCGCACCGCCTTCCTCATCGAGCCGGTGGTGCTGCCCGCGGCAACGACGACCCGCTTCAACACGCGATGGGGTCTGACCGACGGCGATCCGCGCTCAGCCGACCCAGCCGACTGCCTGGCGATTGCCAACGTCGTGATCGAGCTACTGATCGAACTCACCACCACTGAGGAAGGAAGGCTCATTCTCGCAGGTGTCGTCAGCCAACGCCTCCTCGCCTACGAATTGCCGGTCGGCTATCGCGAATGGCGCATTCCTATTCACCGAGCGAACAACTTCGCGCTTTTCAACTTTGAGCTTTTGCGGCACGTCGCTGAATTCCGGCTGCTGCTGCTCGATCGGAGCAACCCGTATCGGAATGTGTTCGTTGAGGCCTATAAGCGGAAGATCGCCGTAAAGACGTACCTCACTGATCGCGCCTTGACCGGCGACTACAAGACCAACCGGGAGAAGCGGTGGGAAGCACATCCACAATCCGTCCAGTTCGCCTTGCGCCACGCTTGTTTGGATATAGAGCTCCGTCTGGTCAACCAGATGTGCCACTTCAAAGGTTTCCCTCCGAACCTGCAAACCCTCCTGAGGGAGCGGGACTTGCTGATTCCCACCGACTCCCCGGCCGTATGCCCCGTGACGTTGGCCCCATTCGAGTTCGGCGCCTTCCGCGAGGAAGTGCTCTCACCTACCCAAGGGCGTAGTGAATTTCAAGTGGGTCACCTCGATCCGCTGAAGCTCCAGGGCAACACGTGGGCAGACGGACATCGAGCCGACAACATCGGCTGGATATCTTCAACCGGCAATCGCATCCAGGGAAATCTGTCAGTCGACGCCACGCGCGCAATGTTGGAATCGATCTGGCGCGCCTACCGCCGGGCCGGACTGCTCACCTCACTCGACGAGTAGCGGGTCCTCCTCCGGGATCTCGGTAATTCGACCGATGATCTCAAAGCGTGCTTGTCGAGCAAGTTCGCGCGCTTCTACCCGTTCGTCGATGGCGCGCTTGACCATCGCGCTCACCCGCTCACGAGTCGCACCGTCCCGAGGTATAGGCAGTATCAACTCATGGACCCGGTTGCCCAGGGAATCGATGATGTCCTGGGTGAAGCGCTTGGCGATGATCTGACGGCGGACTGGCGCCGAGGAGAGCGCCGCTAACAACAGGTACGGCGAGAGGTCGTCTTCCTTCAGCACCCGAATTTTGAAGATGTGCGACTGATAGACCATCTTCGTGTCGTACTTCGTGACGAGGGCGCAAGTGCCTACTAGATAAGTGCCGTCGCGCACCATCAAGATGTCGTTCTCGCGAACGTCCTGCTTGCGGGTGTAGGCGGCGTAAACCTCCTCGCTGACCCCGTGTTTCGGATCTAACTTTATCTCCCAGTTAGAAATGTCACTCGTCCGGACGAATGGGATGGTGCCGCCGCCGTACTCGGCGGCTCCAACCTCGTGACCGGTAGTCAAGCTCAGCGTGCCGTTCTGCACTAGGTCACCGAGGCGAATCAGGTCATGAGTATCCGCTAGGGATTCGAGTTCGCGCTCAACTTCAGGGTCGTAGTAGCGCGGAGCGAGGATATCGTCGACGATTGCTTGGTCGTCGACAAGGTAGCCGAGGTGATCTGAGGCCTTAAGCTCGCCTGTGGCTGCGCTGCGCCACCGCTCGGCGACCGTCGGCAGCTCGTTGCGCTCGATCACACGTCCTCTGGAGTCGTTGCCGCACCATCGCACCTCGGCCATGAACACTCGCTGCGCCGGTGCGGCCTGAGGACCGTTACCGTGCCTCTCCATCACAACGAGACAGGTCTTGGTATGCGTGCCACCCTTACCGGAGCTCTTGAACAGTGCTTCGGGCATTCCGATGACGGCCATAATCTTGGCCCTCTCCCGGACCCAGGCGACAACGTGCTGATAGTTGCGTCCAGAGATCAGGCTCTCCGGCACGACGATGCCGATGCGCCCACCGGGACGCACGAGGCGGACGCACCTCTCCACGAAGAGCACCTGCGGCGGCACGGATCTCACTAGGTTCGTCGTCCGGTTGAAGGTGTTGCCCGCGAACTTCCACTGGTGACCAAGGTCGAACCTGGATTGCACGTCTCGGGAGGCGGCCACGATTTTGGCGCCGAAGGGCGGATTGGTGAGCACCACGTCGAAGGTGCCCTCGAGGTCGGCAACCGTAGGCCGGTCGCCGCGCTCGTCACGCCAACCGATGGAATCCGCACACCAGATGTTCGGCGCTTCGAGCGAGAAGAATGCCATACGAATCGTCGCCAGCCGCGCGAGGTATCGGTCCTTCTCGATGCCGTGGATGCGGCTGATACTGGTCGTATCACCGCCGGAGATAGACAAGGAGCGGCGCGCAGCTGCGGCTAGGAAGCCGCCGGTGCCACAGGCCGGGTCAATGATCGACTCGTCTAAGCCAGGCTGCACCAGCTCGATGAGCAGGTTCACCGCTCCGTGCGGCGTGAAGAATTGTCCTTCCTGGCCGCGCATGTCGTTGCCAGTGAAAGCCTCGTAGGCATCGCCGATCAAATCTGCCTCTGCATCTTCCATGCGGATATCGGCGAGGCGCTCATGAAGGTAAACCAAGCCGCGCTCGTCCAGTCCGAAATGCGCGCCGCCATCGAACAACTCAGGAATCCGCTCTACGACCTCACCAAGCGCCTTTCGGTAACTTTCGACGATCGACGCTGGTCGCGAGCCTTGCCGAGGCAGGGCGTTCGTTCGCTCAAGCTGCTGTCGAGCGAACAGGACCCGCAGCACGTCCTCAAGCAAGGCCTCGTCGCGGGTGGCTCCCACAGACTGGCCTGCGAGGTAGTTGCGGATATCGCGGAACGCGGCCCGATGGTCGCCTGGTTCGAGGGCGAAGGCGCCCTGCGTCGGATCTGCGAGGAACGGCATGCGGCCGACCATACAGCGGGGGTGTGTCGGCGTGTCGGACGGCGGCGCACCACCGGTGACCAGGTGCTTCGATCGCTTGCTCGCCAGCGCCCGAAGTCCCGGTCGGTTCCACACGGCGGGCGGTGGCTGCCCACTGTTGCGTGGTGTGGAGTTGGCGATGTTGACGCTGCTCTTCTTCGCCCCAGGCGGCCAGACTGAGCCTGGTGACGTGGAAGACCCCTCGACCCGAGAGTTGATGTAGCGCGTGCCAGCGCAGACGAGGTCGCGCACCTCGCGCTCGCTCCGGCCGGCAAGGATGAGAACGCTGGCAAGCGGTACAGCGTCGACGGCCCTCAGGATCGGCGACCCCGGCGACGGTTGAGCCAGTAGCCCTCCACCGAGACACGGGTGACGAACCGGGCGCCGGAGGAGTCGGTCTCGGGGTCGACCTCGAGCTGGCCGGTGCGGGAGAGGAGGGCGGCGGTGCTGAGGGCGACCGTGAGCTGGCGGGCGGCGGCGGCGAGCTTCATCGAGCGGCGGTGTAGGGACTGAATGCGTTGGTGCTCGGCGCGTAGGGCGTCGGCGGCGTCGGTGCTGAGGTGGTACTGGCGGCTGGTGGGGTGCTGCTCGACGGCGAGCCCGAGCCGACGGAGGGCATGGTAGGCCTCGTGGTACGGAATGCCAAGCTCCTCGGCGAGGTCGGGGAGGAGGATCCGCCCGGCGAGGCGGTCACGGTACGTCCAGACGTCGGACAGCCGGGCGTAGCGGCGCGAGACGCCGGTGGCGTCGGGGATGTTGATGGTGGGGAGGGTGCCGTCGGTCATCCAGCGGCGAGCGGTGGTCGGGTAGATGTCGAGCTCTTGGGCGACGCGTCGGGCGTCGCAGAGTGGGTCGTCGTCGCTGCCGGGGTCGACGAGCCATCCGGCCGCGGCCAAGGTGGCGTCGATGTGGTCGGCCCGTGCTGCGAGGGGGTTGGCGCTCCCCCACTGGGCGTGGCGGATGGTCGGGACCATGAGGGTGCCGATCGACATGGCGATGTGGTGGTCGAGGATCTCGGCGACCTTTCGGAGTGGGGCGACCTCGGGGTGGTCGAGGGTGTAGATGCGCCCGTAGACGTCGTCGCCGGCGCGGTGTCCCATGAACCGGCGCCGCACGGCGTCCTCGATGCCGGCCGTCCACGCCAGGTCGGTGGCGCAGGACTTTCGCAGCAGGTGAGTGGAGACGGCGAAGCCGAGGTGGTCAGCTGAGAGCTGCTCGGCGATGGCGGCTTCGGTGAAGGCGTGGCGGTAGGCGTGCTGGCCGGAGCGGTCGGGGGTCTGGAGCCCGGGGACGAGGCGCGCCGCGGCGTCGACCTGGCCCGTGTCGGGGTCAGTGTGGAAGGCGTCGATGGCGACGCGGATGAGCGCCATGAGCTGCTCGGGGACGACGAGGACGCGGGATCCCGCCGCGGTCTTGGTGGTCTGCTTGTACGGGACGGCCACCACCTGGCCGTGGTCGTCGCGGACGGCGAAGCTACGACCGCCCTGGCCTTGGACGGCGAGCAGGCCGGTGCCGCCGAGGTCGACGACGTCGGAGACGAGTACGCCGAAGGCTTCGG
>JAKACA010000222.1 GCA_021796455.1 Actinomycetes bacterium
GCCCGGGCATCGGCCTCGGCAATCTCCTCTTACTTGAGAGCGCCGTGAGCGCGCTCAAATTCTGTGACGGCATCCAAACCCGCGCGAATCGTGAGCTCCTTGCGAGCCGTCGCCGCCAGCCAGCCGCTATAGGTCATCCCGGCTGCGGAGGCAGCAGACTCGATACTCGCGTCGAGATCAGGAGGCGTCGCGATCAGGAGGCGTCGAGATCGATCGCTTCCTTCGCACCACCGCGGTAGCGATGGTGGTACCAAAGTAGGACAGCCGGCCGAGCCGGGAGGGCTTCCGCGAGACCTCCTCCCCGAACTGCACGTGGCCCTCGGTGACACCGCTGCTGCAGCTACCAGGCATGGGCCTTTCCAAAGTCAGCTGCGAGAAGCTGAGCTCGCACTGCTACAACACTGTCGGTTCGGCGACGGAGCCGGTCTGAGATGGCCCGCGCGACGTGGTCTGATCGGGCTTTTCGCCGTGGCACCCGGCCACTAGCGTCTCGGCGATGCCGACCAAGCGACCCCAGCTTTATCTCTCCGGCGAGCCCGCCGCGGACCAGCTCCTCTCGGAGGACCCGCTCGCTCTCCTCGTAGGCATGGTGCTCGATCAGCACATTCGGTAAGGAATAATTAGCGGAAGCGCGTACTGACACCTCGAGCCGTCGCCAGCGACCCTGGCGAAGTGTTGGCGGAACGAATGTTCCATCCTCCACAACGAGGCAGAAAACCTAGGCATGGTCCCATGTGGCTCGTGGGCGACAGCCGCTCGCCTGCCTGTCGGCTGGAGGCACCCAACGCGCTAGGTCAGCCGAGAGGTTCAATGTACGCTTCGAGCTCCTCGGCGAGGCCGTCCACGAATAGCCTTCCCTCTCCCTCGAGAAGGTTGCGCACGCCAGGTCCTTCGAGCTGATAGGCACCCGGTGTCGACGGCACGCGGTCGCCGAAAAGGACCACCACCTCTCGAGGAGCCGAGCCCAGCACGAGCTCTGCCTTCCGCGAGTGCCAGAGCAGACCGTCTGCCTGCCGGCGTCGGATCAGGCGGCCGTGAAGCCACACCGCCCACTCCCGGGTGCAGGCATAGTGACCAGAGTCGGTCGCCACGAGCTGGTCACGAGAAAGCCCCAGGAGCGCGAGGGCCGGGTCCCGAAGGTCGACAAGGTGGAACGCAGCGGGCGTCCTCACGTACGCCAGGCCCCGCTCGCGCAGCGCACGCTCGTAGATCACGCGGTCACCGGACGTTCCCACTTCGTGAAAGACGGACTCGAGCAGCGCCACTAACTCGTCCTCTCCGAGATAGAGAGTCGGAACCTCGGTGCCCTTGTTATCGCTGAACGGGGCGAATCTGGTGTTGCCATAGCCCAGGTTGAAGCTGTCGTAGCCGTGTTTCAGCGAATAGACCCGATACATGAGCGTGCCCGCCAGCTTCTCGACGAGCCGTAGACGGCGCTGGTCGATCCCGCCCGGCGGACTTGGAACAAGGCAACTCGCCGGATCAGCGCATCCGGGTGCCGTCACGCTTCGAGGTTCGAGAGGAACGAGCGTGCGGCCGCAGCCACAGAGTCGGGATCGTTGTCCACGAGCTCTTCGGGAGAGCGGCCTGACAGCCACGGCGTACGTGCCGTAAACCACGTCCAGAGCTCCCAGCCCCCCAGCCCGGCGGTGTTCAGGGTCCGAATGGCAGGTGCAAGGCCAGGACGCGGAGTGCCGTCGGGACGCAGCTCAAAGGCCGGGACCATTACCAGCCCGTCGTGTTCGATCGTGAACACGACTCCTTGCTTACGGCGCCGGCTGATCCAGGTCCTCGTCGCTTCCGCCGACTTGTCCTGTCGCATCTCGCGGAGCGCCTCTGTGGTGAAGGCACCGGACGCAAGAAGCCGTTGACGATGCCGAGCCAGCCTGCGAGCCTGTGCAACCACCTCTCTCGGAACGGGGTCGATCCCGCCGACGAGCATCGCCCGAAGGAGCTCGCCCCGGTGTTCGGCCGCCTCCTCCGCGTGGATCGTCCCGACGGCACCGAGCAGAATGATCGCCGTCCTGATCTGATCTCGCGAGAAACCCGGCACCCGGAAGACGCCGCTGCTCAGCTCCTCCACCATCGGCTCCGCGTTGGTCATGACGCTACTGTAGCGCTAGTCATACGCTCGCATCAATCGCAACGACTGCGAGCCGACGGGCTCGAACCTTGGACGGTTGTCGCGTCTCCGACGGCTCGCTCAGGGCGCCGACGTCTCCATCGCCACCCCCTCAACGGTGCGGCGGCGGCAAGCAGTGCCGATTCCGAGGTCGGCAGGTAGCCTTGCCCCTGTGCCAACAAAGAAGTCCCAGCTTTACCTCTCCGGCGATCCCGCGGCCGACCGGCTCCTCTCCGGGGACCCGCTCGCTCTCCTCGTAGGCATGGTGCTCGACCAGCAGGTTCAGTAAAGAAGGATTGGCGCCGGCAAGACTTGGCCTCACCGCCCGCTATCGGCCCGACAGGAACGCCCGGCGGTCAAAGCACCGGGAGGGTGGCGCGATGTCCGATTCACAGAGCAGCGGGGTCGACGATGGGGCGCGTACGCTACGGCGCGGCTCTCGCCGTGTCGTTCCGGTGCTCGTCGCGCTCGCAGGGTTTCTCGGATACAACCGTGGCGAGCACGCCGACCGGACGGTAACAGCCAGCCGCGGCTTGGCCTATGCCAGCACAGTGCAAGCAGAGGTGAAGGATGGCGACTGGACCTACAACATCCCACTCGACATCACCTAGTACTCCCCGGACGGGACAGAAAACGCAGGGAGCCGCCCCTCCTGCTTGCCGTCGAATCAGCAGACGTCCCTCACGTCCGGGTATGTGAGTTGCTACACGGACGGAGCTCTCAATCGGACCGTCGTCTGGATGCTCTCCTAACCAACCTGGGCGCAACCTGATCAACTGGAGAACCTCCGTGTCGACAAGGACTTGGCTGTTGGGCCAGTTGGTCGGGGATGCTGGAGCTGGTATGGTGTTTAGTATGGCGACTCGAAAAGTGACCATCACGCTCGACGCTCAACAGCTCGAGTCAATCCGTGCCTTTGTCCTCGCCGGAAAAGCTGCGAGCATCTCGGGTTTCGTGCAACATGCCGTCGGCGTAGCACTGGACGATGTCGCAGGCTGGGGTGCGCTGCTGTCTCGAGCGCTGGATG
Source organism: Actinomycetes bacterium (assembly GCA_021796455.1). Classification (GTDB taxonomy): domain Bacteria; phylum Actinomycetota; class Acidimicrobiia; order Acidimicrobiales; family Bog-793; genus JAKACA01. Next base: position 3,150 of record JAKACA010000222.1, read on the forward strand.
AGACCGGCGGGCCACTCTCGGCCGACGAGCGGAAATGGGCCGACGCTGCGCTGAGCCTTCCTAAGCTGCGTCGGTCATCTGTCGCATGACGCCAGGCGCCACGCTCGACGCCGGTGGCCTCATTGCGCTCGACCGCAACGACCGGCGTGTCATCGTGCTCGTCGCCCGAGCTGCCGAAACTGGAGCTCGCATCACGGTTCCCGCCACAGCACTCGCCCAAGCAATCCGCCGACCGGAGCGTCAGATACGCCTGGCTCGGCTGATCCGCCAGCCGACGACCGACGTCGTTGCACTCGATCGCGTCGATGCCACCAGTGTCGGCCGACTGCTCGCCGCGAGCGGGACGTCGGACGTAGTCGATGCCCACGTCGTGATCTGCGCTCGTCGGAGCCGGCAGAATATCGTCACTTCGGACTCACGTGACCTCACGCGACTCGACCCAGCGGCGCCGCTGATCATCCTCTGACATCCACCTGGTACGGCCCCGCGGAGGCCGCCGGGCCATCTAGCTTGCACAAGTAGCCTTGCTGCCGTGGTGCCGGTCCCGTAGGTGATCGCCAGGGCGACCGAGTCGGTGTCGTCGGTCGTTAAGACCTTGCCCGAAGAGTCCCCGCCTGAGCTGTTTACCACCACCAACCGTGATCGACATTCCGCTACGCCGTCCAGAGCGTCGAGAGCGGCACGCCGGCGAGGCGATCACCCCAGGGCAACGGGTCCCGGCCGGCGTAGAAGACGAACCCGCCGACGAAGCGGCGAGGGATCCTGTCGCGGAGCAACGAGAGCCACTTGAAATCAGCGGTACCGAGGGTCGCCCCGGCTTTGACCTCGAGACCGACGACGCGCCCGTCCGGTGCTTCGAGTACGGCGTCGACCTCGGGCCCGGTGCGGTCGCGCCAGTGGAGCAGCATCGGCCTCGTGTCGCTGTAGGGAATCTGTTTGCGCAGCTCGGCGAGCACGAAGGTCTCGACGAGACGCCCGGCGGGGTCAGGGTGCATGTCCGCGGCGAGCGAGGCAGCCGACACGTTGAGCATCCGGGCCGCCAGCCCGCTGTCGAGCAACGCGAGCTTCGCCGCCCTGGCGACCCGGCCTGCCAGGTTGTTCGACCACGCCGGGACGCGCTGTACGAGGTAGAGGGTCTCGAGGAGATCCAGGTACGGCGGAAGGGTCGTCTCGGGGATGCCGGACTCCCGCGACAGGGTCGCCTTGGTGACGCTCGAGGCGGTGTGTGCGGCGAGTAGACGGAGCAAGGTCGGCAGATCGCCGAGGTGGCGCAGCTGGGTGATGTCGGAGGCGTCGCGGGTGACGATTCGGGTCGCGTAGTTGTCGAACCAGGCCGCTCGGCGGCGGGCAGTCGAGCGGGCGATTGCTTCGGGATAGCTGCCCTCGCATACGAGCGCGAGATAGTCAGCTCGATCGAGGAGGCCGGGAGCATCGAGGATGAGGTCTTTTTCGAAGGCGCGGTCCACGAAACGCTCGAGATGGCCCGAGCGCTCGCCCTGGGAGAGCCCGAACAGCTCGACGCTCTCGGCCCGGCCGGCCAGACTGTCTTCCATCGCCGGAAGGTGCAAGAGGTTTGCCGAGCCGGTGAGTAGGAACCGCCCCGGCCGTCGACGCCGGTCGACGGCGATCTTCAGAGCGAGCATGAGCTCGGGAGCACGCTGCACCTCGTCGATTCCCAGGCAACCGTCGGGGAACTGCTCGACGAAGGTGACCGGATCTGCCACTGCGGCGGCCCGCACGTTCGCGTCGTCGAGCGATACGTACCGACCGACGCGACGAGCCAGCATCTCCTGGACGAGCGTGCTCTTGCCG
>JAKACA010000223.1 GCA_021796455.1 Actinomycetes bacterium
CCGCTCGACGACCTTCTCCGCCGACGACGTGCGCAGCCGTTTCGACTTCGAGGCCGGCAAGGAGGCCAAGACCCTGGACGCGCTAGCGAAGATCCGGGGGATCCTATGTTCCGACGGTCGCAGCCTCGCACAAGGGTCCCTCTGCTGGCTGCTCGCCCGCAGCGCCTCCTTCGTCCCCATCCCGGGTATCCGCACCGTCGCCCAAGCCAAGGAGAACGCCCGAGCTATCGACTACGGTCCGCTTCCGAGCGAGGCGATGGCGGCGATCGAGCGCGAGCTCGGCGCACTCGGGATGCGCTAGCGGATCTCGCAGGACACGCGGGGAGGAACCGACCAGATGTCGACGATGAACCAGCAAGCAACCCCGGCAAGAGAGGTCAGATCAGATGAAGGTCGCCGGCTACGCGGAGGCACCCGTCAGCAAAGGGGCTCGTATTCATGGACACCCCGGGCTCGCGGCGAACCGCACCATGTGCGGCCACATGGAACAAGACATGGATGTCGACTGCGGCGCGCTCCTCGAAGGCGAGGCGAGCATCGAGGAGATGGTCCCCTGGCAGCTCGGCGCGGTCATGTGACGAGGCCGGGACCGGGTGTGCCCGCCGCCGGACCTCTCGGCCCAAGCTCGTCCTCGTAGCTCGCGATCGCCTCGAGCTTCGCGGCCGACGCGGAGCCTTTGTCGAAGTGGTAGCCGAGCCATTCCCGGACGAGACGTCGCGCGAGCTCGAGACCGATGACACGCTGGCCCATGCACAGCACCTGCGCGTCGTTGCTCAGCACGGAGCGCTCGACGGAGTAGCTGTCGTGCGCGGTGACGGCGCGGATTCCTGGGACTTTGTTCGCGCTGATCGCAACGCCGAGCCCCGTCCCACATATGAGCAGAGCTCGGTCCGCTCGTCCCTCGACGACAAGGCGCGCTGCCGCGATGGCGATGAGTGGATAGCTGCACGACTCACCTCGAGCGACCCCGACGTCGACGACCTCGGCGACGCGCCGGTCAGCGTCGAGGTCAGCTTTCAGCGCCTCTTTGTACTCGACGCCAGCGTCGTCGGACCCGATGACGATCCGCCACCGCTCGCCCATGTCCTCCTCGTCCATCAGCCCGGGGGTCATCGGCTCGCAGGTGACCAGGGCGGTGAGCCGATCAGCAAGGGAGCGCTGCACGCACGTGAGCTCATCGCGAGCTCGGACCATTGACGCTGCGCCTCAGGACCTCGGCGACGACGCCGAGGCAGAGCGCGAGCGAGACCGCACCAGGGTCGGGTGTGCCGAGACTGCGATCGGCAAGGGGGCGGGCCCGGCCGACCAGCGGCCGCAGTGCAGCGGTCGCCTGTGCTGTTGTCGTTGCGACAGCTGCAGCGGCACGCCACGCCTCTACCCATTCCACGCCCCTCGCGACCTCGGACTCGAAGGCATCGACGAAAGGGACGAGAGCATCGAGCATCGTCTTGTCCCCGACCTCGGCATGGCCGAGCCTGGTGATCGCTGCGATCGCTGCACGGAAGGCGGCGATCGCAGCGGGTGCTGCGCCCACGGCTTTGCCGTCTGGCGCGTCCTCAGCGACGTCCTCGGCCGTTACGGCCATCGCTTGGACCTCGCGTTCGTCGTCGAGGTGCTCCCCCGCTGCGCGAAGCGCTGCTCCCCAGAGCGCACCGGAGGTCCCGCCGGCCGTCGAGGCCCACGCGTCGCCGGCCGCCTCGAGAGCGGCACGAAGCCCGCCCCCTTGATCGACGACGAGCGCGACGGCCGCGCACGCGCCGCGGACGCCACTTGACATGCCACGGCCGTGGTCACCGTCACCCGCAACCGCGTCGATGCGACCGAGCTCGTCCTCGGCACCCTTTAGTGCAGCGGCCATCGCCTCGAGCGCGGCGAGAACGGTACGCGCGGCCCGCTGGGATTCCCTGCTCACCGAAGGAACCGACTGGGCGGCGCTCGAGCCGGGCAGCTCTGTCACCCGCCGGTCCTGACCACGGCGCGGCGTGCCTGCACCCACCACGGGCAGAGAACCCTTCTTGTAGCCGGGGGCATCTGCAGGAGCGCGCCACAGCGCCTCGAGCTCTTCGTCGAGCGCGACGAGGGTGAGCGAACAACCGGCCATGTCGAGACTCGTGACGAGCTCACCGACCTCGGGCTCGATGACCTTTAGACCTGCTCTCGTGAGCAGCGAGGAGACGCTGCGCCAGAGCACGAACAGCTCCTCGTACTTGGTCGAGCCGAGCCCGTTCAAAATAGCTGCGACACGATCTTGGTCCGCGGGGAGCTCGCGCAGCACCTTGTCGACGAGGAGCCGCGCGAGCTCGGCCGCTCTCGGCACGTCGTCCTCGGACACCCCCGGCTCGCCGTGGATGCCGAGCCCGACACCCATCTTGTGACGAGCGATGCTGAACAGCGGATGATCTTGTCCAGGAAGTGTGCAGCCCGCGAACGCGACCCCGAACGTGCGGGTGCGGTCGTTCGCGAGACGCGCAGCCCGCTCCACCTCGTGAAGGACGTACCCCGCCTCGGCTGCGGCCCCGGCGACCTTGAATACGACGAAGTCCCCGGCGATCCCGCGTCGCCTCCCAGCCTCGTGCACCGGCGCGCTCGCGACGTCGTCGGTCACGAACACGAGCCGGGTGTCGATACCGTCGTCGCGGAGCCGCTCCGCCGCCTGGGTGAAGTTCATCACGTCACCGGTGTAGTTCCCGCTGCTGAGCAGCACTCCACCGCCGACAGAGGCTGCCGTCGCGACGCTGTAGACCGCGTCGCTCGACGGCGAGGTGAAGATGTTGCCGACGACGGCGCCGTCCGCGAGCCCCGTGCCGACGAGGCCGGCGAAGGACGGGTAGTGCCCCGAGCCACCCCCAACGACGACGGCGGGCTTGCCGGCGCGTGGGACACGCGCGCGAACGGCTCCCCCTGGCACGCCCGAGACGTAGGAGGCATTCGCGTCGAGAAAGCCCGCGAGCGCGTCCTGTGCAAAACTGCTCGGGTCATCATAGAGCCGGGTCACTACGGGATCAGGCTGACCTTCACCGAGCGCTTGGCATCGGCAACGAGGTCGATCCCCTCTTGGAACGACGCGAGCGGCAGCTGAGTGCTGCAGATCTTGTCCATCGGCAGGCGTCCCGACTCGATCATCGCGATCGCAGCCGGCCAGGTGTGAGGGCCGAGGTGGGCGCCGCGCACGTCGAGCTCCTTGTCGTCGCTCAAGATGCTCCAGTCGACCGACACCGGGTCTTTGAACACGCTGTACTCGACGAAGGTGCCGAGCTTGCGGAGCATGGTGAGGCCTTGCAGCACCGCAGCCGGGTTGCCCGTCCCGTCGATATAGACGTCAGCTCCGTCACCTCCTGTGAGCCCGAGCACAACCTGGAGCGCGTTCTCGTGCATGGGGTTGATCGTGACATCCGCACCGCAGAGCTTTGCGATCTCGAGCTTCGCATCGATCGTGTCGATCGCGACGACAAGAGCCGGAGACTTCGCCTTCGCGCCGGCGACCATGCCGAGACCGATCGGTCCCGCTCCTGCGACGACGACGACGTCTTCGAAGCGCAGGCCCGCTCGCTCGACCCCGTGCAGCGAGCAGGACAGCGGCTCGGCGAACGCAGCCCACGCAGGACGGAGGTCTTTCGAGATCTTGTGGACGAGTGCCTCGACGGGAAAGACCATGTACTGCGCCATGCCCCCCGGAGTGACCCGCTTGAAGCCGAACATGTTGTGGGTCTTGCACATGTGGTAATCGCCGCGCAGGCAGTAGCGGCAAGTCCAGTCCGGCACGATCTGCTCCGGCACGACACGGTCACCGACTTCGATGCCGAAGTGCCGGCGAGCCGCGTCGTCGAGCTCCGCGACCACACCGACGATCTCGTGGCCGGGGATGACGTCGGTCTCTGTCCAGGCTGGCCGGTGCTCGTCGCCCCAGAACTTGGCTGCTCCATGGTAGGCCTTCACGTCACTAGCGCAGATGCCGACCGCCTCCACCTTGACGAGGACCTCGCCCGCCCTGGGCTCTGGCCTTGGCACCTCCTCGAGGCGGTAGTCCATTGGTCCGTGGACGACCACTGCCTGCATCATGTTGGGCACCGGCTTATTCTTCACCTCTCGCGACGGCCCCGGCAATAGCACCGAGGCGACGAGCGCACCAGCGAACCGGCGGTCAGCTCGCGAGCGCGTCGATGCATCCCATCTCGGCGGGGCTCAGCGCGAAGTCGAACAGGTCGAAGTTCTCCTCGATCCGCTCCCGGCGCACCGAGCGCGGCATGACGACGACGCCGTGCTCGAGGTGCCAGCGCAAGACGACCTGTGCGAATGATTTCCTACGGAAGTCAACCCCCGCGGGAGGTTTTTTGGACCTGTGCCCGAACAGGCTCATGGACCCGAACAGGCTCATGGAGCGGTGAGCTCGCAGTAGGCGACGGGCTCTCGCAAGCTGGACAGCGGCCCCCGATGTTCTACGGCCGTGCAGAAAAGGTTGCACTCAGGGCACCTCTGCCCTCCCAGATAGTGACCTGTAGAAGGTCGAGACCGAGGCGATGTAGGTCCCCTCGTCCAGGAGCACGTAGTAGGCCTGGACGGGCGAAGTACCGACGAAACGGGGCGAGTTGAGCGTGGCGAGCACGAGCTCCGCCTCCGCCTCGGAGAGCTTGTTGGGCGGGGAGGGGCGGCACTTGGGCGGGGTGGCCCGAACGGGGCGGAGCCGGCGGTAGTGGGTGGCCCGGGGCCTGCCGACCGCGCTACAGGCCACCTTGGTGCCGAGCAAGGGCTCAATCTCGGCAAAGCAGGTGGAGGTCACGGCATCCGCCTCGGCTGCTCGTCGTCCTCCTGGCTCTCGGCCAGCAGCTTCGCCAAGAGCTCGGATGCGAACCGCAGATAGATAGCGAGGGCGACGGCCCCTACAAGGCGGCGATCATATGTGTTAGGCGGCTTGCC
>JAKACA010000224.1 GCA_021796455.1 Actinomycetes bacterium
CCAGCACTCCCAGAGCGTAGAGAACTGGGCGATGGCGATCCCGGGACTGAAGGTAGTCGCGCCGTCGACTCCGGCCGACGTGGTCGGCTTGCTCGCGGCGGCCATCCGCGACCCCGATCCGGTGCTCTTCTTCGAGCACAAGTCGCTCTACGCGACGAAAGAGGACGTCGCCGACGGCGAGCTGGTCGACCAGCTCGGCAAGGCCAAGGTGGTACGCGAGGGGGGCGACGCCACAGTCGTGGCGCTGGCGGCGATGGTGCCCCGGGCGCTCCAGGCGGCCGGGGCCCTCGCCGCCGGGGGCATTGAGGTGACCGTCATCGACCTGCGCAGCCTGGTTCCCCTCGACGTCACGTCGGTCGCCACCTCGGTCGCGGCGACAAGCCACCTCTTCACAGTCGAGGAGAACCCGCGGCTGTGCGGGTGGGGTGCGGAGCTCGCCTCCATAATCGCCGATGAGTGCTTCTACGACCTCGACGGCCCGATAGTGCGGATCACCACGCCGCATGTGCCATTGCCGGCGGCTGCCGAGCTCGAGGACTTGGCCCTTCCCTCTGTCGAACGTATCGCTGAGACAATCCGCGCGAGGCTCGGTTGAAATACGACCTCACACACTCACGGCAGGGCACCAAAGCCCAGGCCCGGTAGGAGGGGGAGATGCACTACCGAAGAGGTGAAGCGAAACAGGCCGTGAGAGAGCAGGTGCACGGTATCTGGGCCGCGATGACGGTGCCCTTTGACGAGATGGGTGATCTCGACCTCCCGGCGCTACGAAAAGACACCCGTTACCTGATAGACGTCCTTCAGGTAGACGGGATCTTCTGTGCTGGCGTGATGGCAGAGTTCTGGGCACTCTCGTCCGAGGAGCGGCGCGCCGTCGTCGAGGCCGTGGTTGACGAGGCGGACGGGCATTGCCGGGTCATCGCCCACACCGGGCATCACAGCGCGCGCGAGGCGATCGAGTTGACGCGCCATGCCGAGTCGGCCGGAGCGGACTTTGCCGTGCTCATCAACCCGTACTACCCCCGCGTCGGCGAAGCCGGGCTATACGCCTGGTTCGAGCAGGTCGCTTCATCGGTCGACATCGGGCTGTGGCTCTTCGACACCTCATATGCCGGGTACGGCTTGTCGGTGCGACTCATCGACTCCCTCGCCGACATCGAGAACATATGCGGCATCAAGGTCGGGCACGATCATGGCAAGTTCCTGGAGATACTCGGGCGCGCCGGTGACCGCATCCTTGCATCCGAGCCCAACGAGGCAAGGTGGCTCGAGAACCTGGTTGACCACCATGTCCAGGTCTTCATGTCCTCAGCTGCCCCCTACCTCTACCAGAACGCCCGCTCCCAGCCGATGCGGGATTACACCCTCGCTGCCCTTCGGGGCGACCGGGAGACGGCCGAGGAGATCTCGTCGGGCCTGGAGCCGCTTCGCGCCATGTCGGAGCGTTACCTGACAGGTCCTTGGCGGCAGGACGGCACCCAGCCGATTGCCGCCATCAAGGAGTGGTCGTCGTTGCTCGGCCTCGCGGGCGGTTCGGTGAGGGCCCCCTTGCGCGAGTTGACGAGCGAGCAGGCGGCTGCGCTCCGTGCCGACCTGGCCGCCACCGGCCTGCTTGAGTCGGCGCCGGCTCTCGAGCCCGCGCAAGCGTCCCGCTGAGGTTCGGATCGTGGTCATCGCGGCGGCACCCCGGGGAGGGTTGGCGTCGAAGCGATCTCGGCACGTCAGCGCCGATCTGATATATGGTTAGCCAGCTAAGGTAAGTGATGATCGTATGTAGTATCAGCCGGCCTGGTCTCGGAATAGGCCATTTTAACAGTCGAAGGGGGATCTGATGCCGGATGCTGGGATAGAAGCTGCCGTATCCCATTGGGCGCCGAGGTTCGTTACCCAGGGTGTCGACCATAGCGACTTCCAACGGGTCACATCTCGGCTTGAAAGCTGGGAACACTGGCTTGACGCATGGTGCGCCAACGGCGACCTCCACGCTTCGCTGGGCCAGGACGCGGAGCGGCTCGGGCGCGAGCGAACCGCAGGTGAGGCGTTCGTGAGGGCCGCTCTCAGCTACCACTTCGCGAAGTTCGTCTGGGTACTGGATATGGAAAAGCACCGCCGGGCGACTGCGAGCTCGGTCGAGAGCCTCCTTCACGCGCACCGGCTGATCGATCGCACTGCCGAGAGGATCGAGATACCTTTCGACGGGGCAGCTCTCGTCGGCAACCTGCGCCGCCCCGCGGGCCAGGAGCGCCCGCCTCTTGTCATCTTGCTCCCCGGACTGGACTCGACGAAGGAGGAGTTCTTCAACTGGGAGCAGGTGTTCATCGACCGAGGACTCGCTACCTTCTCCCTTGACGGCCCGGGCCAGGGCGAGACGGGCTACAAGCTGGCCATGCGCCACGACTACGAGGTGCCGCTGAGTGCCACGATCGATCACCTGAGCGGCCGGTCAGATGTCGACATCGAGCGCCTCGGAGTCGTCGGCGTCAGCCTTGGCGGCTACTACGCGCCCCGTGCCGCTGCCTTCGAGCCGCGAATCCGGGCAGTCGTCGCGGTCGCCGGGGCCTATGACATGGGCCCCCGCTTCGACGACAGGCCACTCATCAGCAAGCAGGCGTTTCAGCAGTACTCGCACTCGGCAGACCTGGGGGAAGCGAGAGAGAAGGCGATGAAGATCTGCCTCAAGGGCGTCGCCGAGCTCATCAGACAGCCGATGCTCGTCGTCACGGGAAAGCTCGACCGGCTGGTGCCGTGGGAGGAGACCCGAAGGATCGCCGAGGAAGCTCAGAACGCGCAGTTCGTCGTCTACGACGAAGGCAATCACGTCTGCAACAACCTCGCCTACCTTTACCGCCCGCTTGCTTCGGACTGGATCCGCGAGCAGCTGAGCTCGCTATGAGCTCGCACCTCGGGCTACCTCAGCATCTTGCGGCCGACCACACTCTCGACAGAAGGAGCGCACAGTGACCGATGCCCGGCTGGCGACAGCGATATCGCACTGGGGAGACCGGTTCACCGCCGCGGGTGTCGAGCCGGCAGACTTTCGCAAGGTCACGACATCGATCGACAGCTGGAGCCAGTGGTGCGAGGCGTGGACGGCCATGGCAGCCGAGCACGAGGAGCTAGGACGCCGGGCTCTGACCGAAGGGCGCAGCCGCTCGGCCGGTGAGCACCTTGCCCAGGCAGCGACGTGCTACCACTTCGGGCAGTTCGTCTTCCTCGACGACATCGATCAGGCAGAAGCTGCCCAGGCAAGCGCCACGAGGTGCCTGGACGATGCCCTCGTGCATCTCGACCCTCCGGGTCGCAAAGAGGAGTTCGACTTCGAGGGAGTCCGGCTCACCGGGATCCTTCGCCTGCCACGGGGGGCCACGGGTCCATTTCCGACAGTCCTTCTCATACCCGGGCTCGATTCCTCCAAAGCCGAGTTCCGCCGCGTCGAGCAGAGCTTCCTCGACAGAGGGGTTGCAACCTTTGCCCTCGACGGACCCGGTCAGGGAGAGTCGCGCGCCGTGATGCCGATGCGTGCCGACTGGGAGGCGCCAGGCGGTGCTGCCCTCGATCACCTCGCGCGGCTTGCCGAGGTCGACGCCGAACGGCTCGGCATCTGGGGCGTAAGCCTCGGTGGGTACTATGCGCCCCGCCTCGCGAGCGCGGACGCGAGGGTAAGAGCCTGCATAGCCCTGGCGGGACCCTATACCTTTGGCGAGGCGAACTGGGATGAGCTGCCTGATCTCACCCGAGCCGCGGTCCGACGTTTCTCGGGCTCTGCCACCGAGGAAGAAGCGCATCGTTTCGCTCTGACTCTCAGCCTCGAGGGCCGTGCCAAGAGCATCACTTGCCCGCTCCTCATCGTCTTCGGCAAGAAGGACCGCCTCATCCCGTGGGCCGACGCCGCCCGTCTCGCCGCGGAGGCATCCGGCCCGGTCGATCTCCAGATGTTCGAAGATGGCAACCACGGGTGCACGAACATCTTGTACCGCCACCGCCCCTACGCGGCGGACTGGATGGCCCGCCAGTTGCAGGCCGGGGCATAGCCCGCGGGCCCTTCAGCTGGCAGCGGCCGGGGCCTCCCGAGGGAACCCTTCAGCTGGCAGCGGCCGGGGCCACCGCTCCTCCGAGGTAGAGCTGGCCGATCTCGGGGTGCTCGAGAACCTCCCGGCCGGTGCCTTCGAGCCTGACCCGCCCGTTCTCGAGCACCACCCCATGGGTAGAAAGCCTGAGCCCGGCGCGGGCGTTCTGCTCCACGAGCAAGAGGGTCCGCCCGTCGGCGCGCATCTGGCGGACCATGTCAAAGACGACTTTCAGGGTCTTTGGGTCAAGGCCCATGGAAGGCTCGTCCAGGATGACGAGCGCGGGGTCGAGCATCAGGCAGCGCGCGAACTCGACGAGACGCTGCTGGCCACCGGAAAGGCTGCCGGCCTTGTCCTTGCCGCGCTCGGACACGATCGGGAAGAGCGACATCACGCGCTCGAGGCGCTCGGACAGCACATGGCGGTCGCGGACGAGGAAGCCACCCATCTCGACGTTCTCGCGCACGGTCATGTCACGGAAGAGGCTGTGGTTCTGCGGCACCTGCACGATCCCGAGCTGGAGGACCTGCTTCGGCGTGCGTCCCTGCAACTTCTCGCCGCGAAACAGTATCTCTCCGCGACGAGGCCGCAGCAGGGCACTCACGGTCGCGAGCAGCGTCGACTTCCCTGCGCCGTTCGGACCGACGACGCAGGTGATCCCACCTACGCGCACATCGAAGCTCACACCGTGGAGAACATCACCGCCTCCGTAGCCGGCCACGACGTCGTTGAGGCGCAAGAGCGGCTCGCTTGTATCGGCGTCGCTCGCCTGCGGGATCTCCTGGCTAAGTACCCTCTCGCGCAGTTACGATCACGCGAG
>JAKACA010000225.1 GCA_021796455.1 Actinomycetes bacterium
TGCGGTCGCGGACCTTGTAGTCGAAGGTGGTGGATGCCATCAGCTGACCTTTGTTATCGGTAGGGGGCGCTCAGCCCTTTAGGTGATCGCGGAGCTCTGAGGGGTCGTGGCAGCGGTCGAAGGCGACGGCTTCGGTGATGCGGCCCGCCCTGACCGCGCGTGCGAGGCCCTGGTCCATCGTCTGCATCCCCTGCGCGCCACCGGTCTGCATGAGGGAGTAGACCTGGTGGGTCTTCGCCGAGCGGATTAGGTTCCTGATCGCGGGGGTGCAGATCATCACCTCGGCGACGGGCACGCGACCGAGGCCGGTCGCGCTGATGATGAGCTGCTGGGTGACGACGGCTTCGAGGGAGCTCGCAAGCTGGATGCGGACCTGGTCCTGCTGGGCGGTCGGGAAGACGTCGATGATCCTGTCCACCGTCTGGGGGGCGTCCTGGGTGTGCAGCGTGGCAAAGACGAGGTGGCCAGTCTCGGCCGCGGTGAGCGCGGTCGAGATCGTTTCGATGTCGCGCATCTCACCGACGAGGATCACGTCCGGGTCCTGTCGCAGGACATGGCGAAGCGCCTCCGCGAACGACTCTGTGTCCGAGCCGACCTCGCGCTGGTTGACGATCGCCCGCTTGTGGTTGTGGAGGAACTCGATCGGATCCTCCACCGTCATGATGTGAAGGGGCTTGGAGGTGTTGATGATGTCGACCAGCGCCGCGAGGCTCGTGGACTTTCCCGACCCGGTCGGCCCGGTGACGAGGACGAGTCCCCGGCGCAGCTCGGCCAGGCCGGCGACGACCTCCGGCAGCCCGAGGGACTCGAAGGCGGGGATCTCATGGGGGATCGCGCGCAGCACCGCGCCGACAGAGCCGCGCTGCTGGAACACGTTCACTCTGAACCGCCCGACGCCGTGGATCATGTGGGAGGCGTCCAGCTCCTTGGAGGCTTCGAAACGCTCCCGCAGGCTCTGGGTCAGTATCCGGTACACCATCTCCCGGATCTGCTCGTTGTCGAGCCTCGGCAGATCTGCGATCGGGCGAAGCGAGCCGTCGACCCGGATCGAGGGTGCAAGCTGGTTGGCGAGGTGAAGGTCGGACGCCCCGTTCTCAACCGCGTAGGTGAGCAGGTCGTCGAGATCGAGGGTCGGGGCTCTGTCCCCGGGGCTTGACTGGGAGCCGAAGCCGTCGTTGCCGCCGAAGTCGAGGCTGGTGAAGTCGAGCCCGCCCAGCTCGGCAAGTGCGTCGGCAAAGGCGGGAGAGTGCGGCGCCCCGGTCCCTCCTCCGGGCGGCGGAGGCGGTGGAGGCGACGGCGGCGGCGGCGGAGGCGGTGGCACTGCAGGAAGTGGCATCCCAGGAGCTGGTACAGCCGCCTCAGGTACCGGGGCCATACCGTAGGGAGCTCCCGTCATCGCCGAGGGCGGCGGGGGAGGAGGAAGCGGTGTCCCCGAGCCCTGCGCCGGGACCGGCGCCGGGGCGGGCATCCTCACTGGCACGTCGAAGGAGTCGAAACCGTCGTTGCGGCCCTTCCGGGCGGGCTCGCCCTGGCCGCCCTGGCCGCTCGATCCGCCGGTTCCGCCCTGGCCGCTCGATCCGCCCTGGCCGCTCGATCCGCTCTGCACGCCGTGCTCCTTGGTCGTCGCACCGCCGAGCCCACTCTCGGCGGCACCGCTTATGTAACCTCCGGCTGGTGGGCTGACGCGCGGGTACACCGCCTCCATGATCCGCTCCAGGCCACCTGGATCTGCGAGGACGCAGCTCGCTATCTCCCGCTCGAGGAAATCTGACAGCCTGCGGACGTCGTCGTCGGTCAGCGGCTCTGCGCACGCGAGGACGACGCGCTCTCCTTCCATGCGATATCCGATGGCCCCGATCTCACGGGCGAGAACCTCGGGCACGAGGCGGAACGCCTCGGCGACCGGGCGGGTGTCGAAGATGTCGACTTTCGGCAGGCCCGATATCGCCGAGAGCTCGTCGAGCGCTGTGCGCGCATCGGCCATCTCGAGGCGCGCGAGGACGACTGCCACCGGGCACCGTTTCGCTGCTGCCTCGGCCAGAGCTGCCCGGCCGTCGTCGGCGGAGATAAGGCCTTTGTCCGTGAGCGCCGCGACGAGGCGCTCCGACCACTTCGAAGCCGAACGCTGCGAGAAGGCGCTCATGCCACCACCCTCATCACTTCCTCCAGGCTCGTGAGCCCGAGAGCGGCCTTGCGGAGCCCGTCATGGCGCAGCGCGATCATCCCCTGGTCCACCGCGATCCGATGGATGTCGTCAGCCGAGGAGCCATGGGTGATAGCACGCTCGATCTCCTCGGTCATGAGCAACAGCTCGTGGAGCGCGATCCGGCCCCGATAACCGGTGTTGCTGCACGCCTGGCAGCCGACCGGCTTGCGAAAGCGCGCCTGCCCCTGGGGCGGCGTATCGGCATCGTCCCAGCCGAAGAGCTTCAGGTCCTCGGCACTCGGCTCGAAGGACTCGTTGCAGTTCTCGCAGAGCTGGCGAGCAAGGCGCTGCGCCACGACGCAGTCGAGGGAGGAGGCGACGAGGAAAGGCTCGACCCCCATCTCCACGAGGCGCATCGGGGTGCCCGCAGAGTCGTTGGTGTGCAGGCTGGAGAGCACGAGGTGGCCGGTGAGAGCGGCCTCGATCGCGATCACGGCGGTCTCGCGGTCGCGGATCTCGCCCACGAGGATGATGTCGGGGTCGCTTCGCAGGATCGAGCGCAACGCACCGGCGAAGGTCAGCCCGGCCTTGTTGTTCACCTGCACCTGGTTGACTCCGGGCAGCTGGTACTCGACCGGGTCCTCGACCGTGATGAGGTTGCGCTCGGGCGAGTTGAGATCGTTCAAAGTCGCGTACAGGGTCGTCGACTTGCCCGATCCCGTCGGCCCGGTGACAAGGATCGTGCCATAGGGCTTGCGGTACGACTCCTTGTACCGTCGCTGCACCTCCGGCAGGAAACCCAGATCCCCCAGGTCCAACATCGCGTTCGACTTGTCCAGGATCCTCATGACGACCTTCTCGCCGTGAACGGTCGGCAGGGTCGCAACCCTCAAGTCGACCTCGCGCGTGCCGGCGTTGAGCGAGATGCGGCCGTCCTGGGGGATGCGGTGCTCGGCGATGTCGAGGTCGGCCATGACCTTGAGGCGTGTGGTGACGCCACCCTGGATCGCTTTCGGCGATCTCGTGACGTCGTGCAGCACGCCGTCGATGCGAAAGCGGATGCGCAGGTCGTCGACCGAGGGCTCGACATGGACGTCCGAGGCCCTCTCCTGCAGCGCCTGGCGCAAGATGAGGTTGACGTACTTGACGATGGGCGCGTCGTCGGTGACGGCGTGAAGGTCGGTGAGCTCGGCCCTCTCCGTCGCCGTGTCGAGCTTGGTCTGGCTCGCGGCTGCCCGCGTCGCAGCGTCGCTCGCTTCCTTGTCGTGGCGGTACATCCGCGAGATGTAGTCGGTGATCTGGCGCGGGCTCGAGACGACTGTGACGATGTCGCGTCCGAGCACCGTGCGAAGGTCGTCCATGGCAAAGACGTTGGACGGGTTCGCCATCGCGATGACCGGCGAGCCGTTGCGGTAGCCGACTGCGAGGATCTGATGCCGCTTGGCCATCGTCTCTGGGAGGAGCTGGATCGCCTTTAGGTCTATCGGGAAGTCGTTCAGGTCGATGAACTCGAGCCCGGCCTCCTCGGCCATGGCACGGATGAGGTCTTCCTCGGTGACAAGCCCGAGCTCGGAGAGGATCTCCCCGAGCTTGCGGCCGGTCGCGGACGCCTCGCGAAGAGCGGCCTGCATCTCCTCTCGTGTCACCTGGCCCGAGTCGACGAGCACCTTTGCAAGGGCACGGTCGGGTTCGATCGCGTCGCGACCCACTCCGGCGGTGCCTATGCCGCCGCCCTGCGCGCCCGGTTGCCCGCCCGCTTCGGAGCCGTCGGAGGAAGCCTCTGGGTCCGCCCCGGCTGCACCGGCTCCGCGTGGGTGGCTTCTGTGGCGGTCGCGCTGGGTTGGCTGTGCACCATCCCCAGGCGGCGGGGGCGCGGCGGTTCTCGGCGGAGGCGGCGCGGCCGGAGTGGGACCGCTCAGGTCCTGCCCCACGACCGCCTCTGGCTGCGCCTGGGACTGCGGCTCTGGTTGCGACTGGGACTGCGGCTCTGGTTGCGACTGCGCCTGGGGCTGCGGCTGGGGCTGCGTTGCGCCGGAAGTGGCCCCGGCGTCGGGCGAAGTCGCCGCCTCTGCGGCCTGCGCGGCGCTTGAAGCCTCCGCGGCATGCGTGGCGCTTGAAGCCTCCGCGGCATGCGTGGCGCTTGCAGCGTCTGTGGTCTCCGCGGCGCTTGCAGCCTGCGCTGAGGTCTCCGCGGCGCTTGCAGCATCCGCCGCCTCCGCGGCGCTTGCAGCCTGCGCGGCCTGCGCTGTGGCCTCCGCTTTGGTTGCCGCGGGTGCCTTGTCCCGGTGAGCCGGTGCCTCGCGCCTCGCCACTCCACCCTGGGTGTACATGCGCTCGATGTAGGCGTCGATCTGGGAGGTGCAGGCGACCACCGCATGCACGTCACGGCCGACGACGGTCTTCACGTCGTCCATCCCGAGAACGTTGTCCGGAGCGGCGACCGCGACCACCGGTGTGCCGTACTTCCAGCCGACGGCGAGAGCATGGTGTCTCCGCGCCACCTGCTCTGGGAGCAGCGACGCCGCGGCGGCGTTCAGCGGGTAGCGGTCGAGGTCGACGTACTCGAGGCCTACCTCGCGGGCAAGGGCGCGCGCCTCGTCGACTTCGAGCTTGGAGGGAGACACGCGTCCACCTCGCGCCTGCTCGGTGGTGCTCATCTACCCAGTCCCGACGCCGTCGAGGGCCGAGAGGGCCAAGAGGGGCAACCCCTATCTGCCGTTTCGTACATTT
>JAKACA010000226.1 GCA_021796455.1 Actinomycetes bacterium
CTTCCCCCCGGCCAACTTCCCCCCGGCCAACTTCCCCCCGGCCAACTTCCCCCCGGCAAGCTCCCTCCCGGGCGCTTCGCGAGGTCAGGCTGGACGAGGTTGACCGCGAGATCATCCGGCACCTGCAAGAAGACGGCCGGCGCCCGTACCGAGAGATAGCGCGTGCCCTCGAGGTGTCGGAGGGCACGATCCGGTGGCGAGTGCGACGGCTCACCGACTCCGGAGTGCTGCGAATCGTGGCAGTGGCCGATCCCTTCAAGCTCGGGTACCAGATGCTGGCCTTCGTGCTCATCTCGGTCGACCCGGGCGCGCACGAGCGGGTGATAGAGCAACTCGTCGCGTGGCCCGAGGTTACCTATGTGAGCGCCTGCACGGGCCGCTACGACGTCTACATCCAGGTGGTCTGCCGAGATCAGGACCACCTCTTCGAGCTCGTCTCGACGAGGATCCCGGCAATCGGGGAGGTCGTACGCACCGAAACGTTCCCCGAGCTCAAGATGCACAAGGTCGCCTACTACTACCCGGCACGCGTCCCGCTCGCCTGAGCCCGAGCGGGACTCGCCGTGGCGATCCACACCGGGTCAGGTCAGTCGGAGGCCCTGGAAGCCGTAGTTCGAGAGGGTGAGCCGTGTCCGGGACGGCACCACCTCGCCGGTATTCTTCGCGCGACCGCCGATCTCAGGCGGGAAGTAGCAGATGATGCAGCCGCCCTGCGTGTACTCGATCATCTGCATCTCGTGCGCGATCTCGGCGCGCTCCGCGGCGTCCAAGGTGGCGGTCGCCTCGCCGAAAGGCGATGTCGGCAGCATCGCCTCGGCCACCTGGGGCAGGTGGGCCCAGTAGTGCCAGTAGTCGAGTACCAGTAGTCGAGAGCAACGGGCCAGGGCAAGTAGTTTGTCCCGCAGCGCCCAGTCACGTTCACCTGGTCGATGTCGAGCATGACGCCTGCGGCCGAGCACTGCTGCGCGAGCACCTTCGACCGCGCCCCGCGGCCTCGTGCAAGCCGCGAGCTACTGGAGCGACGTGGTCTGCACACCGAGCGCTTCATAGGTGACGGCTGCGCGGCGATCACAACTGAGGAGCTCGGCGCCGGACTCCCGGGCGGTCAGCCCGATGAGTGCATCGTAGGTCGCGCCGCCGATGATCTGGCTGTCGGCGAGCGAGGGCCGCAGGTCACGCAGCTGCGCGCCGGACAGCACCAGGTAGGGCCTGGGGCTATCAGCTGCTAGCCATCGGATGCACATAAGGGCGCTTCTGGGATCTCTGTGGGTAGCCCGACTACGAGATTGACCGGCCCGTAAAGCTCAGCGCTGCGAAGCTGGGGCATCCCATCGAGACCCAAACGGAGAACTGGTGGTGATGCAGGATCCGCCAGGCAATGAGTTCTGCATCTGCAAAGAGCGCTCGAGCTGAGATGGGACACACCTGACCGGCTAGACCAGCCCACGCTCTCAGGGCGCCACGTCGAGCTGCGGCCCTTTCGGGAAGAGGACCTCGCCGGGCTCGGGAAGACGCAAGGCACGCGGAACCAGAAGTGCTGCGGCTCACCGGCTCCGCCCACAGCGAGAGAGCGAGAGTGGGGCCGAAGGCCGTAAGGTCGTCCTCGATGAGGCAACCCTTGCCTGGTACCCCGCCCGAAACAACGCTCCGGACCGCCTCGACCTGGCCATCGTCGAGCGGGCGTCGGGGCGCTGTGACAGCGAGGCAGTGCTGAACGACCTGGACCGGCCAACCTGTCGTGCAACTTCCGGATCCTCATAGGACCGGGCAGAAGGGCCTGGGCCTCGGTACCCACCAGGGCTGGGGCGCCGCTCCTCACTTGCGGACCGGCTGGCCGCGAGCACTCGAGCTCACCCCGGCCCCACCGGGCCAGGTCATGGTCGCACGGCTCTGCGCCGAGATGATCGCGGCGTTCCCTCCGGCTCAGCTGGACAACCCGTAGGGCCGATTGCCAATGACCATCGCGACCATTGGATGGCCTATCCCCGCCGGATGTCCGCGAGTACGCGGCCGCCGGGTTCGGGACTGGCCCAGCGTGGCCGGCGTCTCGCTGGTCGTCATGCGTCTGCCGGCGCGCGTCCGCATGGGCCCGCCGTCGCCGGGTTGGCTCTCGTCGACCTGATCGAGGGCCGTTGCCCATCGGCGGGTACGTCGCGGAGTCGCCCGTGCGGTCACCTCCGGCTGTCGGAGCCGCCAGCTGACTCTGCGGTATTGCGCGACCACCCGACGGCGCGCGTGTCACGTCCCCCGGTGCGGTAGGAGAATGGGTGCATGCGTACCATGTGGGCTGTCCTGGCTGTACTGGTCGCCGCGACCGCAGCGGCGGTCGCCGTCAGCGTGGGCGTGCCGTCTTCGGCGATCAAGCTTCCCGGGCCGGTCACGGTGCGTGCCGCCACCTCGGGAAGCGAGCCGAGCAGCACGACATCGACCGGAGCCAGTTCGCGCGCCTCGCTCGGTGCCGAGGACCAGCCAGTGAAGGTGGTGACACCTGATCGTCCGGTCTCCAGCCTGCCAGCGCCTGTCGGTAGCGACTCCCGGGAGGCCGAGCAGCTCGGATCCAGGGCGCGGTTGCCGACGAGGACCCCATCGACGTCGACTGCCACCGACCGGTGACAGGCAAAGAGCGGTCGTCTCGGCTGGCGCTCCCCGTTGCTCCGTGCAGGAGTGGGACATCGACGGGGTCCCAGCGCGCCGGCGCCGACACCCCGAACCGACCCGCCAATAGCCCAGCGTCGGTGGGGCGCCGAGGGTGGCGTCGTGCGTGGCCCCTTCGCAGCGGCGCGAGGGTGCTGGTCGTCCACGGGGTGGTCCTCGTGGTGGTGCTGGGAGCAATGACCATCGAGGTGGTCCACGGGTTCAGCTCGCACTACACGCATACGATCGTCTCGGACCTCTCCGAGGAGGGCCCCGAGTACGCTCGGGCCGCAGCGCAACGCCCCGCGGGGCAGGGCATGGCTGTCTTCTCGCGTACGTACCTGCAGACCCACGTGCTGGCCGCAGGGCACCTGCTGCTGGTCGGGCTCACGGGCCAGCCGACTCTCGCCAGCCCAGGGGGCGAGGTATTGGCGTCGAGCCCGACCGTGGTTCGTTGGCTGTCTGCTCCTCCCGCCCGCTCCCAGCTGCAGGACGTCAGCGCGGGCGGCTCGAGCTACCTCGTGCTGGCCAGCCCCATCCAGACGACCGGCGGCTCGACTATCGGCGTCCTGGTCGCCGCGGCCAGTCTGCAGGGCCTGCAAACCCAGCGAGACCAGGTGCTCCTCCTGGCAGGCGCCGAGGCGGCCGTCGCGCTGGCAGCAGCCTTGCTCAGCTCGTTTCTGGTCATGCGCCGCCTGCTGCGGACCGTCGGCATGGTCACCCAGGCGGCGGTGGATGCCAGCGTGGACGACCTCGGCGCGCGCCTCGGTACCGAGGACCGCGCCGATGACGAGGTGGGTCGGCTCCGGGCCGCCTTCGACGGCATGCTGGAGCGCATCGCGGCGGGTCTCGACGCGCAGCGCCAGCTGCTATCGGACGTCTCCCACCAGCTGCGGACCCCGCTCACTGTCGCCCGCGGCCACCTGGAGGTCCTGGAGCGCAACCCGGCTCCAGAGCGTGGCGAGGTGTCCCAGACGACGGCCACGGTGATCGGCGAGCTCGACCGGATGGCGACACTGGTCGACCGGTTGCTGCTGCTCGGCCGGTCTTTCGCGCCGGACTTCGTGGAGGCCGAACCGGTCGCGCTCCGGGCGTTCATGGGAGAGCTGTTCGCCACCGCACGGGTCCTCGCGGAGCGGCACTGGAAGCTGTGCGAGGTGCCCGACGTGGTGGTGGTCGTCGACGGCGCCAAGCTGCGAGGGGCGCTGCTCAACCTCGTCGACAATGCCGTCAAGGCCACCGCAGCAGGAGATGCCATCGAGCTCGGGGCCCGCTGTGATCTCGAGATGGTGCTCTGGGTGGCCGACACGGGATCGGGCATCGCTGCCGAGGCCCAGCATGAGGTGTTCGACCGCTTCCGCCGGGCCGGCCCCGCCAGAGGGAGGGGAGCCGGGCTCGGGCTCGCGATCGTGAAGGCGGTCACCGAGGCACACGGCGGCCGGGTGCAGCTCCATAGCGTCGAGGGTGAGGGAACCACGGTCGAGGTGGTCCTGCCGGCGAGCTGTGTGCGTCCCCTCCCCGCTGACGATGGCGACGACGCCTGATGATCCTCATCGTCGAAGACGACGAGGGCATCGCCTCCTTCCTGGCGAAGGGACTCAAGGCCGAGGGGTACGCCACCGCCGTGGCCAAAGACGGGGACGAGGCCCTTGCCACGGCTGCGCTGAGCGGTGACGACCTGGACCTGGTGCTGCTCGACTTGACCCTCCCCGGAACCGATGGGCTGTCGGTGCTGCGCACGTGGCGGTCCCAGCGGCTGGGGGTACCGGTCATCGTGCTCACCGCCCGCGGCGAGACGGCCGACAAGGTCCGCGGTCTCGACACCGGAGCCGACGACTACGTGACCAAGCCGTTCGCCTTCGACGAGCTGCTCGCCCGAGTGCGGGCTGCGCTGCGAAGTGTCGAGCAGCGCAGCTCCACCGAGCTGGTCGTGGATGACCTGCGCCTCGACCTGCTGACCAAGGTGGCGTGGCGAGGAGGACATCGCGTCGATCTTGCACCAAAGGAGTGGGCGCTGCTCGAGCTGTTCATGCGCCACCCTGACCAGCTGCTCTCGCGCTCTCAGATCCTCGCGCGGGTCTGGGACTACGACTTCGACCCGGGGACCAACGTCGTCGAGGTCTATGTCAGCTACCTGCGACGCAAGCTCAACCAGCCAGGGCTCCCGCCGCTCATTCGCACCGTCCGCGGCGCCGGCTACCTGTTGAGCGCCACCGTCGTTGAGCATCCGCGGGTCCC
>JAKACA010000033.1 GCA_021796455.1 Actinomycetes bacterium
CGATCTGCTCTCGGTCGGGGAGAACGGCCTGGCCGAGCTGCGCACGACCTTGGCGGCCGGCGGCATCGACGAGGTCCACTACAGGCCCTTTGGCCAGAATCTCGGCCACGCCGGCGGGCAGGCTCGCCTGTTCGACGAGGGCGACTGCGATGTCGTCCTGCTCGTCAACCCCGACGTCGCCGTCGGACCAGGCGCCGTCTCGGCTCTTATCGAGGCGCTCGACGACGCCTCTGTCGGGATAGCGGAGGCCCACCAGCTCCCCTTCGAGCATCCAAAGGAGTACGACCGAGTGACAGGAGCGACTCCATGGAGCTCGTTCGCATGTGCCGCGACTCCGGCCGGTGCCTGGCGAGCAGTCGGAGGACCCGACCCCGACTCGTTCTTCCTCCACGGCGATGACGTCGACTACTCCTGGCGCCTCAGGCTGGCCGGCTACAGCTGTTGCTATATCCCCCGGGCGAGGGTGTTCCACGACAAGCGCGTCACGGCAGAGGGGGCGATCGCGGTGCCCGAGCATGAGCAGTACTACGCGACCGAAGCCGACCTGATGCTGAGCTACAAGTACTCGAGGCCGGAGCGAGCCGAGCAGATGTGCGCCGCCTATGAGAGCGCTGGGACGCCGACCCAGAAGCGAGCTGCTGCTGCCTTTCGCAGGCGCCAGCAAGAGGGCAACCTGCCCGAGCCGCTCGATCCAGATGGCCGGGTGGCCTGCTTCATCGACGGTGCTTACGCAACGCACCGGTGGTCCGCATGAGCGAGCGCTACCGCTTCGAGTACACCCCCGGCAGCGTCTACGCGCAGGTCGTGACGCTCTTTCGCAAGGTTGGGCCAGATCGCGGCGTCATCATCGACATCGGCTGCGGGTACGGAGCCATCGCAGAGCCAGTCCGTGAGCTCGGCTACGACTACGTGGGCATCGACTTTTCTCCGGACGGTCTCGCGAGCCTGTCGGAGCGTGGCTTTGAGACCTGTGCTCTCGACCTCTCCGATAGCGGCAAGGCGGCCCTCCGAGCTCGCGAGCTCCTGGCAGGACGGCCCCTTGCGGGACTCACCGCCCTCGACATCATCGAGCACCTGAACGAGCCGGCACCACTGCTCTCGGCTCTTCACGACCTCGCGGAGGACTACAGCGCCGCCCCGTTGGTGGTGAGCATCCCGAACGTCACCCACACCGATATCGGGATCAAGCTGCTGCTCGGCCGCTGGGACGTGACCTCCACCGGACTGCTCGACTCCACCCACGTCTCGCTGTTCTCACCCGCGCGTCTCGACGCGGAGATGGCCAGAGCAGGCTGGCGCGAGATCGCGCGCGACGACTTCATCCTCGACCCGAGCGACCAGCACTTCCCCGAGGATCTGGTTGCCCTCGCCTCGGGGACGCCGCTGCACGACTTCCTTCTCCAGACACGAGAGCAGGCCGGGCCTGGGGCTCGCACCAACCAGTTCATACGGGCATACCTACCGGGAGCCCCTCGCGATGGGCCGAGCAGCGCGGCCGTCGCGGACCCAGTGTTCCTGAGCGTCCTCGTGCGCACACGGGGCCAGCATCTCGTGACCCTCGAGGACACGCTCTCGAGCCTTTCAGCCCAGAGCGAGCGAGACTTCGAGGTCCTCCTTCTCTGCCATAACGTCTCGGAGGAAGTCTTCTCGGAGATCTGTGCCGTGGTGGGCCGCGTGCCTCCCTGGCTCGCCGCCAAGGTCCGAGCCGTCCGGGTCGGCGGGGGCGGGCGCGGCCGGCCACTGGCAGTCGGGGTGGAACAAGCACGAGGACGTTACGTCGCGGCCCTGGACGACGACGACCTCGCGCTTGCCCACTGGGTCGCCGAGTTCAAGCGCCTGGCCGAGCGACGCCCCGGCGCGGTCGTGCGCGCCGGGTGCGCCGCCCAGCCCGTCGCCGAAGAGCCCTGGGGCGCCTCCTTCGGGTACAGGCAGGTGGGCCAGACCCACTGCCCCTTCGCACTCCACTTCGACCTGGTCGACCACCTGCTCGAGAACCGGACGCCGTTCTGCTCGGTGGCCGTGCCTCGGAGCTGCTTTTCAGACCTCGGCCTCACCTTCGACCCCACGCTCCCGGTTCTCGAGGACTGGGACGTGGTGCTGCGGGCCTCCCTTTGGTGTGGAGTCTCCGAGACGCCCGAGGTCACCTCGATCTACCGTCGCTGGACCGCAGAGCACGGCTCGCACATCGATCACTCCGACAGCCAGTGGCGCTCGGCTCGGGACGCAGTCCACGCGTCGCTCGACGCGCAGCCGATCCTGCTCCCAGCTGGGGGCATGAGCCGCCTGGTTGAACAGGCGCGGGAGCTGCACCAAAAGCGACTGCTCGAGATAGAGCTCCGTACCGAGATCGGTGGGCTGCACGGCGCTCTCCATGGCGAGCGAGCCGCGCTGGCCGAGGCGACAGAGGCACGCCGCCTCGCGCTCGAAGCCCACCGCATGAGCGAGGAAGCCGCAGCGGCGGTGTCGCTCCGGGCGGCCGAAGAGCTGGCCGAGGTTCGCAGGATCTCTGCCGAAGAGCTGGACGAAGTACGGCGGATCGCGGCTCACGAACTCGCAGCCGCCAGACGGCTCGCAGCCGAGGAGTCGGCCACGAGCGCCGAGCGGATCGCGGAGCTCGAGCGCTCCCTTCGCCAGGCCGAGGCCCAGATTCCGATCGCGGCTGCGACAGCACACCACGAGACGAAGCTGGAGATCGAGGCGAGCACGAGCTGGCGTGTCACCAAGCCGCTTCGCACCGCGGCGGAGAGAGCGCGCCAGGTGCGAGACATAGCCAGGCGCATCGCGGCCCTGGGCCAGCCGCGCCGGGGGTAGGCAGCTCCGCTGAGGTTGGCGCCCTGCATTGGGGCGAGCCGGTCACAGTCGTGTGGTTGGCTTGTGCACTGAGGGGAGCCGGTCACAGTCGTGTGGTTGGCTTGTGCACCGAGGCGAGCCGGTCACAGTCGTGCGGGACAGCAGAGGGGGCGGGTTTCTTTGGGGTGCTCGCCGGCTACCGAGGTCCGGATCGCGGCGCGGGTGGTTGGTCGGGGCCTATCTGTCCTAACCACCCACCCACGGACGCACCGGCGCCCCTACGCAGGCGGAGTGGCTACTTAACGTCGTCTTAACGTCGCCAGGCGAGCGGGCCTCACCAGACTCCGGGCAGCAACCTCCAGCGGACGGCGCGGCGATAGGAGTCGTACTCCCCAGACGAGGTGAGCAGGCGCTCCTCTGCCCTCACCCGGCCGATGTTGCAGGCGATGGCGAACAGCATCACGAGGATGTTTCTCAGTGCAAGGCTCTGCAGCAGGTACCCGGCGTCCAACAGCACGTAGGCCGCGTACACGGGGTGGCGCACGACCGCATAGGGACCGCGGCGCACCAGACCGCGGTCCGCGGCGGTGAAGCCGAACGAGCGCCCGAGGGCAACGAGCGAGACGATGCAGATGGCGAGGCCCATCAACTGGAGGCCGAGCCCAACCTCGACACCCCACTGCAGGTGGGCGCCGACCGGGCGGAAGAGCAGGCCACCGAAGGTCCCCCCGAAGGCAAGGAGCCAGTCCCGTAGTCGCTGACTCACCAGGCGGGCCGGGCGGCGGACGATGAACGCGACCACGAACCACATCTGCTCTACGAAGAACACCGCGCCGATAGGGCGGTGCGTCTGCGCGAAGAACACGAGGCTGGCACGGGCAAAGTAGGCCGCACCGGCTGCCCCGACCACGTTCACCGCGATCCGGATGCACAGCGCGACCCTGGGGGATCGCTGAGCCGCTATGGCCATGGTGAGCATGCTGCCACCGCCAGGGAGTGCGCGGACCGGCAGCGAAGTGCCTGCCGCTGCCAGGGGTTGCGCGGACAGGCAGCGAAGTGCCTGCCGCCGCCGCCGGGTGCGGCCGCCCAGTGCGAGTGCGCCGGGAGAGACCCGGTCGGGCGGCGATGGGCGAAGCGACCCCGGTTCGTGACGACCGCCAGGGACTTGTTCGGTGCGGCGGAGCTAGCCCTCGAGGACGAAGCGGGCTACGTCACCGTCAGGCCGCACCCGAGCCTGGCGTTTTCGATCCTCACCTACTGACGACGAGTTCTCGGCTCTTGGTCCGGACCGCCTCGGTCGTCACCCACGCGAGGAGGAGCCGAGGAATGGAGCCACAAGGAGGACCGACGCTCGGTGGCGCCGCCATGGTGAGCGATAGCGCGCCGTTCTTCCGCTCGATGATCGCCGTCTTCGGGTCGGAGTGCGGAAGGGTCGCCTGGGTTAGAACTCGGGCGTAGTAGCCGACGCTGCCGACGCGGCGAGCCTGCTCCAGCCCTTCGTGGAGGTACCCGGCGAGGAGGGTGAGGAGCACGTAGACGTCTGGGTCGTTGACCACTGCAGTCACGACGTCGATCCAGGAGGGGGTCGATGGCGATGTGCTGCGCGGCCCCGACGAGCTCGGGCAGCCTGCATCCGAGGTCGGGTTTCGAGTAGGCGATCGTCCGGCACGCGCGCGTTCCGGCGAGCTGCTCCCACTTGGAGGCCGAGCCCGATGGGTCGGCGTCGATGAGCAAAATGCTTCCTCGATGGGAGAGACCTACGGCGAGGTGCACGGCCGTCGTGGTCTTCCCGACCCCACACTTCAGGTTGACGACTGCGATATCCACATTCGATTCCGACACCGACCGCGCTTTGGCGCTAACGCGCTACCGCGCAGTCGCGATGGTTGCCACAGGTGTGACAATACGAAGATCGAGAGGGGTTTGTCTCCCGTGGGCCAGCAGCGCCGACGCCTACCGCTCCGAGGCGTGGTGGTCACTGGCTGCAGCGATGGATCTCTCGTGTCCAGCCAGGGCAGGAGCGCGACCGGCGTCTTGACGGAATGACGCCGTATGAGCATCATAGAGTTATGAGTAAGCGCAAGACCACCTACTATCTCGACGAGGAGGTGCTCACTGCCGCCAAGTTGACGGCGGCGGCGACGCACCGGAGTGAGAGCGCGCTCGTCGAGGAGGCTCTTCGGGCGTACCTCGTGGACGAGCACCGAGCGGAGCAAGCTCAGGCGAGCCTCCACGACCTGCTCGACCGCCTGGCACGTCGTCCTGGAGCCGATGAGCTGTCCGACGACGAGACGATGGAGTTGGCCGTGAAGGAAGTGCGTGACGTACGCCGGGCACGTCGGAGCCGCGCTGCGGGGTGACTGTACGGCTCAGGGCGGTCCTCGATACCAACGTTTTCGTCTCGGCGGCTCGTACCCCGCGTGGCGTGTGCGGGCGGATCCTCGCCACTGCCTTTGCGGGGCACTGGACGATGGTCGTCTCCGAGCAGCTTCTCGATGAACTCGCAGAAGTTCTCCACCGCCCCTGGTTGTCCGACTCGCTCGCCAAGGGCGAGGCGGAGGAGTTCACGGCAGCCGTGCGGCAGATCGCCGAGGTGGTCGCCGACCCGCAGCCATCGGCTGTCCGGGCCGTGCGCGATGAAGACGACGAGTTTCTCGTCGCCCTTGCCAGATCCGCTGGTGTCGATGTACTTGTCTCCGGAGACCGCGATCTGCTCGTACTCGACAATCCGGAGCACCCGGTGTGGACACCGGCCATCTTCTTGGCCAGGATCAGCGACCCAAGTGCTCGCTGACGCACGTACGGTGCATCGCGGAGCACGACGCTCGCACCGTCATTCTCCGGTCGAGGGAGGCGCGGTCGCCGAGAGGAGTCGGTTCAGCGCAGCGTGCGGAACGAGGATGCGCAGACCGATCCGGATGAAGGGGATCTCACCGCGCCGTACGGCTTCGTACGCGAAGGCCCGCCTGATTCTCAGGATCGCTGCCGCCTCCTCGACGCTCAGGGTGAGCCGCTCGGGAGTCGGGGCGGACATCAGTCCGCCTGCGCGCTTCGCTGCCTCGTACGGGACCTCAAGCCTGCTGCCTCCAGGTTCCGTGCCGTCCAGCTCGGGGATATGGACCCGTGGGATGCGGACGCCGTCATAGTTCGGATCGACGACCACCCCGACGACAGCGTCGACGTTGGTCGCCCAGTACGACGGGTCGGCGACGCGGAGCGACTCCTCGGTCGCCGTGAAGGCTGGATCCGTCGGGTGGATGGCCGTTGCACCCTGTCCGGTCAGCAGACCCCTGCCGAAGTTCTTCCACTATGCCGAGCACGGCCAGATGGCCTACGCTCCACCACTTCCTCCTGAGCCATTCAGGATCTACGACAAGGTCGACGGAACGCTCGGCATCAAGTTCGCCTACGGGGAGACTTGGCAGGTCGCCAGCAAGGGATCGTTCGTGCCGGGCCAGGCGAGGTGGGCGCAGCGGCGGGTCGACGACTGAGTCCTCGCGCTGGAGCGGCCAGATGCCCCGGACTCTCCGTGGACCAGGTCTCACGTGCTCTTCGGTTCTCTGTCGCTCAGCGCTGCAACGAACGACAAGACGATGCGAGCGGCAGTGTTCGCCCTCCTCGATGGGAAGCAGAGCGCGCCGATCATCTGGCGGTCTTTGTACCCGGCCGCATCGAAGAGCTTCAAGGAGGACGACGACACCTAAGCACCGGGCGCGTCGTGGGCGGGGTGCTCGGGCGGGGTGCTCGGGCGAGGGGGCGAGGGGGCGAGGGGGCGAGGGGGCGAGGGGGCGAGGGGGCGAGCGGGTGGGCGGGGCGAGCGGGTGGGCGGGGCGAGCGGGTGGGCGGGGCGAGCGGGCGAGGGGGCGGGTGGGCGGGTGGGCGGGGCGGTAAAATGGATGGCGTGAATCTAAGCCCTGAGCAGCAGGAACTGCTCGAGGGACTGACGCACTACATCTGGTGGCAGCCTGGTGAGGAGTCGCTCAGGTGGCCCGAGAGGCTCATCGCTCAGGTGATGGACATCGGTGATTGGGACGACGAGTGCGCGCTCGAGGACGCCTTCGCGGCGGCGGTGCTGCGAAGAATCCTCGAACACAGCGAGGCGGGCTGGTTTCGCCCGAAATCCTGGTCCTTCTGGAACTACCGCCTCGGGGTGGTGCCTCTCGAGGCCGAGGCGCCGCCCATGCCAACAAGGTGCTTTCGTGCCTAGCTTCGCGCCGCGTCTGGAGTCTCTCCCGCCAGCCCAGCGGGCACTTTGGCCCCACCTTGCCCCGGCGCGCGGGATCGGACTGGTGTTGTACGGGGGCACCGCCGTTGCGTTGCGGTGCGGCAACCGCGAGTCAGTTGACTTCGACTTCTTTGGCAAGCCCCCGCTCGACAAGGATGCCCTGCGGCGTGTGCTGCCGGTAGTCGAGTCCGGCGTGGTCCTGCAGGATGGTCCAGACACACTCGCCGTCGCCACGAACGGCGTGAAGTTGTCCTTCTTCGGCGTGGACGTCGAGTACCTAGTCCCACCCGACACTACCGACGACGGCGTGCTGACGGTTGCTTCGCCGACCGACCTGCTGGCACACAAGCTCAAGGTGATATTGCAGCGGGCCGAGTCCAGGGACTACTCAGACATCGCCGCTCTCCTGGACTACGGAGTCCCACTTCACGTGGGTCTCGCGGGTGCTCGCCGTTTGTTCGGAAGGCAGTTCCAGCCGGCCGAGTCGCTCAAGGCTCTCACGTACTTTGGTGACGGCGACCTGGCCAGCGTCGGTCCCGCGACGCGAACACTTCTAAGGGCTGCAGTCGATGCGGTTCAAGGGCACGGGCGGCAGGTCTTTGAGAACACCACCGCACAAGAGCCGCCGGTCTTTGGTCAGCATGAACAGGACCCGTACTGGGGCCTTTGATGTCCCCGTGCCGGGATCGAACGAGCGGCAGCGGCAGCAGCACCGGCCGTGGGCGGGCGCGGGCGCGGGCGCGGGCGTGCCTACGTACGCGGTGTCACCGGCGTCGCTTCCTGACTGGCAACCGGTCGGGTCTCATCGGCGGGGCTCTCTCAGGACCGCTTCACTTCGGCAACTCACGTTGTCTGCCAACCAGGATCAACGCACCTCGATGCGGGCGTCAGGACCGGTGGACATCGACAGACGCTTGTCACGGGTCACGAGCGGGCAATCCAGGGCTTCGGCAAGAGCGATGTAGCCGGCGTCGTAGGAGGAGACAGTGGCGCGGAGCTGGATAGCTCGTCGACAAAGACCGTCAGCAGAAGGTAGGTCGCGCCACCTCCGGGTCGATGAGCTCCGGCAGGCCGGCGCTGAGCGACCGTCCCTGAGCGGGTGCTCGCTCCTGAGCGCGCGACGAGTTTCGTCGGAGACATCTCTGATCTGCTGACTTGCTGATCACGCGGAATGCACGGGCGACGGTACGGCGATCCGGGCGACGGTGCCGATCGAATCGACAGTGAATGAGTAGCCAATACCTTTCAAGGCGCCAGGAACTGCACTGCCCTTGGCGCCAAAGCTTGCCTCCAACAAGGCACCGCTCTTGTCGGCCACGCATGCGGAGGCCGTCTCGCTGAGGATGCCCGACGCGGCTTTGGGAGTCTTGATCGTCCACGTGTGGCCGGCGAGCCCTGCCTGCCGGCACGGCGGCCCTTTCGTCAACCTAGCCCCAGCGATCGAAAGGAACCCTTCGAAACCGCTGACTGTCGCCGGGTACGCCGATTCCTCATAACTGGCAGGATTGTCCTTATTCTTGTACCAGTAAGGACCAAGCTTGCCGTAGGTGAAGCCGGCAATGTGCAACACGACGAGCGGCTGATCGGTTCGCCAGTCGGTGGGCGAATGCACCGCGCCGGTGATCACCAAGCCGTTGTCTCGAAAGGTAAAGGTGTAGTCGCTGAGCGATCCGAGCTTCGAGAGATCGAGTCGCGACGAAGTACCGCTGGCGGGTGCCGTGGTCGGAGTGCCGCCAGTGCTGCCACCGCTGCCACCGCTGCCACCGCTGCCACCGCTGCCACCGCTGCCACCGCTGCCGGTTGACCCGGTACCGGCGGGCGGGGTTACTTCGGTGGAGGACGTCGGCTGGGTGGAATTCCCTGACGCAGATCCCGAGCCGCCGCACGCCGCCAGAGCCGCGCCGGCAGCAAGGATCACGCAGAGCAAGGCGGCTCGCCCAAGGTGCCTCCGAGGTCCTCGACGCATCCGCCGCCTCACGGGCACAGACGCCACCCGACCTTCACCAACGACAGTCTCGTTTCCTTGCCTGTCTTTCCCACCCGAGACCGGTCTCCCCAGGCACGCCTTGATCGTAGCCACAGCCCGACCTGCTCAGCTTCGTTCTGGCCCAAGACGCCCCGTGTCGGCACCGGGCACCGGGCACCGGGCACCGGGCACCGGGCACCGGAGGGTCCGGCCAGGATGTGTGAACAGGGCCAAGCCCGCTACAACAGCCTCGAATAACAGAACCTTGTGCCGCGGGTGACCGGACACCGGGGTCGGCGGTCAGTTTCCGCACACAGTACGACAGTCACGCTCGAAAATGACAGTCACGCTCCGAATAGACAGTCACCCTCGAAACAGGGACCGTGAGGCGCTCAGGCCGTGCCGGCCGACGCAGCCGTCCCGGCTTCATCTTTGCCCGTGAAGACAAAGGACGGAGTCGTGCGCTTTCTCGTCACCCAGGCAAACGCCACGCCGAGCACGAGCAGTACGGCCAATATCTGGTCCACACCCCCGCCGACGGCCCTCGGCCCGTAGACGAAGAAAGCTACGAGCAGTGCTCCCATGACCACGCTAGAGAAAAGCGAACCGAGCAGCAGCAGCCGGTGACGGTGGGGGTTGATCTGTACGTCGGGAAGTCGCCGGTGCCCCACGGTGAGAAACACTCCGGCTGTGACCGAATCAAGGAAGAACTCCGCCAGGAGGAAGAAGCCGGCCCCCGAGAGCACGAGGTCGAAAAAGGAGCTGAGCGACGACACGAACAGCTGCGCTGCGACGACGACTAGCGCACTGCCGAGAGTGGCGAGAATGGCCACGTGGGGAACACGGCGCCTGTTCAGTCTTGCGAAACCGGACGGGATCAGGCGCTCTCGACCCATGGCATAGAGCGCTCGCGTGAGGATGAAGCTCGTGAGCCACAGGCCGCCTGCCGTCGAAAGCAGGATCGGGATGAGCATGATCCACGGTGCCCCCGGCACCAGCCTGTGCGACCAGACAGCGAGCGGGTCGACCGAGTTTGCGAGAGAGTGCAGAGGCGTCTCCCCCAACATGAGCGGGTAGAGGACGGCATAGAAGAGCAGCGCACCCACCGCCCCGATGATCCCACCAAGGCCCGGATCGTCGCGGGGCTTTTGCGCCTCCTCCGCGGCATAGCTGTCGATCTCCCAGCCATCGAGGATCGTGGCAGCCACCACGGCGACGATGAGGATCCCGCCGATCGGCGGCGCGCCGAAGTGGATCGGCACGGCAAGTCGGTGCCAGCTGAGCGCACCCACTACGCCGAAGGCTGCGAGCGACACCATCTCGACGGCGAAGAACACCTGGGTGATACGCGCCGTGGGGCGACCTCCAAGCAGCAGTGGCACGGCGGCAAAGGTGATCCAAAAGAGCGTGACAGCCAGATGGACTATGGCCGGAGCGCGGTAGTGGGGCGCGACGAGCGCGAGCGTGTAGGAACCAGCAGGGATGGCGATCGGGGGGATCGACAGGAAGTAGGCAAGGACCAGGATCCACGCCTGGTAACGGGACGCGCTCCGCCCGATGACGCGCGCCGACCAGTGATAGGACGCCCCTGAATGCGGGAAATGCCGGTTGAGGAGGCGAAACACGAAGCTAGAGATGACAAATGGCACGGCGAGCACGGCGATGGCGGGAAGCGTCCACCATCCTGCCTGCGCGGCCATCACCCCACCGGTCGCCGCCACCGAGAACAGCGGTCCGACACTCGAGACCGAGAGCGGCACTAGGTCCCAGAGATGGAAGACCTGCACGAGCCTGCGCTCACCCGCCGCGAGCCCGGGCGGGCCACCGGGTGTGGCCGCGCCAGAGGGACCGGCAGGGCCCTGCAGATCGATTGAAGCCACGCTCGACTCCTCGGGGACGCCCGACTATGACCGGGTGGGCGCTCCCTCCCGGCTCTGGGTGTATTGCGAGCTGCTCGCAATAAATACCATCTTAGGCTCGCTCCCGCAAGGTGCTGCCGGGAGCGGGCCGGGGCAGGCCGGACCGCCAGCGCAACCCTTTGGGGCCGGGGATGTTCAGGGCGTCATGTCACCGAGGGCGACAGCAACGACAGGCGTCGCCTCCCGTCTCAGTCGACGAGAGCTTCCAGCTGGGTCTCCGCCATGGCCTGCTGGGCCGACTCGTGCGGCTCCACCTGCTGCGGATGGCCGTGGATGTACTTGCCGCCGCGCATGACCGAGGCGACGGCACCGATCAGGCAGGCCCCGAAGGCAAAGTCGAACGCCTCGTGCAGCCCTTGGTCGAACGGACCGCTGATGAGCCGTGGGAAGAAGGACCGCCCCGTCAGGTAGGTAAAGCTGTGATGTGACAGGTGGCTCCCGGCAGGCCCGAGAAGCTGGGCCATCGGGTTGTAGCCGAGGAAGGCGGCAAACAGGCTGCCGACAGGGGGAAGGTGTGAGATGCGGGTGGCGACAGCGACACCGACACCCTGGGCCGTGAGGCCGTGGAGCAGCGCCCCCGGCAGGCTCGCGGCGAGACCGAGGATCATGAGGGTGAAGAACACCCCGATCGAGAGCACCTGGGCCGACGACATGAAAGTCACGGTCATCCCCGCCCCGGCACCGCGCTGGTCGGGCGGCAGGCTGTTCATGATTCCGGTCTGGTTCGGAGCGCCGAACATGCCCATCCCAAGGCCCGACACGAAGATGATGGCGGCAAAAGCGGCGTAGGTGAAGTTCACCGGGAGCACCTGCAAGAGGCCGAAGGCTGCGGCAGCAAGCAGGAGCCCCCCCGTCGCGAAGGGACGAGCCCCGTAGCGATCGGCCAGCGCGCCGCTTAGCGGACCCGACACAAGAAACCCGGCCGTCAGTGGAAGCAGGTAGATCCCGGCCCAAAGCGGTGTCACGTTGAAGTCGTAGCCGTGCTGGGGGAGCCAGATCCCCTGCAACCAGATGATGAGGATGAACATCATCCCGCCCCGGCTGAGCGCCGCGAGCAAGTTCGCGGCATTGCCGGCCGCGAAGGCCCGGATACGGAACAGGCTGAGCCGAAACATCGGCTCAGCGACTTTTGCCTCGATGACCCCGAACAAGACAAGCACGGCGATACCGCCAAAGATCATCGTCAGCACGAACGGGCTCGTCCAACCCATCGTGTGGCCCCCGTAGGGCAACAGGCCGTAGGTGATGCCGACGAGGATCGCCACGAGGCCGGCAGCGAAAGTGAGGTTGCCCCACCAGTCGATGTGGGTCTTGCGCCGGATCCCCGTGTCGCGAAGCTTCAGATAGGCCCACACGGTGCCGAACAGTCCAAGGGGCACAGACACGAGGAACACCAGCCGCCACTCGAGCGGAGCCAGCAGGCCCCCGAGGATGAGGCCGATGAAGGAGCCCGATATGAGCGCGACATTGTTGATCCCCATTGCAAGACCACGCTGGTCGGGTGGGAACGCATCGGTGAGGATCGCGCTCGAGTTGGCCATGAGAAGGGCTCCACCGACTCCCTGGCCCACCCGCATCCCGATCAGGTAGAGCGCCCCTGACGAGCCGTGCAGCCAGCAGACCGACAAGAGGATGGAGAACAAGGTGAAGACCGCGAAGCCGAGGTTGTACATGCGGACCCTGCCGTACATGTCTCCGAGCCGCCCGAGGCTCACGACAAGGACGGCGGTCACCACCATGAAACCCATCAGCATCCACAGCAGGTAGCTCGTGTTGCCCGGCGACAGCGGGTTGAGCCCGATCCCGCGGAAGATGTCGGGCAGCGCTATCAGCACGATCGAGGAGTTGAGAACCGCCATCAAGATGCCGAGAGTGGTGTTCGAGAGGGCCACCCACTTGTAGTCGATTCCGTGGGGGCGCGCTGCGGCGGCTCCGTTACTGCTCATGCCACAGTGTACGTTCACGTCAACGTGTGTGCAAGTGAGCCCGTTCACGCTCTGCTACTCTGCATATACCCACCCGGGTATATGCAACTGTTCCTCTCGCGCCAGCGTCGCCGCTGCCTACTTGACCGCCAAAGGAAACGACCCCATGACAGCGACCCCAGCCAGGCTCCTCGGCACCGACACCTCGGGCCTGAGCTCGACCAAAGAGGGACACGAGAGAGCGCGGCACCGGCCCGGCCCGTTCGCACGGCTCGGCACCTGGGCCGCCACGCACTTTCGCCACGTACTCATAGGCTGGGCAGTGGTCCTCGTCCTCTTCGGCTTCTTCGCCATCCGCGTCGAAGGTGCGCTCGCGGGCGCCGGATGGCAAGCCACCAACAGCCAGTCGGTGAAGGCCCGCGCCATCATCGGCAAGGACTTTGCCGGTCTCGGAGCAACTGCCCTGCAGGTTGTGATCGTCGACGCACACGCCCCCATCTCCTCGGATCCGAGCGCCCGCGCGGTGGAAGCTGCTGTCACGCACCTTCTGAAACGCAACCCCCGGGTTTCTTCGGTGCAGGCTCCGCAGGCGGGAGTCTCAGTGTCCCGCAACGGTCGCACCGCCATCATCACTGCCGGCGCGGCCGCCAACTCGAACGCCATGGTCGCAGCCGCCAACTCCCTTGGCGCCCCGCTTGCAGCGCTGTCCCGGCCCGGCATCTCGGTGACCCTCACCGGGGACAGCGCTCTGTGGGCCGACTTCAACAGCGCCAACCGCTCCGCGATGCTCCGCTCCGAGCTCTTGTCATGGCCGGTCACGATCGTGATCCTCGTCCTCGCCTTCGGCAGCCTCGTGGCAGCAGGGCTGCCACTTCTCCTCACGATGGCGGGGCTGCTCGTGGCCGCGGGCGCCCTCGTGCTCACTACCGAGCTGACGCCCGTTTCGATCTGGGCCCTCAACTTCGCCCTCATGTTCGCGCTTGCTCTCGGCATCGACTACGCGCTGTTTCTCGTCATGCGCTTTCGCTCGGCTTTGGAGCGGCGGCGCGCCGAGCCTGATCGCTCGGCCGCAGTGGTGGCCTCGGTCGCAGAGACTCTCGACACCGCCGGCAAGGCCGTCGCCTTCAGCGCTCTCACAGTGCTCGCATCGTTGGCGGCGATCCTGCTCGTGCCGAGCCCGGCGTTTCGCAGCATGGCGCTCGGGATCATGCTGTCGGTCATCGCCGTGCTCGCGGCGACGCTCACCTTGCTGCCCGCGATCCTTGGGCGTCTCGGCGAGAGGGTCAACAAGGGCGCCATCCGCCTACGGCGCACACCTCACGTTGCGGGGGAGGCCTCCCTCGATCGCATCCTCCACGCCTGGGGCCGCTTCTTGTGGCGCCACCCGGTCCCTGCCGGAGTGGCCGCCCTGGTCGTGCTCCTGCTCGCGGCCGCCCCGGTCATCGGCATGAGGACCAACATGCCCTCGATCACGATCATCCCGGCGAGCGCGAACGCGCGCGTCGGCTACAACGAGGTGGTCGCCGCCTTCGGGCCAGGTGCTCCAGGCACCTTGCAGGTGCTCGTGCCGAGGGCGGAGCAGGCGCGGGCAATGGAGGTTCTTGCTCACGCGCCCGGGGTAGCGGCCGCCGTGCCGGGTCCGTCGGCCGCGCTCTGGACCCTCGACGAGGTCGTCCCGACGACCGGACCGTCGACTGCGACCACCGGCGCGACCATCGACAACCTGCGCAAGATCCTCCCGCGCGGGTCACTCGTCGGTGGTGCCGCGGCGGAGAACCACGACCTGCAAGCGACCCTCGCGTCGCACACTCCCCTCGTGCTGGGCCTCCTCGGGATCCTGGGCTTCCTCCTTCTCCTCATCGCCCTGCAGGCGCCGCTCATCGCCGCGCTCGGTGTCGCCATCACCTCGCTTTCAGTCGCAGGAGCCTTCGGCATCGGGCGGCTCATCTTCCAAGATGGCTTTTTGTCTGGGTTCCTGTCGTTTCGTCCTCAAGGGTTCATCGACGCATGGGCGCCGCTCTTCTTCGCCGCGATGGTGTTCGGCGTGGCCATGGACTACACGCTGTTCATGCTCTCGGCCGCCAAGGAGCGGTTCGAGACCCACCCCGACCCCGAGCACGCGATGGTGGGATCCGTGCGCACCTCGGGTCGTGTCGTCCTCTCGGCCGCGACGGTGATGGTCGCGGTGTTTCTCACCTTCGCCCTCTCGGGCCCCCTTGCGCCAAAGGAGATGGGCGTCATCCTCGCGATCGCGGTCGGGCTCGACGGCCTCGTGGTGAGGCTGATACTGCTGCCGGTCCTCCTCCGCATCGGGATGAGGCACAGCTGGCACCGGCCGAAGTGGCTCGGCAGGATACTGCCAAAAGTTAGCTTCGCCCACTAGGAGCTGCCCGTGGCGCGCCAGATTGCGCGAGGAGGCTCCGGGCGGACCACTGCACGCGGTGGCGAACGAGGGTGCGGCAATCCGCGACTCCTCGGCGATCTCGGCCAGGGCGTTACCTCTGCGAGCCATCGGCGCGAGCCTCTACTCCCGTCCCACCGTGATATAGCCAGTGGTACTCTGAAGACGTGAGTGGGATATATCAGGTGACGATGGGTGATCGGGGCAGGCTCGTTATCCCGGCCGAGGTTCGCGACCGCGCCGGGCTTGCCGAAGGCAAGCCGCTCGTCCTGTTCGAGACGCCGGTGGGCCTCGTCCTTTTCACGCGCGCGCAGTTGCGTGACCGGGTTCGTGCCGACCTGGCTGGGCTGGACCTCGTGGGCGAGCTGCTCACCGAGCGCCGCGCCGCGGCAGCTGCCGAAGACGCGGCATAATCGCCTGCCACATGGGGGTGAGCGTCTTCGATGCCTCGGCGCTCCTGGCCTATCTCCAAGGTGAAGACGGCTCGGCAATGGTTGAGTCAGCCCTCGAAGCAGGAGGGGTGTGCGGCGCGGCAAACTGGTCCGAGGTTGCCGAAAAGGTCCGCGGCCATAGTCGGGACTGGGCCCTTTCCCGTTCGCTGCTACTCAGTTATGGCCTCGTCATCGAGCCTGTGACCATCGACGATGCCGAACGGGCCGCGAGGAGCTGGCAGCGGGGTCAGGACCTGTCGCTCGCCGACCGACTCTGCCTGGCACTCGGGGTCCGCTTGGACGCCCCAGTCCTCACGGCTGACCGGGCCTGGGGCGTTGCAGGCCGTATTCGGCAGATCCGCTGACCATCCCTTCGGAGACGGGCCGAACGACCGTCTCTCCGTACCTACCTTCTGAGGTTCCCTTCGTGGCTGCGACGAGGCTCCGCGGCTCAGGCAGGGGTATTGCTCATGGTGGTGGCCGGCCAAAACCCGCCTCCTTCGAGCAGAACGGGCTTGCCCTGTGGTCACACAGCTATGCCCGCGGCCTTGCGATCGGCGATAGACCACTGCAGAAAGGAAACGACATGACGGCTTTGCAAGACCCAAGAATGGCGAGGGGCGTATCGTGAGCGAGACCACGGAGTTCACCATTGGAAGCGACGTGTCTTGCAGCGACGGCGCCTGCGGGGAGCTGCGACGCGTGGTCGTCGACCCCATCGCCCGGGCCCTCACCCATCTCGTCGTCGAGGCGAAGCACCGCCAAGGAATGGGCCACCTCGTTCCGGTCGATCTCGTGAGCTCTGCTGGAGCCGAGATCCACCTGCGCTGCACCGTGGCTCAGTTCGAAGCCCTCGATGACGCCGAAGAGACCCAGTTCCTGCCGGGAGCAAGTGGACAGTGGGGCTACGGGCAGGACCAGATGCTCTCGCATCCCTACTACGGACTGGGCATGGGTGGAATGGGCATGGGCATGGGTGTTGGTCCCCAGCCGATAATCTTCGACCGTGTCCCAGTCGGTGAGGTGGAGGTGCGCCGTGGCGAGCACGTGCAGGCCACCGACGGCCCCATCGGAAAGGTGCAGGGACTGGTCGTCGACCCGAGCGATCATCACGTGACCCACGTCCTCCTCGACGAAGGGCACCTGTGGGGCAAGAAGAGGGTTGCCATCCCGATCGGCGCGGTGAGCGGCGTCGACGACGGTGTCAAGCTCAACCTCACCAAGGACGAGGTGCGCGACCTGCCAGAGGTCGATCTCGCAGACGAGGAGTGACCTCCAGCCACACCGATACCACCGTCCGGGCGTGCGCCGTCGGACGCGATGCGGCCGATCCTTTGCGTCGGCGGGGCGAGCCTCGACGCCGTGCAGTTCGCCGGAATCGTGATCGGGCACCACTTTCCGCTTCGGGGCTGAATCGAGGTTGGCCTTGCGACCGCGCCACGCCGCTGGTCGTGCCTCTGTCACCCGCGGGGTCACGGGCCGATTCACGTCAGCGACCGTCTGCTCGTCCAACCCGAGGCGCAGGTATCCCGAAGGACAGATCTCGTTCCCGCTGTCGACCCGCGCTTGCGTCCCATTGTCACCAGTGGTTAGCTGATGGCTAGCAGTTCTGGCTGAGCATTGGGGCCCAGCCGGCAACGTCGTTGCTCCAGACCCTGGCAGCGCTGAACCCCGAGCGTGGTGCTCGAGAGACGCCAGGAGCAAGAGCGCATGGAGCGACATTGAGTGCCCTGCCGGGGGACCGCCATCTGGGGGTCAGGTCCGGCAACCAACGAAATCCGATCGGCGAGATCAGCTGCCACGAAGACGCCGGCGGCTGGTCGTGGTTCGTTTCGGGGAGACCGGTGGATGAATGGCCTAGCTCTGGACCCACACGAGCGAGAATGGATGTAGTTGCCGATGCAGCAAATGATCTTGCGTACGGGGAAGGCTCCACAGAGATGCCGGTGCGCGCAACAGTGCTGGCGGTCCGTGGACCGCGCTCTCGCTCTCGCTCTCGGAAAACGATCTCAGCCGATCAGCGACCACTCGAAGTGGTGAATCGGTGAGCGCGCTGACCGGAGTCGATTCAACACTTGGCTCCATTATCAATCTGAACCCCCCCGGTTACTACATCCACTGGGGGTTCATCCTGATCTCCCTGGCGAACCTTCTGGTCATCGTTGCCATGTTGATCGTGTTCGTCCTAGCGCTGACCCTGCCGTTCGTCCACAGCCGACGAACCCATCGCGACCGAGCGACCAATGGCGCGCCCGACGGCGCTCCGGTCGCCGGTCCCGGTACGGCGTCCCCCGCTGCCGGCGACGCGTCCCCCGCTGCCGGGCATGGTGTGCTGGACGAAGACGAGGCCGGCCTATGGACGGCAACGGCCCGTAACGTGTGGCTTCGCTATCTCCCCCCGGACAAGATGCTGCCGGACAGCCAACCGGCCTACGTGGCGTCGTGGATCTACGTCTTCGGCGTGCTCACCCTCATGTCCCTCACCGTCGTCATCGCATCGGGAACGGTGCTGGCGCTCGAGGGCCCGGTGTGGTGGCATACCAGCTCGGTCGGGCTGTTCGTGAACTCGCTGCATCTGTGGAGCGTGGAGTGCTTCTTCGGGTTCATGGCCATTCACCTGTGGGGAAAGTTCTGGATGGCCTCGTGGCGGGGGAACCGACAGCTCACCTGGATGACCGGGGCGATCGCCTTCCTTGTCTCGGTCTTCGAGGGCTTCACCGGTTACATCTCGCAGACCAACTTCGATTCCCAATGGATCGCCTTCGAAGCCAAGGATGCGATGAACGGCGCTGGGATCGGAGCCTTCTTCAACACCATGAACTTCGGCCAGGCTCTTATGCTCCACATCGTCGTCATGCCGTTGGTGATCGGCCTCGTCGTCGTCGTACACATCGTGATGGTGCGGTTGCGGGGGGTGGCGCCCCCCATCGAAGCCCTGCCTGAGCATCTCGGCGAACCTGACGGGCCTGCTTCGAGCATCTCCGTTTCGAGCACAGCAAGGTCATCACCTGGCTCTCCGGACTTCTCGGATGCTGGCTTGGCCGTGGAAGACGCGGCGACCTCGGGGGCAGGGTCATGAGCGTGTCGAGCGCAAGCCCGGGCCAGCCCGACGACACGACTGGCCCACTGAGCCCCCGCCAGCGGCGTGCATTACACCGTGAGGCTGAGGCCGCCCCGTGGAAAGGACCCCACCGCCGGTACGACATCTTGAAGGAGGGCACCATCGCTTTGGTCGTGGTGGTGTTCCTCGTGGCGGTCCTGGCCATCTTGTTCTCCTCGCCCGATGTGCCGCCGGTCACTCTCCAGGCGTGGTCGTCGGCCCAGCCGATCGGGTTCACCCAGATCGCTCTGTCCGAGCTCGAGGGGACCAGCACGTCTGCCACCTACGGACCGCCCTACAACCACGGGTCGGGCTCGGTGCAGGATCTCTACGGGGTGTCGATCCAGCGGGCCATCGGGGTGACCGACCCGATCGACCCGGCCAAGGACTTCGTAATCGATCCACTGGGCACCGTCTCGGGTCAACCGGCGCTGAAAGCAGCCCTCGTGCGCTACAGCAGCGCGGACCAACAGACCCGTCGCTCGTGGGATCAGGCCTATGGCCGTGCACTGTCCAAGGCGACGATGGTGGATTCGCAACTTGAGGTACCACCAGGCAACTACGGGCCGGTCGGGACCATGCTGGCGAGCCTGCTGTCGATGGCCCGATCCGGTGGCCTCGACGCGCAGCTGATAGCCCACTCGGCGTTCTACGCGACGAACTACACCAACCCTCTCCTCTTCATCGGCGACTCCGCAGTCGCCCAGCCATCTAGCTACTGGAACAAGATCGTCACGGCCCAAAAGATGCAAAGCCATCAGTGGGGCATGATGAACGAGACGGGGTCGTGGCCCGGACAGCCTTGGCTGTGGCTGTACGTCATGTGGTACCAGATCCCCCCCATGTCGACCTCCCGCAACGGGGATGTGGAGGTCATTGCCATCATGACCGCCCTCTCCCTCGGGCTGGTATTCGTTCCCTTCATCCCTGGCATCCGGGATCTCCCCCGATGGATCCCGGTCCATCGTCTGGTATGGAAGGACTACTACCGCACCTACGGGTCGTCGTCCCAGGGTCGCAGCAGTGGAGGTACGTCCCCACCGACCGGGAGCGCAACAACGGGGTCGAGGGCTCACTCGGAACCGTTGTAGTCACTGGGTCACCAGGAGCACCGAGCAGACGGTGCTGGGCGCGGCCTCACTCTCTTGCATCGGAAGCCGGAGCCCGGCTTGCATCGCTTTACCACCGGTGGTAGGCCGGTGGTTAGCGGTTCCGGCTGAGCTATGTGGCCCAGTCGGCGACATCGTTGCTCCAGACCCTGGCGGCGCTGACCCGAGTGTTGTGCTCGAGATGTGCCCAGGAGCAAAGGAGCAACGTTGGAGAACTGTCCGCCGGGTCGCCAGGTCGAGATCACCTACAACGACCAGCGAGCGACCGTCGTCGACGTGGTCGGCGGGATCCGCCGCTACGAGGTCGGTAACCGATCTGTCTTCGACCCATACCCGATCGATTCCATGCGCGACGGCGGGGTGATCACGTTGGAACCCGGCCAGAGCGTGACCAGCGCCTGGGGGGCGCACCTCACATGAGCGAGCCCACGCCGCCGGTAGCCGGCGTCCTGGTCATCTTCGGTATCACCGGGGACCTCGCCAGGAAGATGACCTTTCGGGCGCTCTACCGCCTGGAAGCAGCCGGCCGCCTCGACTGCCCGATCATCGGCGTGGCCAAGGAGCGGTTGTCCGACGATCACCTGCGCGGCGCGGCGCGGGCCGCCCTCGAGGCGACCGGAGAGCCGGTGAAAGACGAGATCTTCGATCGCCTCGCGGGCCGGCTCAGCTACGTTCACGGCGATTTCGCAGACCCCGCCACCTACAAGGTGCTGGCCAAGGCGCTCGAGGGCTGCGCCCGGCCCTTGTTCTACCTCGAGATCCCTCCGGCGCTGTTCGCACCGGTGGTGGCCGGCCTCGGCCAGGCCGATCTCGTCGAAGGAGCCACCGTGATGATCGAGAAGCCCTTCGGCCACGACCTCCCCTCGGCCCGTGCCCTCAACGACGAGCTGCACCAGGTACTTGGAGAGGACCAGGTCCTCCGCATTGACCACTTCTTGGGCAAACAGCCCGTCCTCGACATCTCCTTCCTGCGTTTCGCCAACGCGCTGCTCGAGCCGGTGTGGAACCGCGACCATGTAGCCGCCGTGCAGATCACGATGGCGGAGGACTTCGGGGTGGAGGACCGAGGCGCTTTCTACGATCCGGTCGGTGCGCTTCGCGACGTGGTCCAGAACCACCTCCTCCAGGTGCTCGCCCTCGTCACCATGGAGGCACCGGTCGGGCCCGGGCACCGGGCGCTGTGGGACAGGAAAGCCGACGTCTTCCAGGCTATGGCCGACGTCGATCCGACCCGCTGCGTGCGAGGACAGTACACCGGGTACTCGAAGGTTCACGGCGTGCCCACGGGCTCGAAGACCGAGACCTACGTTGCGTTGCGTCTCGAAGTACAGAGCTGGCGCTGGGCGGGCGTGCCGTTCTTCATCCGGGCCGGAAAAGCGCTCGCGGCCCGTGCCACCGAGGTGAGAGTGATCTTCCGGCGCCCACCACGGCTGTCCTTCTTGGACGAGCCACGCGACACCAAGGCCAACCAGCTGATTATCCGGATCGACCCCGACCCGGGTCTGCGCCTGGCGATGCTCTCCAAAGGTGCCGACGGCAGAGCGTCGCGAGACGTGCAAATGGACCTCCCCTTCGCGGCCGAGCTCGGTCGCCCTCCCGAACCCTACGAGCGGCTGTTGCATGACGCGCTCATCGGCGACCACTCCCTGTTCACCCGGGAGGACGTGGTGGAAGAGACCTGGCGGGTGCTTCAGCCGCTGGTGGACCATCCACCCGCACCCCTGCCGTACCGGAGCGGATCGTGGGGCCCTCGTGAGGCCGACGAGCTCCTGCGAGGCCATCCGCCATGGCAGCTGCCATGGCTCCCCGACGCGAAGAGAGCGGAGGACTGATGCCAGTACGCACGGACATCACTCATGAGTCGGGACCAACAGCTCAACGGACCGACCTGCGCGACGACATGCCAACAGGACGAGAGACCAAGGAGAACAGATATGCCAACGCATAACGCTATGCAGCTCGGGGTGGTCGGCCTCGGACGGATGGGGGCCAATATCGTTCGACGCCTGATGCGCGATGGCCACAGTTGCGTGGTCTTCGACGTGAACCCCGATGCCGTCAAGGATCTCGAGAAAGCGGGAGCGACCGGGGCGAGCTCGGTGGCCGACTTCGTCGAGAAGCTGTCGGCGCCTCGGGCGGTCTGGGTCATGGTGCCCTCCGGCGAGATCACCGGCAAGACGATCGAAGACGTGGCCTCCCACATGGAACGGGGGGACATGATCATCGACGGCGGGAACTCGTACTACCGAGACGACATGACCCGCGCCGCAGGGCTGTTCAGTCAGGGCATCCACCTGGTCGACTGTGGGACTAGTGGCGGCGTGTGGGGGATCGACCGGGGCTACTGCCTCATGATCGGTGGTGAGGCCGAGGTGGTAAAACACCTCGAGCCGATCTTTTTGACCATTGCGCCCGGTATGGACTCGGCGCCCCGAACGCCGGGACGCACCGGCAAGGCCCCAAGAGAAGAGCATGGGTACCTGCATTGCGGACCCAACGGCGCGGGGCACTTCGTGAAGATGGTCCACAACGGCATCGAGTACGGGATGATGGCGGCCTTCGCCGAGGGGCTCAACGTCCTTCACAACGCGAATGCCGGCAAGAAGAGCGCCGCGTCGGACGCCGAGACCGCCCCGATGGAAGAGCCCGAGTACTACCAGTTCGACATCGACACCACCGCGGTCACCGAGGTGTGGCGGCGCGGCAGCGTCATCGAGTCCTGGCTGTTGGACCTGACTGCCACCGCTCTTT
This sequence comes from Actinomycetes bacterium, assembly GCA_021796455.1. Taxonomy (GTDB): domain Bacteria; phylum Actinomycetota; class Acidimicrobiia; order Acidimicrobiales; family Bog-793; genus JAKACA01. Next base: position 22,618 of record JAKACA010000033.1, read on the forward strand.
TCGACTCGCCTGATCTCGCGGAGTACGCCGGGCGGGTCTCGGACTCCGGGGAAGGGCGGTGGACGTCAATCGCGGCGATCGACGAAGGCGTCCCCGCCCCGGTGCTCACCACCGCGCTCTACTCACGCTTCGCCTCCCGGGGCCTCGACGACTTCGCCGACAAGATCTTGTCCGCCATGCGCAAAGGCTTCGGCGGACACGACGAGAAAAAGGGCTGAGGTGCCCCCCGCGACGAAGTCGTCAAAGCTGACGGAGACAGCCAAGCCGGTCGTCGTGCTGTTCGACGTCGACGAGACCCTCGTGCATACCGGTGGGTCGGGCGCGCGCAGCTGGAAGGCCGCGTTCGACAAGCTGTATGGCATCCCCGCCGATATCGGTGAGCACAGCTCAGCAGGTGAGACCGATCCGCAGGTGGCGCGCGCCACCTTCAAGGCTGTGCTTGGCCGCGACCCGAGCGACGACGAGCTCGGCCGGCTCTACGCCCAGTACCTCTTGCACCTGGCCGACGACATCGGCGTCTCAGAGGGCTACCGGGTACTGCCTGGGGCGGAGAAGCTCCTACTACGCATGGGTGAGGCCGGGGTCATGCTCGGCCTTGTCTCTGGCGCGATGGAAGGCGCGGCACGCACCAATGGCGGCGAGGACGTGACAGAGCGGCTCGGGCTTGCCGGTCTCGCTCAGCGGGTCGCGCACGATGTCGTCGAACAAGCGGTTGAGTCGTCCGAGCGTCGTCCTGTCGATCGACTGCCAGTACCGATAGGCATCACGCGAGAGGAGCACGGCGTCACCATGCTTCGAAGTTATCTCGACCGACCAGAGGATCGAGCTCGGCAAAAAGCAAGCAGGGGCCCGCTGGTCCCGTGGATGAGTACAAGCTGCGCTGGGTCGACGAGGACGGGCGCATCCTCTACGTCGACCGGGTCGACCCCCGAAGCGACACCTTCCACCCAAAGTGAGTGCGTCCACCAGGTGCTCACGGCTCGAAGAGCACCGACGGTCTCCTCACGTGTGGACCGACGTCACTCGTATTCGGTGCGACATGAGGTCGCAATCGGCAGCCTGGCGCCGGCCCGGCTAACATAGCGGCAGATGCGGCTACCGCTCGCCATCCTGGCCAGTCGAGCAAGGCGTCTTGGTCCCGCCCGAGATCGTCGTAGCAGCCGAGCTTCGGCCGAACGGAACTGGCTCTAATCCACCAGCACTCCTGGCGTCTCGACCGCCAGGCCAAGATCATCAGCGGCGTCGGCCATCAGGCGGTCGTAGGTGAGGACAGCCCGCAGGTCCGCTCCCACGACCTGCGCGGCTGCAAGATAGATCTCGTCGAGGCTTCGTAACTGGACCGTTCCTAATCACTGCGCGATAGTGAACATCGCCCAGTGGGTGGCCCCGAACGGTCTTGGGCCGCCTGGCGTCCTTTGCTTCCGGTAGGCACTGTGGTCTTACTGCCACCGCGTCGCGGGTGCCTCGTGCGCCCGTGCGGTGGTTGCCTCCTGCCCGTCCCTGGCTCCGGTTGCCTGTTGCTTGGCGGCTCGGGCAGACCAGCAACTGGGGCTGGTTCGGGCCACCCGGCGGAGGCATGCACGGTAGCTCGTTCCCCATCCTCTGGTGAGGTCCGAGCGCACATGACCCGTCGCCGGGCTCGCTGTCCGAGTCCGCGTC